>QJYK01000003.1 GCA_003248075.1 Gemmatimonadota bacterium | reverse complement strand
TCCCACGAATGGATCGTGGAGCGGACGGGCATCGAGCGTCGCAGGGTCGCTTCCGACGACGAGACCACGGCGGACCTGGCGACGCATGCGGCGAGGGCCGCGATCGCCGACGCCGGCATGACGCCGGCGGACATCGACGAGATCGTCGTGGCCACCGACACACCGGAGGTCTACTCTCCGGACACGGCCTCCTTCCTCCAGGCACGCCTGGGGTGCGGAGAGATCCCCTCGTACGACCTTGGGAGCAGCGGGTGCGCCGGTTTCGTGCTGGCACTGGACGTCGCCCGCGCCCGCGCGAGCCAGCGCGACCGCAAGATCCTCGTGGTCGGTGTGGAGCTCCTCACCCGGCTCATGGACTGGACCGACAGGAACACCTGCGTCCTGTTCGGAGACGCCGCCGGCGCTGCAGTGGTCGGCTCGGGCCCGGGGGCCGCCCAGATCCTTGCGGCCAGTGCCGGCACCGACGGGACCAGGAGCGACATCCTCGGGCTCCAGGTCGGGGGCACGCGCTTCCCCTTCAACGAGGAGCGCGCGCGCCAACGCCTCCACCGGCGGTTGATCATGGAGGGCCGCCAGGTCTTCAAGGAGGCCGTCGCGCGCATGAGCACCTCGGCCTTGGCGCTTCTGGAGGAGGCAGGCCTCGGTCTGGAGGATGTGTCGCTGGTCATCCCGCATCAGGCCAACCACCGCATCATCGAGGCGATGCGGACGCGACTGGGGCTGTCGGCCGACAAGGTGTACGCCAACGTGCGCGACTACGGGAACACCGGGTCCGCCTCCGTTCCGGTGGCGCTGTGGGAGGCTCGCGAGAAGGGTCTGATCAACGCGGGTGACCTCGTCCTTCTGACCGCCTTCGGCGCGGGATTCCACTGGTCGGCGGTCCTGGTGCGCTTTTGAGGTTGGCGGTACCGCTGGCCGGTGGGTGGAGACGCGCCGTCTGGAGGCTCGCGATCGCGAGCCTGGCCATCCCGTGCTCGACGCATGCCCAGGCGGCGGCCACGGTGCCCCTCCTCGATCCCGTCTACGAGGACGTCGCCCGACTGGAAGCGCTCGGCCTCGTCGGTCGGGGGTGGACGGACGAGCTCCCATACTCGGTCGGAAGGGTGCGTCGGCTCGCCGCCCGGGCCCGGGAGTCCCTCGTGACCTCGCTGCCGGAGGACGACCCCCGCCGGCTGAGGGCCGAGTCCGTCCTCCGTCGCATCGAGGTGCGCTTCGCCGATCCCGGCGAGGCGACGCCGGTCCGGGGGTGGCTGGAGATGGAGCTGGGGGGAGGTCGGAGCCCGGGGCGGGTCATCCCCACCAACGGCGTCGGGGCGGTGGACGCGGTGGTCGACCCCCTGTGGGCCGGCCGGGCGGGCCACGCTTACGGAGATCGGGCGATGGCCGCGCTCTCGGGGGAGGCCTCCCTGGGGTTCGGTCGCCGGTGGGCCTTCGGCGTCGGCGCGCGCGCCTCGGCGCTCGAAGCGTCCGGCGTGCCTCCCGGTCGGCGCGGAGCCACCGTCGATCGCGCCTGGGCGAGAGCGGTGCTCGGCGCCTGGGCCGTCCAGGTCGGCCGCGACCACGTCGCCTGGGGGTGGGAAGGAGAGGGGCTGCTGTTCTCCATCAACGGACCCACGCTGGACATGATCCGCCTCTCCACGGATCAGCCCGTGGACCTGGCGTTCCTCGGAGTCGGGGAGGTCACGGTTCTCGCGGCGGATCTGGGGCCGCGCCAGAACTTCCCCCACGCCAAGCTCTTCGCAGGCCGCCTGGCGATCTCCCCGGCGGTGGGGATCCAGCTGGGCATGTCGGTCTTGAACAAGCAGATGGGCGAGGGCGCTCCCGACGCGTCGGTCGGGGCTCGGATCCGGGATCTCACGGTGTTGTGGGGCCTGTTCAAGGGTGACGACATCGACCGGTTCTCAGAGAAGCTCGCGGGCATCGATGCCCGGGTGCGCCTGGGCCGTGCTCTGATCGTCGAGACCGAGGTGATCGTGACCGACTTCGACCGCGACCGTGTGGGCGACGTCCTGGATGCCGCAGCCGCGTATCGGGCGGCGCTCATCCTGCCGAATCTGGGTGCCTCGGGTCGGCATCGGGTCGGCATATGCGTTCACAGGATCGGCCCCCAGGTGTACCGGCACGCTCAGTTCCGGACCGGCTTGGCCGTGGACGGCTTTCTACAGGGATCCCCCCTGGGACCCGACGCGAGACGAATCGAGCTGGATTACCGGGTGGGACCCCTGCTCTGGCTGGAGTCCGCCGAGCTCTCGTTGACCGCCGAGTCGATGAGCGCGGATCCGCAGGCCGTGCGCTTCACGCCGGAGCGCGACGTGTACCGCTCGGCCGATCTCCCGGACGAGCGGCGGACGCGGGGCGTCCTGCGCCTCCGGCGGTCGCTCTGGCGTGACCGCGGTGGGGCCACGCTCATGCTCGGCGTCGAGCGCGTGCGCGGCTTCTCCTTCGTGGACGGATCCCGCCGGACCAACGGCGCCGTGTCGGTGTCGCTGTGGAGGAGCTTCTAGGGAATCTCGCGTCCTAGGCGCCGCCGAGTCCGACGTAAGCCACGGTGAAGAGGAGTGCCTGCTTCACCCCTGCCCAGAGGCGGACGATTTCCGCGCTCTCCGTGACGTCGTGCGACGCCGTGGCCAGTCGCGTGGCCGACGTGGTCACCGGGCCGCTGCGCACCTCGTGGCGCCCGTCGTTGTAGTCCACCACCGCGCCGGTGAACGAGAAGGCGGGCATCCCGCTCCGGTAGGCGCGCACGCAGTCCCCGCATCCCGTCGTCGAGTCGATGACCGGCGTGACACCATAGAGGACGTTCGCCGCCGCTGCCGCCATGCGCGCCGGCGCATTGTCGACCTGGCTCCAACCGGCGATGGGGGCTTCCCGCCCGTTCTTGCTGTTGATGTCGTACGTGAACGCGAAGCCCTTGCCCATCTCCTCCGACACTTCGGTCGCGATGCGCCGGATGGCGGCGTGCGCCTCCTCCAGGCGGGCCTCGCTGTCGGCGCGCATGTCGAGGCGCACCCAGGCCTCGCTCGCGGGACGGGCGATGATCTCGCTGGCGTGGATCATCCCCATGTTCAGGTAGAGCACGTCGCCCGCGGGCCGGTTTCCGGGGGCGGCGTCGAACGCGATCTCGGTGGAACGCGGGTCGCGAACTTCGCGGCCGATGCGGACGACGGCGCGGGCCAGCGCGTCCACGGCGTGAGGCGCCCAACGGTCGCGCTCGAAGGCCGCGTACATGCGCAGCTGCGTACGGTGGCGCACCGGAATGCTCCCCGTGGCCACACCCGCGCCTCCCCTCCCGTGGAACTGCACCAGGATGTCCCCTCGTCGCCAGTCCAGGTTCGTGGGGAGATTGGAGAGGACGAAGAGCTCCATGCCGGGGCTCGCGTCGGGGTGGTCGGGTCCCGTGGGGGCCTCCTCCCCAGTCACGCTGAGGAACCACACGTCGCCCCGGGTCGTCACGCCGCCGGCGTTCATGGCACGGATCACCGTGAGCACCTGGGTCACGCCCATGAGGTCGTCCCCCGCCGCGGGACACCACACGCGGCCGTCGGCCTCGAACGCCGCGATGGGTTGCCCTTCGGGCATCAGGGGCACGTTGTCGTGGTGGGCGTTCAGAACGACGGTGGGACCTCCCCCGGTCCCGGGCCGCACCCCGATCACGTTCCCTGCGTCGTCGATGCGCACCTTCTCGAGGCCGTAGATGCGGAACAGCCGGTAGATGAGCTGGGATCGGGGCAGCTCGCCCCCGGACGGCCCGTACGTCTCGCACAGGTCGAGCCACTCGCGCACCGTCTCGTCGCGTGCGCTGCGCAGGTACTCCATGGCCCGGGTCAGGGGCTCGGAAGCGAGGACCCGACGAGCCTCGGCGGTCTCGCGGGTGAGGTCGGGGAGCTG
>QJYK01000114.1 GCA_003248075.1 Gemmatimonadota bacterium | reverse complement strand
CCCCATCGCCTGCTCCGGGCTCATGTAGTGCGGCGTCCCGATCGACAGCCCCGTCTCCGTCAGCCGCTGATCGCTCGCCTGGCTCACCGCCAGCGCGATGCCGAAGTCCGCGATCATCGGCTGCCCTTCGTGCATCAGGATGTTGGCCGGCTTGATGTCGCGGTGGATCACCCCCTGCCGGTGCGCGTAGTCCAGCGCCGACGCGATCGAGCGCGTGATCTCCACCGCCTCCTCGATGCCGAGCTGCCGCTCCCGGTCGAGCTTGTCGCGCAGCGTGTCGTCCTCCACGAACGGCATCACGTAGAACAGGAACCCGTCCGCCTCGCCCGAGTCGTGAAGGGGGAGGATGTGCGGGTGCTGCAGGTTCGCCGTGACCTTGATCTCGTTGAGGAAGCGCTCCGCGCCGATGACCGCCGCGAGCTCCGGGCGCAGCACCTTCAGCGCGACCCTCCGCTCGTGCCTCACATCGTGCGCGAGGTACACGCTGGCCATCCCGCCTTCGCCGACATGCCGCTCGATCCTGTAGCGGCCTGCGAGCGCGTTCGTCAGTTGACCGGTGATTTCGGGCATGGGCAGGTGAGGGGCTCTCGGCTCCGTGCAGGCGGTCGTCACGACGCGGGTCGCCCCGCGCGCAGCCACAAGAAGGCGGTGCGCGCGACGGAACCGCAAGCGTTGGGATCGGCTGGTCTCGCATGCCAGGGTGGGCCGGGGCGGCCGGGCCGTCAGGGCCCCAGCTCCCCCCGGTCCTCGCCGCGCCCGAGCTCGGCCTTCTCGGCCCTCTTGGCCATGGACACGAAGCCGGCCCCGAGCCCGGCCCCGAGCAGGCCGCTGAGGCCCGCCACGAAGGAGACGCCGGACACGTAGATGCCGCCGGTGAGCGCAAACACCACGGCTAAGGGGGCCAGCGCGCCGACCACCGCCCCTCCGAGCGCGGCGCGGCCGGCGGACAGCTCGCCCAGGCTGCGACGGGACTCCAGCGTGGCGAGCACGAGCCCCACCCCGCCCGCGGCGGCCGCGCCGAATCCGGCCCAGAGCGCCGCGGTCCAGCCGACCGAGCCGAAGGCGATCGAGCCCAGGCCCAGGAACGACGTGACGAACGCGTACACCACGCCCAGGATCCCCCCCACCGTTCCGCCCACGGCGCTCAGGCCCAGCAGGCCGCGGAGCCGTCTCAGGAACCCGGTCACGGGCCGTCCCGCGGAATGATCGGGAGCGTCACGTGCGAAGGGTGTGCCCCGTCGTGGAGCACGCGTTGGTGCGCGGAGACGTACTCCGTGTCGCGCTCGTTGTCACCGCCCGTGTTGAGGTTGCGGTCGTACTTGGGGAAGGCCGCCGAGGATACGACCACCCGGAGCCGGTTGCCAGGTGGGATCACCCGGCTGGTGAACCAGAGGTCGATGTCGTAGCGGTAGACGCGCCCGGGCTCGAGCAGGGCCGGCCGGTCGAAGCCGTCGCGGAAGCGCGCGCGCATGATGCCGTCCTGCATGCGCCAGGCGGTACCGTCCGGCCGCACCTCCAGGATCATCACGTTCCAGTCCGTGTCGCGCGCGTCCGACGCCGCCCAGATCGTCGCGGTCATGGGGCCGGTGATCTCGACCGGTTGTGCGAGGGGCGCCGTCGTGAACGCGAGCACGTCGCGTCTCCCCGCGTGCACCGCCGAGTAGTCCTCGTTCAGCCCGAGCTCCAGCTCCCGCGCATCGATGAGGTACGGAGTCGGGTCGCCCGGATCGTAGGTGAACGTGTCCGCGGGCTCCTCGCCGGGGGGAACCGTGTTCAGCGTGCCGTCCCCCCGTGCCGTGTTCGCAGCGCCGCCGGAGTGCAGGTAGTAGCGCGTATACACCGTCCTGGCGAGCGGCCACTCGTGCTCCTGCCGCCAGACGTTCTCGCCCATGACGAAGATGTCCACCGGCGGCTCGCGATCCACGCCGTTGTCGACGCCCTTGAGCCAGCGATCGAACCAGCGCGCCTGCATGTCGCGAGAGCGCTCGACGCGCGCCTGTGGCCCGAAGTCGCCGTTCACGTAATCGATGCCCTTGTGGGCTCCCGGACCCATCACGATGCGCTGGAACGGATGATCGGCCAGCGTGTCGAGCGCGACATAGTTGCGGATCGTGCCGCGCGCGTCGTCGTACCACCCGGCCATGCCCAGCACGGGCACATTCACCCTGTCGAGCCGAGCCTCGATGCCGAGGGCGCGCCAATAGTCGTCCAGGGCCTGATGGTCGAACCAGTCGTCCCAGTACGGCGGCCGGGGACAACCGGCCTGCTCCGCGGCCTCGATCACCGGCAGGTGGTTGAACGCCCTGAACACCGGGACGTTGCTCATGTCGGACATCGTCTCCTTGACCGCCGTCAGGCAGAGCCACGGCACGATCGTCGGCGAGAAGACCATGTCGATGTACGGGACGATGCGGATGGGGTCGGCCGTCGCCACCGCGGGGGCGATCGCGGCCAGGTGCGGGGGCGCCGCGATGGCGGCATACCAGGCGTAGAGCCCGGGATTCGACGCACCGATCATGCCCACCTTGCCGTTCGTCCCGGGCAGCGTACCCGCCCATTCGACCGCGTCGTAGCCGTCCTCCTCCTGACCGGCATTCATGTCCAGCACGCCGTCGGAGTCACCGCGGCCGCGCACGTCCTGCTTGACATAGACGTAGCCGCGAGACGCCCACCAGATCCCGCTCGTCGTGTCGAACCTCAGGTACGGCGTCCGCTCCATCACCACCGGAAACGGGCCGTCGCCCACGGGCCGGGCCACGAAGCTCATCAGCGTCGTCCCGTCCCTCGCCTGCATGGGCATCGCGGGGTCGATCTCCACGGCGTAGGTCGAGTCCGAGACCTCGCCGGGCCAGAGACGGTAGCTCGGCTCCCAGACCGGCGGCGCCGTGCGGCGCATCAACCACACACGGTCGACCGGCTGACCCTCGCGATACGTGCGACCGGCGATCGAGTCCCCGATCAGGGTGGCACGCACCTCGTCCCCGCTCGCGAACGCCAGCACCAGGGAATCGCCGGAAAGCTCGACGGCGTCGATGGTCGCGAGCGTCCCGCCAGCGCGGCTCCGCAGCCAGGCGCCGGCGGCGTTCGCGCCGTCGAAGTGCGCATACCCGAACCGGCGTCTCGCCTCGAAGCCACC
Organism: Gemmatimonadota bacterium; assembly: GCA_003248075.1. Taxonomy (GTDB): domain Bacteria; phylum Gemmatimonadota; class Gemmatimonadetes; order Longimicrobiales; family Gaopeijiaceae; genus SZUA-318. Next base: position 9,486 of record QJYK01000114.1, on the reverse strand, counting down.
GCCGGGCGCCGCGCCGAGCATGCGGTACCAGTCCCAGTCCCCGGTGAGCGACGCACCGCCCGTCGTCGTATCCCGGGCGCATGCGCCGAACGCGAGACACAGGGCGACGGCGATGCCGGCGGCGGAGGCGCGGGGCGTGAAACGCCAGTCCTGCAGGCTCACGGCGGGACTCCCACTCGAAGGTCCGGGTGGGCGAGTGTATTGGCGCGGAGCCGGTGCGTGCAATGGCCGGGTCATGGGGATGGTGGTCGAGTCTCCATGACCGGAATGGAGGGCGACGCGGCTGAAAACCCCTCGACCGAACGGACATGCAGGTCGCGCTGCGGGAACGGGATCTCGATGCCCGCCTCGGCGAAGGCCGCGGCGACGCGTACGCGCAGATCGCTCGCAACGTCGGCCCAGGAATCCAGGCTCGTCCAGGCCAGCAGGGTCAGGTCGAGTGAGCTGTCTCCGAAACCCGAGAGGCGCGCCACGGGAGCGGGCTCCTCCGCGACGCCCTCCTGCTCCCGCGCGACGCGCACCAACAGCTCGAGTGCTGCCCTCGGATCGCTGCCGTAGGCGATGCCGACGACCAGCTCGAACCGTCTCATGCGGTCGGAGAGACTCCAGTTCACGACGCGGCCGGTCACCAGATCGGCGTTGGGAACGATGACCTCCGCACCGTCCAGCGTCCGCACCACGCTGGCCCGGATCCCGATTCGCTGGGCCGTGCCGATGAGCGTGTCCACCTGGATCATGTCTCCCACCTGGATGGGCCGCTCGAAGAGCAGGATGAGCCCCGACACGAAGTTGTTGACGATGCTCTGAAGGCCGAAGCCGATCCCGACGCCGAACGCTCCCACCAGCAGCGTCATCCGAGAGAGATCGACACCGGCGGCGGCCGCCGCGAACATGAACCCGAGCCCGACGACCAGGTAGTTGGCTAGGGTCGTGACCGTCTGAGGCACGCCGCGGGGCAGGTCGATCCGCGGGAGCACATCCTCTCTCAGGACGAACCGGACGAACCGCGAGATCTGGAACGCTGCCCAGACGACGAGGGTGAACACGAGCACATCACCGACCGAGACGTCGATCGACCCGACGGTCAGGGACGCCCCGACGACCCGGACGCCCCAGCCCAGGACGACGCCGCGCAGACGAAACACGTCGAGCACGAATGAAGACCACCACAGCACCGCGGCGAAGGAGATCACCCAATCGAATCGCCGCGCGATGAGCGCCCGCTCGTTGCGCACCGAGGCCAGGGCGAGGGCGAACGGACGTCGAAGCGTCAGGCGGACCGCGGCCCGGACGATGATGACGCCCACGACGAGGAGGAACGCCGCGATCAGGCCCAGGATGATGCCGGATGTGAGGAGCTCCGCGAGGTCCACCAGGCCGAGGACATTGGCGAGCAGGGCCACGCACGTCGCTGCGACGCCGGTCCTCGCATAGACCAGCAGCGCGCGCTGGAAGCGGCTCTCACCCAACGCGCCCGGTCGACTCATCCGGGTAAGCCACACCAGGCCAGCGAGAACCAGCAGGTTCACGGCGAGCCCGATCAGCCGGTCCCACGACGTAGAGGACACGAAGAACGGGCCGAGGCGCTGCACGGCGAAGATCCCGACCAGGGCATAGGAGGCGACCCGGACCCTGGGAGGAGCTACGATCGGGATCATGCGGGCGAGCGGCACCATGAGCAGCAGGCCGTTCACGTCGGAATACACCTGCGGCATGGCGCCGTGGAAGAGACGCCCGCTCAGCAGGAAGAGGAGCAGCGCGGCCGACGCGGGTCGTGCCAGGACCTCGAGGGCCTGGGACATCTCTGCGGGATCGTCGCCCTCGGCCAGGCCGCTGTGATGGAGCATCGTCAGCCCGACGGCCACCAGCCCGAAGAGCAACAACCGCAGCGTGAAGATGCCGCGCTCCGCCGAGAGGAACGTCAGGAACACGTCGCGGTCCCGCTGCCACGACTGCCTGAGGTCCGGGGCGACGGACGGGGTCGCCTCGGGCTGTGCGAACACGCGCCACAGCGGAGGACGCTCCGGCGTGAGCAGCTGCTGTCGTCGCGAGCGCTCGGCATCGTCCAGCCGAAGAAGGGCTTCGGCAGCCGTCGATCGTGTCTGGGAAAGCGTGCCCAGGAGGGCGAGCACGGCGTCGCGTCGGGCCCGGACCACGGCCCTCGCCGAGTCGATGCCCGAGATGGCCGCGACCATCCGCTCTCGCACGGCATCGGGCAGCTCGGTGGCGGCTGTGGAGTCGGCGGTCAGGTGCCAGACCACGCTCGTCGCGTCGAGCCGCTGGGCGAGGGAGTCGAGCTGCTGCGAGCGTTGCTGGACCGTCTGTTGCCAACCGTCGAGCTGCTCCGCCTGCCGGGCCCAGAGATTGCGGAGGTCGTCGAAGACCCGCGTGCTCGCCCTACCCAGGCTGACGCTGTCCGATTGCTCCAAGAGCGCCGCGACCGCCGTCGCCGCCCGAGGAAGCAGCGAGTCGATCTCCGCGATCCTGGCGTCGGATGCCGTCATAGCCGCGACCCGACCGCGGAGGAGCGCGTCGAGGGAGTCGGCGCGCGAGATGATCTCGGCCATCGGAATGGGCCGGCGGAGCGCTGAGATCGTGTCCGTCGAGGCCTGGGCGCTGTCCGTCCCGGCCTGAGCGAGGGCCAGCATGGGCACGACGAGAACGGCGAGGCAGCCCGTCAGGGCACCCCGAGACACCGTGCGGCGGAGATTCGACATGGCAGGTGAGTCGTCGACGCATTCCGTGGATGGACCGTTCCGCGCCAATATGGGCGCGTCGGCCGCCACCGTGACACCCCGGGGCAGGCCACCGCGCGCCGATCTGTCCGCCGTGCGGGGAGCGACGTAGAGTAGTCGGCGCACGCTCACGGACGGATCATCGGAGGCCGCATGTACAAGACGAAGCCCATCCACGGCTGCGATATGCCCGCGGAGCATCCGCTGCGGGTCCTGGTCCTGAATGGGAGCCTGAAGCACGCGCCGGAGATCTCGAACACCGAGGAGGTGGCGCAGCTGGTGCTGGAGCAGATGGCGGAGCACGCCACCCTCGATTCGGAGATCATCCGGCTCTCGGACTGCAACATCCCCGTCGGGCTCGGGTTCCGCGAGAGCCCGGACGACGATTGGCCCGATATCGTGGCCAAGATCAAGGCCGCCGACATCGTGCTCTTCGCGACGCCCATCTGGTGGGGCGGCCGCTCGAGCTTGATGCAGCGTACGATCGAGCGGCTGGACGCGCTGGACGAGGAGTACATCGCGTCCGGCCGGAGCGCGCTCTACAACAAGGTCGCAGGCATCGTGATCACGGGCAGCGAGGACGGCGCGCTCAGCACCATGGGCACCATCATGATGGTCCTCACGTTCATGGGGTTCACGCTGCCTCCCGAGTGCGCCTGCTACTGGGTGGGCGAGGTGGGATTCCCGCCGTCCGAGGACCGGGCGAAGCGGCTGAAGAATCCCGCTGTGCCGCACATGGCCTCCAACATGGCACGCAACCTCGTGTGGTACGCCCAGCTGCTCCACGTGCATCCTCTCGAGACGAGGGTGCAGACGGGCGCCTGAGCGGCCCGGAGGAGCGCTGGCGTCAGAGCCGCGAACGCAGGCCTTCGGGACCCCGCACCCGGCGAGGCCGCCCCCGTTCCAGTGGATTCGGACGAGCCTGCGTCGCGGCTACCATCTCGAGCTGGAGCCAATCCACGAGTTGCCGGACCGGGTCGAAGCCCACGACACGCTTGCTGTCGGCGACGAAGTTCGACAGGGCGTTCACGTCGTAATACCAGAGCCTGCCGTCACGCTCGTCGATCATGTACTCCACTCCGCCGATCTCGATACCGGCGGCCGCCATGATGCGCTCCACCTGCGCCACCACTTCGCCGGGAGGATCGTACGCCTCGACCCGCAGCCCGTTCTTCGGCGCGTCCGCCGGGCAGGCCGAGCGCTCGAGCTCCGAGCCGTCGACGTCGTGGCAGATGTCCGCAGGGCAGAGGTTGAAGCCGGCGCCATCGGTGTAGACACGAATGGCGTACAGGTACCTTCCGTCCAGCACCTCCACACGCACGATCCTCCCTCGTTCGGGGGGAATGAACTCCTGCACCAGCGCCGTCTGGTCCGGGCCCAGGTCCAGCGCTCCGACAGCCCCCGCGAGCGCGTCGGGCGTGTCGAACCGTCGAATGCCGGCGCCACTCCCGCCGATGTTCGGCTTGACTGCGATCGGGAACCTGAGGTCACGCGACGCCCCCAGGGCCTCCCGCGGACGGTGGATCACCCGGGCGCGTGGAGCCGGCAGGCCGAGTCCGCCGAGAAGGGAGAGCTGCTGGGCCTTGGAGATCTCGATCTGCCAGGCGCGCCACCCGTTGATGACACGGACGCCGAGCGCCGCCACGTGGGCGAGATAGTGGGACGCATAGAAGATCGTGCTGCCGTGACCCCTGAGGTACGCGGACGGGCTCATGCGATTGAAGAGCGCCGACCAGGGTGCCTCCGTCTCGGCAGGGTCGAAGGAATGGGAGGTCGCGTCCACCTTCACGTAGGGCACCCGTCGACGATCCAGCTCGTCGAACAGGGGCTTGAACCAATCGGGATGCTCGTAGAGCACTGCGAGCGGTCGGACGTTGCTCGAGGACATAGGCCGGTTCCTTGGGTCGGTGGGCTGTGGCGAGGACGTAAAAAAAACCGGCCCCTCCGTGCGGAGAGGGGCCGGGAGACGGGTCGGGCACGATGGCCGGATCCGTTCAGTCGTCCGTCATGGGTCGGCGCACGGACGTCCCGCGACCTCCCCTGCAAGGGTGGCCGGGCAAGACCCCGTACATGCGCAGGTCGTGAGGACCCTCGTCACACGTCCCATCAGCCTCGAGGTCGCGCCGTCGTGGGCAGACGGCTGGGCACGTTCGAGTCGGGAATCTGGACCCCCGTGCTCGATAGATCAAGCTTCATGGACTTCAGGGGGCTGTCCACAGGTCGCTCGAGGCCCCCGTCGCCGCCCGGGCCCCCTGGGATGCGCGGCGTTACGGCCTCCCTATATTGATCCGACGACCGCGGCCCCCGGCTCCACCCGCCCCGAATGGCACCACAGACACGCAAAGGCACGCTCTGGAAGGTCCTCGGGCTCTATGTCGGGGCCTCCTGGATGGTGCTTCAGGTCGTCGATGTCCTGACCCAGAACATGGGCCTTCCACCCTGGGTCTTCTCGTTCGCGGTCGTCCTCTTGGTCATCGGCCTGCCCATCGTCGGCGCGACGGCCTACCTGCACGGTCTCGGCCCCGCGGTGGCTCCGGCCAGGTCGACGGGCGGCGGGGGCGCCGTCACCCCGCACAGCCTTTTCACGTGGCGCAACGCAATCGCCGGAGGGGTGGGCGCCCTGGCGCTGTGGGGGGCCGTGGCGGCGGGATGGATGCTCGTCGGACCCAGCGCGGCGGGCTCGAATCCCACCACGACGGCCGGCGCGTCCGCCGCGAGCCTCCGATCCGTGGCGGTGCTTCCCTTCGCCACCCGGAGCTCCTCGGAGGATGACCGGTACTTCTCGGAGGGAATGCACGACGACCTGCTGACCCAGCTTTCGAAGATCGACTCGCTCAAGGTGATCTCCCGTACGTCGGTGATGCAGTACGTGGGCAGCGGCAAGTCGATCCCCGAGATCGCGGGAGAGCTGGGCGTCGCCACGGTGCTGGAGGGCGGCGTGGACCGCTCCGGCGACCGGGTCCGCGTGAACGTTCAGCTCATCGAGGCCGCCACGGACGAGCACCTCTGGGCCGAGACGTACGACGAGGAGCTCACGGCTGCCAACGTCTTCGCCATACGGAGCGACCTGGCCAAGAAGATCGCCGCAGCGCTCCGGACCCGGCTCACGCCGGAGGCGGAGGCCAGCATAGAGACACGGCCCACGACGAGCCTCGAAGCCTTCGACTACTACTCCCGCGCCCGATACCTCTTCGAGAATCGGGCGTCGCTGGGCGAGATGCTACCGGAGACGAGGGCGCTCTTCGACGAGGCCATCGCCGCGGACTCGTCGTTCGCGCTTGCCTGGGTGGGCCGCGCCAACACGTTCCTGTCCGCGTGGAACTGGCAGCGGCTGTCGCCCGAGGAGGCCCGGGTCGGCACCGAGGAGTCACTCCAGCGTGCTCTCGCGCTCGACCCCGACCTCGCCGAAGCCCACGTGGTGGTGTCCCGGCTGGCCCAATGGGACGGCCGCACGGAGGACGCGATCGCGGCCATCACACGGGCCCTGGAGCTCAATCCCGGGCTGGTGGAAGCCCATGCCCGCTACGGGCAGCTCCTCGAGGCGCAGGGGCGGCACGAGGAAGCGCTGCGCGAGGCCACGAAGGCCGTCGATCTGGACCCGCTTTCCATCCCCGCCCGGAACCTGCTGGCGGACCGCCTGTGGTTCGCGGAACGGTACGAAGGGTCCATCGCCGAATCGCGGAAGATCCTCGAGATGGATCCGGGGAGCTGGTACGCCTGGTACAACATCGGTTGGTCGGAGGCGATGCTGCGCCGCATCGACGAGGCGCTCTCCGCCTTCCGAACCGCGTTGGATCTGAGTCCGGAGCAGGCCCCGACCGTCACCCTGGGCATGGCGTACGCCATCGCCCGCGGGGGCCAGCCGGACTCGGCTCTCGCTCTGGTCGAGCGCGCACCGCACGACGCGTACGACGTGAGCATCGTCTACTACGAGGCGGGCGAGGCGGAGCGGGCGTTCCAGTCCCTCGAGCGGGTTCTACTGGCCGATCCGGCGCAAGCGCTCCGACTCAAGGGAGACCCCTCCGGCGCCCCCTTGCGCGCCGATCCGCGCTACCGCGCGCTCATCGACAGGTTGGGGTTGCGGTAGGGGCGAAGGGGCCGGCCCACCAGCCGCTCGGCGAATCGGTCGTCGCGTCTCGTGCGATCCGCCCTCGGAAGCGGCAGTCTTACCGTTCCTCGGCTCGCGCGAGCTGGGCCAGGGCGAACGCCCCGATCGCCAGCCCGACGTCGCGCAGCGCGACATCCCAGAAGCCCCCGACCAGGGCCAGGTTGACGATGATCCCGACGAGCCATGAAGCCACCACGTACCCACCGATCCGGGGCTTCCAGGCTACCACCAGGCCCGCCGTGATCTCCACCACACCCACCATCCCCATGAACGCGCCCGCCGAAAGTCCCGCGAGATCCGCAAAGGGCGGCCACAGGTACCGGGTCCAATCGGTCATCAACCCGAGGAACTTGTCCAGTCCCGCGAGGATCGGCGCGAGCACGAAGCCGAGCTGGAGGGCACGAAAGGCGAGGCGCGTGGAAACGGACGGCTCGCTCGAAATGGCAGTGTCGGCGGGGACGGCGATGGTTTGCGTGTCCATGAGCACTCTCCAGGACTCGGATGGCGATGGAATCTCGATGGACAGCAACGTCGCGACATTTCATTAATTTGTCAATAATTTTATTGTGTTATTGGCAAAATGCGCCGTTACAAGCTAGGTTTCAGCGCCACGCGATCGCTGGGAGGTGCGGATGGCCCGGCTGGACACGCTGGTCGGTGAGACCCGAACACGGTTGCTGCTCCTCCTCCGGGAGCGGCCGCTCAGCATCCCCGAGCTCGCGGAAAGATTGGGCATCAGCGCGAACGCGGTGCGCACCCACGTCGCCGGGGCGGAACGAGACGGCCTGGTTAGGCACGCCGGTATCCAGCGCGGGTCGGTGGGCAAGCCGGCACGCACCTACGCGCTCACGTCACAGGCCGAGGAGCTGTTTCCAAAGGCGTACGCGCTCGTTCTTGTGGAGCTGGTCGAGACCCTCAGACAAGAGGACGGAGACGATGCCGCGCTCGCTCGACTGCGCGCCGCAGGTCGGCGCCTCGGTGCTCGCGGGCGGACCGGAGACGGCAGCGCGTCGGCACGGGTAGCCGGGGCCGCGGCGTTCCTCGAGTCCATCGGGGGCTCCGTGTCGATCACCGAGGAGCCGTACGGGTGGTCCCTCGGGTCGGCGGGCTGTCCGCTGTCGGCCGTCGTGAGCAGGGACCCCACCGTGTGCGCGCTCACCGAGGCGCTGGTCGCGGAAGCGACAGGGCTCCCGGTCGTCGAGTCCTGCGACAAGGCCGGTCCGCGCTGCGCGTTCAAATTGATCGCGCCCGATCCGACGGCGCCGGGCAGCCAGGACTGATCGGCGGGATGCGGCTCATCGTTGGCTTGCGGCGATCGGCCCCGGAGCCTACGCGCGACTCCGGAGCCGCACAGCCCGCAGCAGTCCGGCCGCGTCAGCGGATCTGACCTCGGATCTCCCCACCGGGGAAATCGCCCGGGCCCGTGTTGGTCGGGGCCACGCCGTCGTTCGTGTGCACGTTCACGTACGCGTTGCCCGAAAGGATTTGGTCCATCAGGTCGTCCATGCCGAGGCCGGCCAGGGGCCCGATGAAGTCGTCTGCGGTGATCGTCCCCTGGGCAATCACGCCATCGACGCGCCCACCGCCCGACGGCACCAGACCGTAGAGGAACACCCCCACCGGTCCGTTGGCCCCGGCCGAACCGATATGGATGTGTGACTGGATGACGTTGGTAATGTTCGCGACGATCAGCTTGTACTCCAGCTCCGTGCCGTCGTCGCTGAGATGGAAGACGGCTGAGCCCCGTGCCCGCGTGGGGCGGGCCGGGACCTCCTGTCCTCCAGAGAGCGGCACGGCGGCGTTCTTGCCCAGGTTGGCCACGACTCCCATGGCCGGATCGACTTCGAACGCGGGTAGCACCGCGGTCGGCTCGGGCTCCGAGCATCCAGCGAGGACGGCAGTGGCGAGAGCGAGCGCGGACAACACGTTGGGTCTCATGATGACCTCCAAGAGTGAATGATTGATCTGTCAGGTAGTTGCCACGGGAGGTTGAGGCAAGCGCCGCCGAGGCAAGCCTCGCCGGTCCTCCTGGCGCCGACGGTCTTTCCTTCAATACCCGACGCCCGACCCGCCCCACATTCGTGGGCAGCATCCCGTTTCCCGCTGCTCGAGCGTCTTGATGCGCGTCAGGCTCTGGGTCGTCTCACTCGCCGTAGTCCTCGTCGGGCCCCTGTGTGGGTGCTCCGCCGCCGCGCCAGCTTCGCCGCTGCCGGGCGCCGGCATCCTTCCGTCGGGGTTCGGGGATGCCGTCGATCGCGACCTCGCGCGGGTCATCAGGGCGACGGCGCCGTTCCACGACCTGCGGAACGCCGTGGCCGCCGGTTACCCGGAGCGCGTCACACGATGCCTGGACAGGGCCCCGGAGGGCGCGATGGGATTCCACCATCAGCGGGAGAGCCTCCTCGACGCCCACCTGGAGGTCGAACGACCGGAGATCCTGGTCTACGGAAGGACCGGGCGCGGGGAGTACACGCTGAACGGCGTGGAGTACATCGTCCCCTTCTCGGCCTGGACCGGCGAGCAGCCTCCGAGGATCCTCGGCCACGACCTCAAGCCCGCGCCCTCCCTGGGGATCTGGTACCTCCACGTCTGGATCTGGGAGCCCAACCCGTCCGGTCTGTTCGCCGACTGGAATCCGGCGGT
>QJYK01000079.1 GCA_003248075.1 Gemmatimonadota bacterium | reverse complement strand
CGCTGGCTCGGCGCGGTAGCGATGCCGGCGCTCTTCGAGCCGCTCGAGATCGGCATCGACTATGTCCTGGGGGTGCAGCGCGACGCGATGGGCGTCGAACGGGTGCGGGTGCACGCGATCCGCAAGCCGTAGGGGAGATGGCTCGACCCGCAGGTATTCGCCTAGCGAAACGAAGGGTCAGGTGGGACTCGGAGGGGGTGTCAGGTAGCGCTCGACGATCGCGGCGAGGAACGTCTCGAAGTCGCCCAGATGGTTCTCCAGGATGTCATGGACCTCCTCGGCGTCGACTTCGTCGTACAGATGCACGACCCGGTTCCGGAACGCCACCATCGCACGGAAGCGGTCCGCGTGGGCCGACGGCAGAACCCCGTGCTCGACGAGCAGGTCGATGGCCTCGCGGTACCGGGTGGGTGTTCCCATCCCCTCTCGCGACACGACGTGATTCGCGATGTCGAGCAGCGCCTCGATGGCAGCTTGCAGGGAGCGTACCGCCGCGTCCTGGAGGATCTCATCCTCGAGAAACGCCTTGCGTCCCCGGTCCCGGATCCCCCTCAGCCGGCGCAGTCGCTCGCGGACGTGCTGGATCGGATTCCGCAACCGATCAGGATCGACCGGAACCATACGCCTCCCGGAGGGCTGCGTCGTAATCCGCGCAGATCACCTCGTAGTCGATCACGAAGTCACAGAAGCGGTCGACCACGCGTTCGCGGAAGTCCGCCAGCGCCACCTCGTCGACGACGAGCAGGGGCCGACCCGTTCGGAGAACTTCGTGCTGGAAGGGGAGCGGAGACCGGTCGAGGAACGTCACCGAGACGTCCTCCTCCCCGAGGGCATCGACGGCCACGCCCGTGAGGCGCAGACGGTCACGAGCCTCCGGAACCGCACCGTGGCGGAAGATCACCGCCAGATCGATGTCGCTCAGCGGTGTCTGCAGCTCGGTCCTGTGGGACCCGTACAGGATGAGTGCGACAAGGCCGGATTCGTCGCGGAAACGCCGGACCAACTCGCCGAGCCGATCCGAGGCGTCGAACCTCGTTCCTTCGCTGCCGAGTCTGCGCACCTGTGCCGCTCCGCCTCGGGGGTGAACTCCGGACGTTGCCATCGAGACCGTCCGGGATCAAGTGACCGCGCGACGATCCGGGCCCAAGGCGCAGACGATCGGGTCGTCGGGAGGTCGGCTACCACACCGTGCGGTTGCTTGACCTGAAAAAGGTCGCGCTGCACATTGTGCACATAGAGCACGATGTGCACACTTTGTAGAGGGAACCATGACCACCAGAGCCAGGGGCCTGCGCCTACCTGAGGATCTCGAGCGCCAGATCGAGCGGGAGGGGAAGGAGCGCGGACAGTCGTGGACGAGTGCCGCGCTGGACCTCCTGTCCGAGGGCATCCGCATGCGACGTGCGCCGGGGATCCTGTTCGCCGATGGTCCCAGCGGCCGTCGAGCCGTGGTCGCCGGCACAGGTCTCGACGTTTGGGAGGTCATCCGGACGTGGCAGGATGGTGGGAGGCGACTCGACGAGACGAGGGCGGACTACCCGTGGCTTTCCGAGGCGCAGATCCGGGCCGCCATCGGATACTACGAGTTGTATCCGGCCGAAGTCGATGAGCGTGTGAAGCGTGAGCGCGAGTGGACCGCGGAGCGCGTGAGGGCGGAACTCCCTTTCGCTACCCCTCGCCGCGATGGGCCTTGAGTGTCGTTGCGATACCTGCTGGACGAAGATGTCAATCCGGCGGTGTCCGAGGCGGCGCGCGCCATGGCTCTGGATGTTGTGAGCGTCCACGAGATCGAGCGAACGGGGGTCGCGTTTCCCGATGACGCACAACTGCGCTTCGCCGCAGCCGAAGAGCGTGTCATGGTCACGCGGAATCGCGACGATTTCATCCGCCTCACGCGAGAGTTCTTCCAAGCCGGCGAGCCTCACTTCGGCGTGCTCGTCATTCCGCACACGCTCCCCAACAAGGACCCGGGCCGGATCGCGCGGGCTCTGAGGCGATGGCAGGACGGGCGACCTGTTGACGAGGGGCCGGAGCCCTACATCATCGACTTCCTCAGGGAGTGAATGGGCCCGAGGCGGGACATCACATGCTGCCACTCGCTCGTTACCCCGGACCCGATGCAGCGGTCGACGCTTCGACCCGCGATGCCATCCCTCCGTCCCACCGACATGTCGACCTTCCCGGGAGCGCAGGTCGGCCCGAAGAGGTCCCTCGCGGGCACCCCCGAAGGTCGACAAGTGTTATCACCCGCGATAACATTAATGGAGGGGAGTGGGCCGGATCCGTCGCGGAGGATACCTCTTCGTCACCTGGGCCGGTGACCATCCGCCTCGCCACGTGCATGTGTTCAAAGACGGCCGACAGGTCCTGAAGTGGAACCTCGACGAGGCATGTGCGATGGAGGGCCGGGCCACCCGTCGGATCCTCCGGCTCATCACGCAGCTGGTACGGGAGGGAAAGCTGTGAGGCCGCGCATCAAGGTGCTGAGCGTTCACCGCAACAATCGGAAGCGTGAGCTCACTCTCGAGCTTTCGGATGGAAGAACGTTGACGTTCCCCTACCATCGCTGTGATCCGCCACCGACCAGGGACGATCCGATCCGCGAGCTGCACGTCGACGACGAGCTTGGTCGTGAAGGCGTGACGTATGTGCTCGCCTCCGGCAAGGAAGGCAGCGTGGTCGTGGACATGGTCCTGGATTTCCATCGGGACCCGTCGTACCTACGCGACCTGCTTCTTCATCAGCTGACGGTGGAGGCCCGGCGGCACTTCAAGGCATCCTCGATGGGCGTGCGTGCCCTGGCCCGCCGACTGGATACGTCGCCGGCCCAGCTGTACCGTCTTCTCGATACCACGAATTACGCAAAGACCGTCGATCGCATGGTGGAGCTGCTTCAGGCCCTGGATGCCGAGGTCGAGGTGACGGTGCGATAGCCCATGTTCGGCTGATACCCCTAGAGACCGGCCCTCACCTCAGCCCGATCTCCCTGAACCAGTTCCGGATGAGCACCAGATCGCCCTCGTCCAGTCCGGGATCGCGCCCCGTCGCCGACTTGATCATCATGAACCGCTGATCGTCGGGGGCCACGGAATACCAGCGTCGCGTCGTCCCCAGGATCATGGACCGGTAGGCCTCGGCATTGAAGAGTCGCTTCCGGCTCTCGACCACGAATCGCGGCGAGGTCCGGACCGCCGCCGCGACCATCCACCCTTCGGCGTCGACGTAGAAGATCTCCGCACCGCCGTGTGACCACAGGGGTTGGGCTCCTCCGCCACTCGAGACGATCACGCGCTGATCCTCGACGTCGGGGAAGGAGCGCACGTACACCTCGGTCCGGCCCGACTGACGGGACTGGTAGACCAGCCATCGCCCATCGGGTGAGAGGCTCGGAACCGCATCCGACCGCTCGTTGGCGACGAGCCTGACCGCTTCGCCGCCCTCGCCGATCCTGGCCCCGAAAAGGTCCAGTGGGCCCTCTCCGCCCGCGGCCGAATAGACGACCCACTCCCCACCAGGTCCAGCCGCGGCGGTTTCGATGCGGGGCTCGCCCCTCGCGAGGACCTCGGGGTCGCCGATCCCGTCCGCCCGTTGTCGGACCAGGTCTCGACCCCCGTCCTCACGTTGGCTGATGTACAGGATCGTTCGACCGTCGGAAGCCCAGCTCGGGGATCGGCTCTCCCCACGGGTGGTGAGCCGGTTCAGCGCCCCACTCCGCAGGTCGTAGATCCAGATGAACAGGCCGTCCGAGCGGGCCATCTCGACGGCCAAGGACTGCCCGTCGGGTGAGACTTCGGCGGTGCGGAACGCCTCGATCCACGTCGTGTCGACGGGCTCCTCGGACCCGTTCCGATCGACCCAGGTGAGCGTCTGCAGGAGGGCCTTCTGCACCGAAGGTCCCTCGACATAGACGACCGTGCCATCTGGCGAG
>QJYK01000035.1 GCA_003248075.1 Gemmatimonadota bacterium | reverse complement strand
GGGTCCGCCTTGACGTAGATCTCGTACAGGAACTTCGCGTGGTTCACGGGATCCGGCGCGCTTCCGGGTGCGTCCCCGAAGGTCCAGCCGTCGCTGGCCATCAGCGGCTCGACGACCGAGAGAGAGATGGCGTGCTCGAGGCCCAGGAGCTTGCGATAGATGAGTGTCCGGTGGGCCCACGGGCAGGCAAGGGAGACGTAGAGGTGGTAGCGGCCAGCAGCAGGCGGGAAGGCGGTGGAGCCATCGGCGCGGATCCAGTTGCGGAACTGGCTCTGCTTCCGAACGAAGCGCCCCCCGCTGCGGGCCGTGTCGTACCAACGATCGTGCCACTTCCCGTCGATCAGTAGTCCCACGTTCTACACCTCCGCGCTCCAACGGGAGGGTCGATCCTCCCCCCGTGACGGCGTCCTCCACCCGATCGATGGTGCGAGCGGCCATCTCCCCGAGGACGCGACTGGGCGAGACGTCGCGGTTCGCGCTTCCGAAGCAGGGCAAGTGAGCCCAGTGTACAGCGCACGGCGCCGTAGCGGCGCCGTGCGCATCACCGGGCTCAGGCGCGGCTAGAGCAGCCCGTCCAGGATCACCGTGTCGATGAAGTGGACGACGCCGTTTCGGGCCGACAGGTCCGCGCGGATGATCGTGGCCTCGTAGTTGATCTGCACGCCAGAAGCACCGATTGCAACTGGGAAGACCGATTCATCCGCAACGGTGACCGATCCCTCGCGCAGCAGCGCCCCTTCGGAGGCCGTGAACAGGTCCGCACGGCTCGTGAGCGCGGCGTGCTTGAGCAAGATGGCTGCGACCTCAGCGGCACCGACACCGCTGGGAAGCAGGCCCGGAAGTGCGCCCTTCACCTCCTCGACCGAGAGACCGTCGAGCGAGCCCGGATCGAGGCCCAGGAGGCCCTCGAAGGCCGCGTTGCTGGGGGCGAAGAGCACGACCTCGGCACGCCGGTCGTCGAGCAGCTCCGCCAGGCTGAAGGGCAGAACCTTCGCCTCATCGACCACGAGCACGGCGGCGACGACGGCCTGCGCCCCGTCGGTGCGCTGCAGGACGTCGAGGATGGTCTCCCTCTTGCCGAAACCGAAGCCGTAGTCGGCCGAGGCGACGGAAGGCACCGCGAAGAGCGCGAGCGCGAGGAGTGCAATGGGGAGGGTTCGGATGCGAGCAAACATGAGAACGTTCCTCTCTTCCACGTCGCACCGCCAGAGCAACTCCGGCGGTGACAGGGGTTTCGAATCCGCCACAAAGGCGAGGCAGCTCGGGACGAGGGAGTTCCCCCCTGGGGATCGAATTCCGCAAGTCCGATCGACTCGCATGGGTGAATACTAGACAAGAACAACAGTTTGTCAAAGTTTTTTATTTACAAATTTTCTTTGTGTCCTATTCTGGCTCTCGAAGACGGTTCAGGAGGAGCACCCGATGACTTCCCCGACCTACGAGACCCTTGGCGCGATGGGCGGCATGGATCCGTCCCTGGGCGGGCGCCTTGGCAAGCGGGGTGCCTCGCTGCTGACCGGCGGCAGCGTCGTCTCCACGAACCTGGGCTCCGTCTTCCTTCTCGTTCGCGCCGCGAAGGCAATGCGCGGCCACTGGACCCGACCAGCGTAGGGACGCTCCATGAAGTCGAACTCCTTCTACGGACACGCACTCACCCTCCGCGCACTCGCTCTGGAACAGACGTACTTGCGGCAGCTAGAGAAGGAAACGCGTCGCCGGATCAGACAGGAAGATCGGCGCGTACGACTTCGGCGGGAGCTGGGAGCCGAGCTGGAGATCGAGGAGATCTCCTTCCTCGATCGGCTGATCGATCTGGGCGTGAGGCCCGAAACCTCGCCCGCCTTCGAAGCCCTTCCGCTCGTCGAGGTCGCGTGGGCGGACGGGGGCGTGGATCGCGACGAGCACTGGCGGGCTCTCGAGGTCGCGACCGCCTTCGGGCTCGAGCTGGGCAGCCCGGCCCACGCCCAGCTCGAGCTCTGGCTGACGCGGCGGCCGCAACGGGAGCTCTACGAGGCGTGGTGCACCTTCGCTGCGCTTGCTCTGGCGAAACCCGGGGCTGCCCATCGTGCCCGTCGCGTCCGCGAGGGAGCACTCGAGGTTGCCGCGGCGACCGGGGGCATCCTCGGACCGGGAATCTCGCGCTCCGAGCGCGCGGTGATCGAGAGCATCGATCGGCTGTTGACCAGTGATCCCGAGTCCCCCAGGTACACGAAGCTCGTCCGGAACGCGTCGTGACGACCCCCATCTCCCTCGTCCTCGGATCGTGGGCATGAGCCCGCAGAGCCAGCCGGTCGTGATCGTGGGTGCCGGCGTCTCCGGCTTGTGCTGCGCGCTCCATCTGCAGGAACGTGGCCTCCGGGTCCTCCTGCTGGAGGCGGACGGCGAAGTCGGAGGACGCGTGCGCACCGATCGCGTCGATGGCTTCCTGCTCGACCGGGGCTTCCAGGTTCTCCTGACGGCCTACCCGGAAGCGCAGGACGTGCTCGACCTGGAAGCCCTGCGCCTCGGGAGCTTCGCTCCGGGCGCGATCGTGTGGACGGGCCGCCGCTTTGCACGCGTCGTGGACCCATTCCGCCGTCCGGGAGATGCGCTCCGCACCCTGTTCTCCGGTGTCGTCACTCCGCTGGACGCCCTTCGCATCGCACGCCTGCGGCGCCGGGTGGGTCGCGGGGCCCCGCACGACCTGCTCGGGGGCGCTTCGCATGCGACGCTCGAGGCGCTGCACGCCGAAGGGTTCTCGGAGCGCATCATCGAGGGATTCTTCCGGCCCTTCCTCGGCGGCGTACTGCTCGACCGCGCGCTGCGCGGATCCAGCCGCGCCCTGGAGTTCCTCTTCCGCATGTTCGCCGAAGGCGATGCCGCGCTTCCGGAACGGGGGATGGGCGCCATCCCGTCGCAGCTCGCCGCTCGGCTCGCGCCCGGGACCCTCCGGACACGGACGCGGGTCGCGCGGCTCGACCGCTCGGGCGTCACGCTGGAATCGGGTGAACGAATCGACGCAGCGGCCGTCGTCGTCGCGACAGCCGCCCGCGCCGCGGCCAAGCTCATTCCCGGCCTCCCCGTCCCGGACGCCAACCCGGCCTGCTGCCTCCACTTCGATGCGCCGCGTGCACCGGCCGTGGGAGATTTCCTGGTTCTCGACGGAAGCGGCGAAGGTCCGGTCAACGAGCTCTGCGTTCCGAGTCGCGTGGTGCCGGGCTATGCACCGCCCGGTCGCGCCCTGGTATCGGCCAGCGTGCTCGCGCCCGTGCTACCCGACGACGAGCCCCTGGAAGCGGCCGTACGGCGCCAGCTCACCGGCTGGTTCGGATCGGAGGTGTCGAGCTGGAGACTGCTCCGAATCGATCGGATTCCCGATGCGCTGCCCTTCCAGCCCCCCGGCCCCTTCGAACCCGCAGACCGCAGCAGCCAGCTCTCGGAGCGCCTGTTCATCTGTGGCGACCACCGCCATCTCGCATCTCTCCAGGGAGCGATGGCTTCCGGACGCCGCACGGCCATGGAGATCTCCGAAGCGATGAGATGACGGCAGTGGGCACGGGCGGACCAGGAGCCCGGCCGCGTCAGGCCGTGCCGAACCAGCTGCCCAGAGGGTTCAGAACCAGCGAAGGAGACGCGATGAAGTTCGAGAAGCTACGGGGCCTCGTCGAGGGGACTCCGCACGAGACATCCGAGCTGTCCGACCTCGCGATCGGCCGCAGCAGAGCCACCTTCGACAACGCGTCCCAGGTGTGGAGCCACACCTTCCATTGGCACCGCATGGCTTCCGACGACAGGCCCAGCCTCCATGCAGATCCAGGACCCGATCCGGTTTCTGGCGGACGTTCGCGCCGTCCGCGGCGAGAGAATCCGCTTTCGAGGGGACGCGAGATCCTCGAGGAGCGCCCCCGCTTCCACATCGCCTATCTGCTCTTTGCGTTGTTTGGCGTGGTCATGCTCCACGACCTCTGGGTTTC
>QJYK01000043.1 GCA_003248075.1 Gemmatimonadota bacterium | reverse complement strand
TACGACATCAGCCCCGACGGTCAGCGCTTCCTCATGGTCAGGCGGACCGGCGGGTCACCCGACCTCATCTTCGTGCAGAACTGGCTGACGGAGGTGCAGGCGAGGATGGGAAGGTAGAGAGGGGTCGCCTGGCACGGTGCCCAGATCAGAGTCCCCTCACAGACAGCCAGGGTCGCGCACGTAACCCCCCTCCCTCGAGAGTTCCACCGGGGCGGGGGGGCCAACAACTCGGATTAGGTCGGGGAAGCTGGCCAGAACTGGGCGAGACGCGAGAGAAGTCGAGAGCCCGCGCGGGCCCGCGCGATTCTGTGCAAACCAGGTGGGTCCGCCCTAGGTTGGTGCTCCACTGACGAGGCCAGCGGGACCCTGCCATGACCGATGATCCCATCCGCCGCCTGAACTTGGCCCTGCAGGGTCGATACCGCATCGAGCGGGAACTCGGCCAGGGCGGCATGGCGACGGTCTACCGTGCCGAGGACCTCAAGCACGACCGCAAGGTCGCGGTCAAGGTCCTCCGCCCGGAGTTGTCGTTCGAGTTGGGCGCGGCCCGGTTCCTCCGCGAGATCCGGCTGGCAGCGGGGCTCACCCATCCCCATATCCTCCCTCTGTTCGATTCCGGGGAGGTGGACGGCGTGCTGTACTACGTGATGCCGCTGGTGGAGGGCGCTTCGCTCCGGGACCGCCTCCGGGAGGCCAGGCAGCTACCGGTGGAGGAGGTGGTGCAGATCGGTGCGGAGGTCGCCGCGGCGCTCGACTACGCTCACCGGCACGACGTCGTGCACCGCGACATCAAGCCCGAAAATATCCTCGTCCACGACGGCCATGCGGTGGTGGCCGATTTCGGCATCGGCAAGGCGCTGACGGCGGCGGCCGACCATCCGTCCGCGCTCACCCAGACCGGCGTGACGGTGGGGACCCCCGCGTACATGAGTCCCGAGCAGGCGGCGGGCGACACGGCGATCGATGGACGGAGCGACCTCTATTCGCTCGGCTGCGTCCTCTACGAGCTGCTCACGGGGGAGGCGCCGTTTACCGGTGCCTCGCCGCAGGCGGTAATCGTAAAGCGTTTCGCCCACACTCCACCCCCGGTGAAGGAGACCCGGGACGCCGCGCCGATTGGGTTGAGTAACGCCATCGACCGACTCCTGCGACGTACGCCGGCCGACCGTTTTTCGACCGGAGCGGAACTCGCCACGGCGCTCGCGTCCGACCTCGGGAAGCGGGTTGCGGTGGATGCTGACGAGAACTCGATCGCTGTCCTCCCATTCGCCAACATGAGCGCGGATCCCGAGAATGCATTCTTTACCGACGGGATTACCGAAGAGATCATCAACGCGCTCGCACAGATTCCCGGCCTGAACGTGGCCTCGCGCACCTCGTGTTTCTACTTCAAGGGCCGATCCCCGGAGATGGCCGAGGTAGCGGCCAAGCTGAACGTCGCCACGGTGCTCGAGGGCAGCGTGCGGCGGGCCGGCGACCGGTTGCGTATCACCGTGCAGCTCATCGACGTGGCGAAGGACCAGCATCTCTGGTCGGAGCGGTACGACCGGACCATGGACGACGTGTTCGCCGTGCAGGACGAGATCGCGAACGTCGTCGCCGACCGCCTGCGGATGTCGGTGGGACCGGGCGACCGGACCGACGAGAACCGTCACGCACCGTCGGACGTCCGGGCGTATGAGTTGTATCTCAAGGGCCGTACCCTCCTGTACCAGCGCGGGGCGGGCATCGTGAAGGGTCTGGCGTGCATGCAGGAGGCGCTGGAGATCGATCCCGACTACCCGGTGGCCCTGGCCGGGTTCGCGGATGCCACCGCCCTGATGGCGCTCTACGGGCTCGGGCCCCCAGGCCAACACCGGGAATCAGGCTTGGCGGCGGCGCGTCGCGCGGTGGAGCTCGCGCCGAACCTGGCCGAAGTGCACAACGCGTTGGGATTTGCCCACCTTTTCCTGGAGTGGAACTGGCCGGGGGTCGAGGCCTCGTTCCTCCGGGCCATCGAGCTCAACCCGCGGTACCTGCAGGCCAGCGCCGGTTACGCCGTATTCTACCTCGCCCTGCTCGCGAGCCGGTTCGACGAGGCGGCGGAGATCACTCGACGATGCATCGAGTTCGATCCGCTGTCCGGCTACGCGCACGCCATGCACGCGTGCTGTCTTGCTTTCGGGAGACGCCCGCTGGAAGCCCTGCCGTTCGTGGAACGGGCTGTTGCACTGGACCCGGAAGCGTTCCTCCCCCACCACGCGAAGCAGATCTGCAACCACGCAGCCAGTCAGTTCGACGAGGCGTGCGCTGCCGCCCAAACCTCACTGGCGCTGTCGGGACGCCATCCGTGGGCCCTGTCGCTGCTGTGCGGGAGCCTGGCGGAAGCCGGTCGCGATGCGGAGGCGCGGGCGGTTCACGCGGAGCTGACGTCCCGGGCGGTCAGGGAGTACGTGCAACCGTATATGCTGGCGGCGGCGACCGCCGGTATCGGCGACGCCGACGCCGCCATCGCGTACGCCGAGCGAGCGTACGAAGAGCGCGACGCATCGCTTGCGACGTTCGGTCGCAACCACGTAGTGGGCCGTTCGCTCTGGGCCGATCCGCGGTTCTTCGACATCCTCCGCCGTCTGGCCTTGCCGGGGTGGGACGGCTGACGGCCTCTCCGTCACGATGCGCCTCGCGGGACCGAACGCCGCGCCGCAGTCGTGGCAACTTGCGTGGTCACACCGTCATTCCGCGTATAAGATGTCGTCAGACTCTTGATCAGTAGGTTCGGGGTTCGAGTCCCTGACGGGACACGGTGCGGGAGTCCTTGGATCGCAAGGGCTCCCGGCTCTTTCGTGTCCGTGGGAGTCGTGCCGGAAAGGGTAGGTGGGACCCGAACTGGGACCCTGAACTCCCTGTGGCTCAGAGGATCTGTTGGCACGGGCAACACCCTCATCCCATCTTGCCCATCATGACCGACCTGCCCTCCCGCCTGACCTCCGCCCTGGCCGACCGCTACCGCCTCGAGCGCCCCCTCGGCGAGGGCGGCATGGCCACCGTCTATCTTGCCCACGACCTCAGGCACAATCGACAGGTAGCCATCAAGGTCCTCAAGCCCGAGCTCGCCGCCGTGGTGGGTGCCGAGCGCTTCCTCGCCGAGATCGAGACCACCGCCAACCTGCAGCACCCCCACATCCTGCCCCTGTTCGACTCTGGCGAGGCCGACGGCTTCCTTTTCTATGTGATGCCCTACATCGAGGGCGAGACGCTCGCCGACCGAATCGCCCGTGAGAAGCAGCTCCCGGTCGACACGGCGGTGGGGATCGCGGCGTCCGTCGCCAACGCCCTCCAAGTGGCCCACGACGCCGGCATCGTCCACCGGGACATCAAGCCCGGCAACATCCTGCTCTCCCGGGGCGAGCCGCTGGTCGCCGACTTCGGGATCGCGCTCGCGGTCGGCGCCGGCCGAGCACGGCTCACCGAGACGGGCCTCAGTGTGGGCACGCCCTACTACATGAGCCCGGAGCAGGCCACGGGGGATCAGGCCATCGGCCCCACGGCCGACATCTACGCCCTGGCGTGCGTGCTCTTCGAGATGCTCGTGGGCGAGCCGCCCTATCCGGGCAACACCGCCCAGGCCGTGCTGGGCAAGATCATCCAGGGGCTGCCGGTATCGGCGGCGGCCGCCCGCAAGACCGTTCCAGTCAACGTCGACGCCGCCATCCGCAAGGCGATCGAGAAGCTGCCCGCCGATCGCTTCCCGACGTCGCACGACTTCGCCGTCGCGCTCGGCGACCCTGGATTCCGTCACGGCGAGCAAGCCGAAACCTCAGCGGAAGAAGCCCACACCCGTTGGAAGGCCCGCGCACTGGGGGCGAGCGCGGTCGCTGTGGTCTCGCTCGGGGCCTTGGCCTGGTCGCTCCTGCGCCCGGCGCCCGCGACGCTCGACGTCGCCCTCGCGATCCGGAGCCCGAGGGGTCAGGACTTCGCGGGCGCGGGAACCTTCGACATCTCGCCCGACGGAACCTTCATGGTCTACGAAGGCCCCATGGCCGAGGGCGGTCGGCAGCTCTGGCTGCGCAGATTCGACGAGTTGACCGGTAGACCCATCGCGGGCACCCAGGAAGGCCGCCAGCCGGACATCTCGCCGGACGGGAGCCAGATCCTGTTCACGGTGCCTGGGGCCGGGGGCGGGGGGATCGCGGTGGTGCCGACGGAGGGGGGTGTGAGACGCGACCTCGACCCCGAGATGTCCTGTTGCGCGACGTGGGGCACGGATGGAACGGTCTATGCGGCGTCGGGGAGCCGCATTTTGAGGGGATCCTCGGACGGCGGCTCTGCCGAGCCGCTTCCCGGTCACATTCCGGGTGAGGTCTCCCGTGTGAGCCCGAGCGTCCTGCCTGACGGGAGCGGGCTCGTGTTCGTGAGTCGGGTCGCGCAGGAGTCTCAGATCCACGGGTTCAAGTTCGAGACCGGGGAGCTCCGCCTGATCACGCTGGGGGACAGCCCGTTTGTCACCGGGACCGGTCACCTCCTCTATCTGTCGGAGGACCGGCAGCTCGTCGCCGCGAAGTTCGACTCGGACGCGCTGCAGACCACGGGCCCCGCGATCCCACTGATCGACAGCGTGGTCTTCACCCCCGCAGTCGGCGGGGGCGGCCATTATGCGATCGCGCGCGAGACGGGCACGATCCTCTACCGCACCGGGGTGAGCGGTGGCGTGCCCGCGCCGGTCTGGGTGGATCGGAACGGCTTGTCGACTCCCGTGGACGACGACTGGCGGGGCCACTACGAATCACCCGCGCTGTCTCCGGACGGAGCCCGACTCGCCGTAGACTCGGCGGGGTCGCTGATCTGCGTGAAACGACTTCCGGCCGGACCCTGCCAACGCCTCACCTTCGATGGCTCCACGAACCACCGGCCCGTGTGGTCGCCCGATGGAGGAACGATCGTCTATGCGTCGAACCGAGCCGGAACGGAGCGCTACGATCTCGACCTGTACCGGATCCGATCGGACGGCAGCGACGACCCTGAGCTCGTCTGGGACGTGGACGCCGGCATCGCGCAAGCCGTGTGGACCCCAGACGGCGAGGCGCTGATCTATCGGACCGCGGTCGCGGGCGCTTCCGCACAGGCCCGTATCGGGGCCGGCGACGGGGACATCTTCTGGTTCCGGCCGGGCCAGGATTCCGTGGCCACGTCGTTCCGGGCGACGGAGTCTACGGAGCGCACGCCCGACATCTCGCCGGACGGTCGCTGGCTGGCCTATGCCACGGATCGTTCGGGGCGGGACGAGGTGGTCGTGCGTTCGTTCCCTGCCGGGGACGTGCTCGTCCAGGTGTCGACGGCGGGTGGAGTCGGGCCCATGTGGTCTCGCGCCGGCGACGAGATCTTCTTCGTAAGTGACGCGGGCGTGTTCAGCGTCGCGTCGATCACCGTGTCCGCCGGCGGGCTCGAGGCGGGCGAGCCCGAGGAGCTCTTCCCGTTCTCCGGACGGTTCGTGTTCAACCTGAACCATCGGAACTACGACGTGTCCGCCGACGGGGAGCGCTTCGTGATGATAGAGTTCCCCCGGTCGACGGACGCGGAGCGTGGCGAGCTGGTGCTCATCGAGAACTGGCTCGATCGCATGGCCGCGCGGCTCGGGGAGGGCAACTGAGTGACCGACTCCCACACCTCCCGCCTGAACGCCGCCCTGGCCGACCGTTACCGCATCGAGCGTGAGCTCGGCGAGGGCGGCATGGCCATCGTTTACCTGGCGGCGGACCTGAGGCACGACCGCCGGGTGGCCATCAAGGTGCTGCGCCCCGAGCTGGCCGCCGTCATCGGCGCGGAGCGGTTCCTCGCCGAGATCAGGACGACAGCAAACCTGCAGCATCCGCACATCCTGCCGCTGTACGACTCGGGTGAAGCGGACGGCCTGCTGTTCTACGTGATGCCGTACGTGGAGGGCGAGAGCCTCGGGGAGCGTTTGGAGCGCGAACGGCAACTGGGCGTGGAGGAGGCGGTGCGGCTCGCGACCGACGTGGCCGAGGCGCTCGACTACGCCCACGAGCGGGGTGTGATCCACCGCGACATCAAGCCAGCGAACATCCTGTTGCAGGCGGGAAGGCCGGTCGTCTCGGACTTCGGGATCGCGCTTGCGGTCAGTGCGGGAGGTGGAGGACGCCTCACCGAGACGGGCCTCTCTTTGGGCACCCCGCACTACATGAGCCCGGAGCAGGCGACGGGGGGGCAGAGCGTGGGTCCGGCGACGGACATCTACGCGCTCGGCTGCGTGCTCTACGAGATGCTGGTCGGCGAGCCGCCATACACGGGGAGCACGCCGCAGGCGATCCTGGGCAAGATCATCCAGGCGCAGCCCGTCTCGGCGACGGAGATGCGCCGCACCGTTCCCGCCAACGTGGACGCGGTGATCCGAAAGGCGCTCGAGAAGGTGCCGGCCGACCGGTTCGCCACCGCGCGGGAGCTCGCGCTCGCGCTCGCGCAGGACTCCTTCCGGTACGACCCGACGAGGGCTGCCGGTGGACGCCGTTCGGCCCCGCCCTCCGCGACGGAGTCCGGCGCCTGGCGCGTGCCGGCTTCGATCGTGATCGCCGCGGTGATGACGGTCGTCGCGGCGGTGGACTGGCTCCGACCCGCACCGACCCGAGGCCTCACGGAGGTGGCCCGCTTCCAGATCCCGATCCCCGACAGCGTCCCGCTCGACCTCGGGGGGAACTCGGCGGACCTCGCCATCTCTCCGGACGGGCGACTCGTGCTGTACCAGACCCGTGATGCAGAAAGCAGGTATCAACTCGTCGTCCGGTCGCTCGACCGGGTCGAGACCACGGCGCTTCGTGGCGGCGAGGGGGCGGTGGCTCCCTTCGTCTCCGACGATGGGCAGCAGATCGGTTTCTTCGATCGGGACGGAACCACGCTCCGCGTAGCTCCGGCCGGCGGTGGACCGCCGGTGGTACTGGCCCGGGTGCCAGCCTCCCGCGGAGCGGATTGGCTTCCCGACGGCCGCATCGTGCTCGGGACCCAGTCGAGCGGCCTCTACGAGGTCCCGAGCGGTGGCGGTGAGCCGCGCGCGCTCACCGCACTGCGAGAGGGCGAGGGGTCCCACGGCATGCCGCACGTGATCTCGGGTCGGCAGGCCGTGGTGTTCGTCATCACCCCACCGGCGGGAAGCGCGGCCGTCGACGGTCGGCTCGCGGTGCTCGACATGGAGTCGGGGGAGATCAGCGGGCTGGGCCTTGCCGGCTCCGATCCCCGGTATGCAGGCTCGGGCCATCTGGTCTACTCGACCGGGGACGGCTCGCTCCGCGCGATCGGGTTCGACGCCGCGTCCCTGAAGGCGATGGGGACTCCGGTCCCGCTCGTCGAACGCGTCGTGACGAAGGCTTCCGGCTCCGCGAACTACGACATCTCCGACAACGGCACGCTGGTGTACCAGGAGGCCTTGGGTGAATCGGTCGACCTCCAGCGCCTGGCCATCCAGGGGATGGACGGTCGCAATGGAGGTGCTGCCGCTCTCTCCGCGTCCGATCGAGGAACCGGGGCCGAGCTGGTCACCCGATGGGCGCACCGTGGCGTTCTCCAGCAGGGGTAACGTCTACACCTACGACGTGGTGCTCAACACGGCGCCCCGGCAGGTCACGTCCGCGGGCAACAACGGGGGACCGGTGTTCTCTCCGGACGGACGCCGGATCGCGTTCACCTCCGACGGCCTCTCCGGTACCGACGCCGGGGACATCTTCGTGAAGGACCTCGGCGACGACTCCCCACCCCGCCTCGTCGGCCACTTCCCTGGGCGGCAGCAGGTCGACGACTGGCCGTTCGATACCCTCCTGGCGGTCTCCACCTCGTACCCAGACGGTACGAGCGATCTGCGGCTGCTCGACATCTCGGACCCGGAGACCCCGGAGGCGCGGCCGTACCTGACCTCGGAAGCCACCCTCCGTGATTTCTCCGTGTCACCGGATCGCACGCTGGCGGCGTACACGTCGTACGAGACGGGAAAGGCCGAGGTCTATCTCCGTAGCTTCCCGAGCGCCGGACCACAGACCCCCGTGTCCCTGGGAGGCGTTGGAATCGCCACAGTGCCGCGCTGGGCGCCCGACGGGAGCACGCTCTACTACACCACAGGACGGTACGGGCCCGTCATTGCCGCCCGCCTTCGCCGCGACGCCCGGCCGGTGGTCCTCTCGTTGGACACGCTCTTCGACGGCAGCGGATGGGCTCGTCCCGCCGTCCGTTCTCTGCACCCCGAAGGCGACCGATTCATCGCCACCGTCGGCGCCTTAGCGACGGGGTCGGATGAGGGAGGGTCGGGACCCCAGCAGCTGATCGTGGTCCTCAACTTCTTCGAGGTGCTGAAGGAACGGCTGGGTGGGGACCGATGACCCAAGACCCGACCTCCCGCCTCAACGCCGCGCTCTCCGGCCGCTACCGCATCGAGCGCGAGCTGGCAGCAATCACGCCCACTTCGACATCGGCCCTGATGATGGGCGGTTTCTCATGGTGCGCCGGACGGGCGCAGGTGTCGACGAGGCGCCAGGCGATGCGGGGTGGAACGACCCGGGTCTAGCGGCCCGCCGCCTCGATCTCCTCCCGGACCTCCGCCAAGATCGCCGTAAGCTCTCTCCCTTCCAGCCAGTTCCCCCGGAGGGACACGCCCACCGGCCTGCGGAGCGTCTCGATGCCCTCCAGCGGGTTCGACTCCAGAAGGAGGAGGTCTGCCCGCATTCCCGGGGCCACCGTTCCGACCTCGTCATCGGTGCGCATGAACTCCGCCGGGATGCGCGTGGCACGCTCCAGCGCTTCGTACGGGGTGAATCCCGCCCGGACGAAATGCTCCAGCTCCTGGTGAATGGAGAAGCCCGGAACGACGAAGGGGTTCGGCGTATCGGTGCCCACCAGGAAGCCGGCACCGGCCTCGTGCAGCGCCGCCATCATCCGGTAGGAGAAGGCGAGGTCGAAGGCCCGGATCCCCCGGCGCTGGTCGGGGGACAACTCCCCTCGGCTCCGCCTCCATCCATCCAGGAGCTGGCGACTCACATACTCCATGCCGGGGTCGTTCAACCGGTCGCCGTGTTCGTCCTCCGCCACCCACTGGCCTGCCACCACCGTGACCGTAGGAATGTTCCAGGTCCCGGCGGCGGCGGTGAGCTCGGCCACATGGCGTATGGCGTCGGGGTCCAGGACGTCGTCCAGGGTGATCTCGCCTTCGGCAAGCCGCCGGCCGAGCTCCGCCCGGGCGGCGAGGGTGCCCACCGCCTCGTCATCCTCGTCCGTCGGGGTGTGCTCCACCACGGCGGTCAGGTAGCCCCGCAGGTGCTCGACGGCTCGCTGTCTCCTCTCGAGGACCTCCGGAAGTCCCACGGCGACGGGGACGTGACCGTCCACCGGGAGGCCCCGTCGGTCCGCGGTCTCCATGATGGCCCGCCAGGTGTCGGCGGAGAGTCGGTTGTAGACCTTGATGAAGTCGTATCCCGCGTCCGCGTGGGCGTGCACCAGCGCGCGCCCCTCCTCGGGAGTGGCGGCGACCTCGCTGGTTCTCCAGACGGGAGGCGGCCCGTCGATGAGGGGGCCGGCCGTGTAGATGGTGGGCAGGACGGCGGTGGGATCCGTCCGGGCTTCCTGGCGGAGTCGAAGTTGGAACGGACTTCCCCAGAGGTTCCGGACGGTGGTGATCCCGTTGGCCACGTAGATACGGGGGTCCTGGAGATTGTTGGCGTGGACGTGGGCGTCCACCAGCCCGGGCATGAGGAACCGGCCCCGACCGTCCACGATCTCGGCATCCTCCGGGATCCAGGCCTCCGAAGCCGGGCCCATCCAGGCGATGCGACCGTCCCGGACCACCACCGTCTGGTCCGGGACGAGACGCTCCGAGTCCATGGGGACCACCGTGACGTCGGTGAAGACCACCGGGGAGGGGCGTCCGCCTCCCGGCGGGCCGTGCACGATCATCACGTGGGACCACCAGGTTCCCGACGCCATCACCCAGGGCACCGGATCGCCGCTCCGGGGTGCCGACTCCGTGGGAAAGCCCACCTCGGCGGCGGTGCGGAAGGGGAAGTGGACGGATTCCCAGGTGGAGATCCCGGGTCCGGCGACGGCCTGACGAGGGTCGTAACTCGAAAGGGGCCCCAGCGCCCGGTATCCGGCGGTGGGATGACGGGCCAGCTGCACCGAGCCCTCCTCGATCTCACGGTGCAGCTGTTCCGTGGCCTCCTCCCAGCTTTTGAAGCGTCCCGACAGCTCCCGGCGCCGGAAGATGGCCGGCCAGAGCTCGTCGCTGTAGCAACGGGCGTCCAAGGCGGGTGGTTCGCTTCGGTACGGATCCCGGAGTAGGCACGAATACCCGTTCCCGGAGTCGCGGAGTCGCTCCACCGCCCCGTCGGGTCCTTCCACCAGGACGCCGGCCTCCGCCTTCATGGCCGGCGGGAGAGGAAGGACGGCCGCCCGGATCTGGGTTGCCTGCTCCGAAGTCTGGCCGGCGGACGGGAGGGGTCCGAGGACCAAGAGCCCGAACAGGAGGAGACGGCGCTTCATGTGAATCCAGGGAGCGGGGGTCAAGGTTGACGGTCGTACGAGTGTCGCCTAGCTGTGGGTAGCTCGGTCCGCGTAAGCCCTTCCTTCTGTCCGCGACGAGAATAGCCTGCCGCCGACATCCCAAGATCGGCGTATGCATGGGGTTACAGCCTCGCAACGCGCAAGATAGACCGCATCCGTGGCTTTCGGCACGCTGCCGCATGATACCACCGGCCGTCATCGCCGCCACCTCGGGCCGGTTTCCGTCACACACCGTGTTGGCTTGCGGGCCCGGTTGCTCTGCCGGCCACGAGGCCATCCAGATGTCAGACGTTGCTGCCCGCCTAAACGAAGTCCGTCAGGATCGCCACCGCGTCGAGCGTGAGGGCAGATAGGCGACGGTCTACCGCCGAGGACCTGAGGCACGACCGGAAGGTTGCGCTCAAGTTCCTCAAGCCGGAGTTGGCCGCGGTCGTCGGCGCCCCCGGAGTCTCGGGCGCTGTCCGCCGACTCAGTCTGGCCGGAAGGCGGCGACGGGGTCGATGCGGGTCGCCCTGCGGGCAGGAGCGCCGGCCGCGGCCGTGGCCGTAGCGACGAGCACGAGCGCGACCGCGCCGAGCGTCCAGGGATCGAGCGGGCTCACCTCGTACAGCAGACCTCGAAGGAGCGAACTGGCGAAGAACGAGCCCACGACGCCGAGGGCGCCGCCGACGAGCGCGTACCCGAGCGTCTGACCCAACACGAGGCGGAACGTGCTGGACGCGTCCGCCCCGAGCGCCATGCGGATCCCGATCTCGCCGGTGCGCAGAGAGACGGAGTACGACGTGACGCCGTAGATCCCAACGGTCGCGAGGACCAGGGCGCAGAGCCCGAAGCTCAGCAGCAGCGCCATGTTGAAACGCGGTTGCGCCAGCGAGTCGGAGACCAACTCCTCCATTGTGGCCACTCGGGTCACGGGAAGCGCGGGCGCCCTCTCCGCGATCGCCGCACGAATCGCCCGAGCGAGCTCAGCCTCGTCCCGCACGCCATGGGCCACGAGATGCATGTCCCGAACCGGGAAGTTCTCAAAGGCGACGAAGATCTCCGGAGCCGGTGGTGCGTCAAGACCGTCGTGACGGACGTCCGCGACCACGCCGACGATCTCGATGCTGCCCGCCATGGGGACGCCCAGGATCCGTCCCAGCGGATCCTCGCCAGGGAAGAGCAGGCGCTCGGCGGACTCGTTGAGCACCATCACGGGGCGGCCCTCTTCACGATCGAAGCGGTCGAGCAGACGTCCACGGACCAGGGGTATCTCCAGCGCCTCGAAGTAGCCCGGAACGACCGACCTGTATTGCGCCCTCGGCTGCTCCGCGGAGCTCGGAGCCTCTCGCCCTTCCACGCGTATGGGTAGATCGAAGTCGATGCCGAGCGGGCTCATGGGAAGCGCCGACACGGCCCCCGCGGCCTCGACTCCCGGCAGCGCACGCACGCGATCCACGAGGCCGTTCCAGAACTGGACCTGGCTGGAGCGGTCGGGGAACTCAGTGGCCGGAAGCGAAAGCGCGGCGACCATCACGTCCCTGGTGCGGAAGCCCGGCTCTACGGCGCGAAGTGCCACGAAGCTGCGGAGCATCACACCCGCGCTGAGGAGGAGTAGGAGCGCGAGTGCCACCTGGCCCGAGACAAGGCCATGGAGGGCGCGGCGGGCCCGACGGCCGCCGGAGCCACTCCGCCCGGTGTCTTGGAGGATGCGGACGAGGCTAGGACGCATGGCCTGGATCGCGGGATACAGGCCGAAGAACACCCCTGCGCACACCGACGCCACGGCCGCGAAGCCGAGGACCTTGGCGTCGATTCCGACCTCGCCGATACGGGGCGACTCGGGCGGCAGTAGCCGCTTGAGGAAAGGCACCCCGGCAATCGCGGCGAGCACGCCGAGCCCCCCGCCAAGGGCCACGAGGGTGAGGCTCTCCATGAGTGACCGACGCAAGAGCCTGCCGCGGCCGGCCCCCAGCACGGCCCTGATCGCGAACTCCCGCTGGCTCACGCGGGCACGCGAGAGGATCAGGCTTGCGATGTTCACGCATCCCAGCAATAGAACCAGAGCCGCGGTGCCTGCGAGCACCACGAGCAGCGTCGTGAAGTTCCCCACGACCTGCTCCAGGGCCGGGGTGACGTTCGACCCCCAACCCCGATTGGTCTCCGGGTTCTCCTCGGCGATCGCGGCCGAGACAGCGGACATCTCCGATCGAGCCCGGTCGACGGAGACACCCGAGTCCAGCCGACCCACCACGTTGTAGACCCGCATGGCACGGACATCGAAGAGCCGCGGGGAGATGGCCAGCGGAGTCCAGAGCCGGACCGCCTTTGCATCGGGGGG
>QJYK01000329.1 GCA_003248075.1 Gemmatimonadota bacterium | reverse complement strand
CCTGTGGCACGACGGTTGCACCCATGAGTCGCGGAAACTCGTGACGAGGAGGACACCGTGCGCACCGCCGCCCGCATGACACCCGTACTGACCGCTGCGCTCGTCGGCCTCGCGCCTGCCGTCAACGGACAGGTTTCGGTCGCCGTCGGCGTCGGATCCGTGTTCGACGGAGCCTCCTTCGGAGTCCACGTGGGATCGTACGCGCCCGGTTCGGCATTCTTCGGCGCGTCCATCGGGCTCGGTTGGCGGTCTCACGGCGGTGGTGGGTACGGCATCTACTCGGACACGTGGGACGGATGGCATCACTACGGGCCCCGCAGCAGCGTCCGCATCTGGGCCTCGTCCTACGCGTGCTGGGATTGGGATCCCTTCTACTGGGATCCGTGGTACGACGCGTACGATTGCGGGTGGCGCCCTTATTGGTCGCACCGATCCTTCTATGGAGGCGGCTGGGGCTGGTATCGGCCCACACGGTGGGTCTACATGGCGGATCCCTGGGCGAATCCGTGGGGTTACGGCTGGTACGACGACGGGTACTGGGGTGGCTATTGGGACGGGTATGGCGCCGGCCGGTACCGGTCCTGGGGCTACACCCCGTACTGGGGTGGCCGCGTTCGCACGGTGTACGGCTACGGTGGACGTCGCGGCGTGTCCGTGGTTCGGCGCTCTCCGCTGGCCTGGGGCGGCCCCACCTACAAGGAAGGGCCGCGCGCGACGGTCGCCTCCACCGCGAGGCGTCGTCCGTCGACCACGGTGATGCCGTCCACCCGCGCCGGGGCGGACCGGACGGTGACCCCGCGCTCGGGCGCAACGACCCGAGGCGGAGCTCGACCCGCACCGACGACGCGGACTGCCCCGAGCGATCGGGCCACGCCGACGCGGCCGAGCCGCCCGTCCGAGCGTGTGGCTCCGACCACCCGCAGCGGCTCGAGTCGGCCGCAGGCCGGTCCGACCCGGAGCAGACCGACGGCTGGGGCGGCGCCCTCCGCCCGGGCGAGACCGTCCGCCAACGTAGGCGCCCGGCCATCGGCTCGTACGGGGACGGGCACTGGGCCATCGGCACGCGCCGGCGCAAGCCCGCGCTCCACCGCAGACCGGCCGTCCGCCAGGGTCAGTCCGTCGACCCGCAGCGGCTCGAGTCGGCCCCAGGCGGCAACGTCCCGGAGCACGCCCACGTCCCGCCCGACGCCGTCGGCCCCAGCCGCGAGATCGCGCCCCACCGCGGGGAGCGCTCCCTCGAGACCGTCGGCAGCGGGCCGGCCGACCTCCCGGACCACGCCGTCGGTCGGCTCCAGGCCGACCGCGCGCCCGTCCACCGGAGGCCGGCCGGCGGCATCACGCGCGCCCGCTCGGTCGGGGCCAGCGGCTCGGCCCAGCCCCAGCCGCTCCCAGAGCGGGGCACGCCCGTCCGCGAGGCCCGCCCCCCGGGCCTCGGCCCGGCCGGCCTCCGGTCGGAGCGCCCCGGCGGCCCGCGCACCCGCGAGCCGGAAGCCCGCGTCTGCGGCGCGGGGATCGGCCCGGCCCAGGCGTTCTGGAGGCGACTGAGCCCGAGCGGGGGCCCTACCTCCCGTCAGATGCGGTGGCCGCCTCGGATCACGACCCACGCCGGCTCATGGCCGATCCAGTAGGAGAGCTCCGAGGGGTGCCCGATCGACCACGCCACCAGATCGGCGCGCCTACCCGGCGCGACGGTGCCGACGCGGTCCTCCAGCCCGAGGGCCCGGGCCGCGACCCGGGTCATCCCGGTCAGCGCCTCTTCGGGAGTCAGCCCGAACAGGAGACATCCCAGCGAGAGTGCCTGAAGCGGGTCCAACACCGGCGACGAACCGGGGTTGAGATCGCTCGCCACCGCCATGGGAACCTGGTGGGCGCGAAAAGACGCGAGCGGGGGGATGGCCGAGTCGCGAAGGAAGTGGGCCGCCCCGGGAAGCAGCACCGCGACCGTGCCCGCCCCGGCGAGCGCCTTCACGCCGGCCTCGGAGGTATGCTCCAGATGGTCCGCGCTCCGCGCCCGGTAGCGCGCAGCGAGCGCGGCCCCACCCCCGTTGGTGCGCTGATCCGCGTGGACGCGAACCGGAAGTCCGTGGGCAATGGCCGCTTCGAAGACGCGACCGCACTCCTCGGGCGTGAAGGCGATCTCCTCGCAGAACGCGTCCACGGCATCGGCGAGCCCGAGGGCCGACGCCTGGGGGATCATCCGGTCGCACACCAGGGCAAGGTATTCGTCTCGGGCGCCGTGCAGCTCGGCTGGGAGCGCGTGTGCGCCCAGAAGCGTCGTCTGGACCGTCACACCGGAAGCCGAGCCGAGCGAGCGGGCGACCCGTAGCATCTTCAACTCGCTTTCCACGTCCAGCCCGTACCCGGACTTGATCTCGATGGTCGTAACGCCCCGCCTCGCCAGCAGGGCGAGGCGCCGCGACGCCTGATCCATGAGCTCGCGCTCCGAGGCCCGCCGGGTGGCGGCGACCGTCGAGAGGATCCCCCCGCCCTCCCGCGCGATTTCCTCGTACGAGGCGCCACCGAGGCGACGCTCGAACTCGGGGACCCTCGTGCCCGCGAAGACGAGGTGCGTGTGGCAGTCCACGAGCCCCGGCGTGAGCCATCGACCCTCGCCGTCGAGCTCCTGTCGCGGTTCCAGGCCGGCCGGGATCCGAGCGTCGTCGCCGACCCAGGTCACGAGGTCCTCGACGACCGCGACGGCGCCCGTCCGGCCCGAGTACCCCCAGGCTCGGTCGCCCGCCACCATGGTCGCGACGTGCACGTTCCGCAGCAGAAGATCACAATGGGTCATGACGCGTGTCCGTTGCCGCGAGGACCTCGTTGCAGCGCATCCGCCCGGAATCTACACTCTGCGGCCATGTCCGACCTTCTCTTCTCGAGCGCGTTGCTCCCCGACGGGTGGGCGCGCGACGTACGCGTGGGCGTCGACCGACACGGCACCATCACCTCCGTGACTCCCGCTGCCGGGCCGAGCGGTCTCTCGCCGGTGCCCGGTGCGGCCGTCCCGGGTGTCCCCGACCTCCACTCCCACGCGTTCCAGAGGGCCCTGGCCGGCCTGACGGAGCGAGGCGCACCGGGAGGCGACAGCTTCTGGTCGTGGCGCGACCGCATGTATCGCTTCCTCCTGCAGCTGACGCCGGAGGACGTCGCCGCCATCACCGCGCAGCTCACGGTGGAGCTGCTCAGGCACGGCTTCACCCATCTCGCCGAGTTCCACTACCTGCGCAACGACCCCGAGGGTGCGGCCTACGCCGACCCCGTCGAGATCGCCCGAGCGGCCTCGTCGGCCGCGCTGGACGTGGGGATCGGCGTGACGCTCCTGCCGACCCTGTACCGTACGGCGGACTTTTCCGGCGGGGCCCCCGAGGGGGGACAGCGTCGCTTCGTCGCGTCCACGGACGCGCTGCTCGGCGACGTCCAACGCCTCTCGACGCTTCTCGAGGGCGAGCCCACTGCACGCGTCGGCCTCGCGCTCCACTCGCTCCGCGCGGTGCCGCCGCATGACCTCCGCGACGCGTTGGGGGCGATGGACCGCCTCGACCCCACCGCGCCGATCCACATCCACGTGGCGGAGCAGGAGCGCGAGGTGGCCGCCTGCCTGGTCTGGTCGGGCGCGCGGCCGGTCGAGTGGCTCTTGGAGAACGCTCCCGTCGGACCTCGATGGTGCCTGGTCCACGCGACCCACATCACCGCCCAGGAGGCCACGACCGTCGCACGGTCCGGCGCTGTGGTGGGGCTATGCCCGACCACGGAGGCCAACCTGGGCGATGGGATCTTCCCCTTCGAGGAGTACGACGCGGCTGGCGGAGCCTGGGGAATCGGAACCGACTCCCACGTGAGCGTGAGTCCGGTCGCGGAGCTCCGTCTCCTCGAGTACGGCCAGCGCCTGACACGCCGGCGCCGCAACGTGGCGACCGGCGAGCGCCCCCAGTCCACCGGGCGGGCGCTGCTCGATGCCGCCTGGGCCGGGGGCGCGCGCGCGTGCGGCGTGCCCCTCGGGCGAATCGAGGTGGGTCGGCGCGCCGACTTCGCGGTGCTCGACACGGATCACGCGGCCCTCGCGGGCCGATCGGGCGACGACGTCCTCGACTCCTGGCTCTTCGCGGGGGAGGACACGCCCGTCCGGGACGTCTACGTGGGCGGGCGTCTCGTGGTCGAGCAGGGCCGCCACCCACGACAGGAGGAGATCGCCGACGCCTACCGCCGCGTGGCCACCCGTCTCGTCAGCGGTTGACCGCCCGGGTCAGTCCAGCATCGGGATGTCCAGCCCCTCTCGCCGAGCGGTCTCGACGGCGACCTCGTACCCCGCGTCGGCGTGCCGAGCCACGCCGATGCCGGGATCGTTGGTCAGCACACGCTGAATCCGCTCGCGCATCTCCGGCGTGCCGTCGGCGACGACGACCTGACCCGCGTGGAGCGAGTTCCCGATGCCCACGCCACCTCCGTGGTGGAAGGACACCCAGCTCGCCCCGGAGGCCGTGTTGAGCAGGGCGTTGAGGATCGCCCAGTCGGCGACCGCGTCCGTGCCGTCCCGCATGGCCTCGGTCTCCCGATACGGCGACGCGACGGAGCCCGTGTCCAGGTGGTCGCGCCCGATCACGATCGGGGCGCTGATCTCACCCGAGGCGACGAGGTCGTTGATCGCCACCCCGAAACGAGCTCGGGCCCCCTGGCCCAGCCAGCAGATCCGGGCGGGGAGCCCCTGGAAAGCGACCTTGTCGTGGGCCATGCGGATCCAGCGCACCAGGTGCTCGTCGTCGGGGAACATCTCCATCACGAGCCGATCCGTGCGGTGGATGTCAGCGGGATCGCCCGAGAGCGCCGCCCAACGGAACGGTCCTTTTCCCTCGCAGAAGAGATCCCGGATGTACGCGGGCACGAAGCCCGGATAGGCGAACGCGCGCGCGAATCCGGCCTCCAACGCGTAGCCGCGGAGGTTGTTGCCGTAGTCGACCGCCACCGCGCCGGCCTCCTGTAGCGCGACGATGGCCTCACAGTGCGTGCGGATCGACGCCATCGAGCGGCTCAGGTACGCCGCGGGGTCGCTCTCGCGGAGCGCTTCGGCCGCCTCCAGCGAAAGCCCCGCTGGCACGTACCCGTTCAGGGGATCGTGTGCCGACGTCTGATCCGTCACGACGTCCGGCACGACCCCACGCGCGACCAGCTCCGGGAGCACCTCGGCGCAGTTCCCCACCAGTCCCACCGAGCGGGCCTCGCCGGCGGCCGTGGCTTCGCGGATCCAGGCCAGAGCCTCGTCGAGGCTGTGCGTCATGCGGTCGCAGTACCGGGTGTCGAGACGTCTCCGAATCCTGGCGGGATCGACCTCGACGCAAAGGACCGCGCCCTCGTTCATGGTGGCGGCCAGAGGCTGCGCTCCGCCCATACCCCCCATCCCCCCGGTCAGCACCCAGCGACCCTTGAGCGAGCCCCCGAAATGTCGTGAGGCTATGGCACCGAAGGTCTCGTACGTGCCCTGCAGGATCCCCTGGGTCCCGATGTAGATCCAGGAGCCGGCGGTCATCTGCCCGTACATCATCAGCCCCTTCCGCTCCAGCTCACGGAAATGCTCCCAGGTGGCCCACTTCCCCACCAGGTTAGCGTTCGCGATCAGGACCCGTGGGGCATGGCGATGCGTCCGGAACACCCCCACCGGCTTACCCGATTGGATCAGCAGGGTCTCGTCGTCCTCGAGGCGACGTAGCGCGCCAACGATCGCTTCGAAGGCCTCCCAGGAGCGTGCTGCTTTGCCCGTTCCACCGTAGACGACCAGATCCTCCGGACGCTCGGCGACCTCGGGGTCGAGGTTGTTCATGAGCATGCGAAGCGCCGCCTCCTGCGCCCATCCCTTGCACGAGCGCTCGGTTCCGATGGGTGCGTGCACGGTGCGGACCGCGGCCGGGTTCATCCGTCGTCCTCCAGATCGGCGAGCCCGTCGAGGCCGCCGGTTCGAATCAGTTCGGTGAGTGCGTCCAGGTCGGGGCCGAGGACGCGATCCTCCTCGAGGGGAGCGACCCTTTCCCGGACCCTGGTGTGGGCGACCTCCGCTCCGACACCGGCCTTCAACGGTCGTCGGAACTCGAGGCCCTGAGCCGCGCACAGGAGCTCGATGGCCAAGATGCGCTCGAGGCAGGCCACGCTCCTGCGCGCCTTGCGCGCGGCGGCCAGGCCCATGGATACGTGGTCCTCCTGATTCGCGCTCGTGGTCACCGAGTCGACGCTGGCCGGGTGTGCGAGCACCCTCATCTCGGCCAGCAGATCCACGGCCGTGACCTGAACGATCATCAGACCGCTGCGCAGGCCCGGTGAGCGGGTCAGGAACGCCGGAAGGCCCATCGACAGGTCGGGGTTGAGGAGCCGCTCGATCCGGCGCTCGGAGATAGCGGCCAGGTCCGCGGCGGCGATGGCAAGAAGGTCGAGCGCCTGCGAGACGATCTGCGCGTGGAAGTTGCCACCGCTCACGATCATCTCGGACTCGGGGAACACCAGAGGGTTGTCGGTGGCGCTGTTCGCTTCGGTCTCCAGGATGCCGCGCACGTAGCCGAGCGCCTGACGGGCCGCCCCGTGGACCTGGGGCATGCATCGGAGCGCGTAGGCGTCCTGAACGCGAGGATCACCCTCGCGGTGGGACTCACGGATCTCCGAGCCCCGAAGGAGCTGTCTTAGCCGTCGCGCGCTCTCTCGCTGCCCGGCATGGGGCCTGGCGTCCTGGATCTCGGGCCGGAACGCCTCGGGAGTGCCCAGGAGCGCGTCGAGCGACATCGCGCCGGCCACCTCGGCGGCCTCCAGCGCGCGCTCCGCGGCGAGGAGGGCGAGAACGCCGAGCCCGGTAGTCGCCTGGGTGCCGTTGATGAGGGCGAGTCCCTCCTTGGCCTCGAGCCGGAGCGGCTCGATGCCCGCCTCCCGAAGCAGTTCGCCCGCGTCACGCTCCACGCCCTCGCGCTCGGCGCGTCCTTCCCCGAGGAGACCGAGCGCCACGTGCGCCAGCGGCGCGAGGTCGCCGCTCGCGCCCACGGAGCCGAACTCCGGCACGCGGGGATGGACCCGGGCATTCAGGAGCGAGACCAGATGATCGACCACCACGGGACGACAGCCCGAGCAACCCCGCGCGAGCGCGTTGGCCCTCAGCAGGAGGAGCACGCGCACGGCGGCGCGATCCAGGGCCTGGCCGGTCCCGGCAGCGTGACTACGCACCAGATTGTGCTGGAGCTTCGTGCGGTCCTCCGGGGCGATGACCACGTCGGCCAAGCGGCCGAACCCGGTGGTGACCCCGTAGACGCGTTCCCCGCTCGAGACCTTGGCCTCGATGAAAGCCCGCGAGGCCTCGACGCGTGCCCGGGCCTCTGCGCTCAGCTCCACGGCGACGCCGTCCAACGCCACGCGGGCGACGTCCTCGAGGGAGAGGGTGCGCCCGTCCACCTGCACCGGAGGGCTCACGGAGGTCCCCCACCCCCACGCGCCTCGAACTCGGCGCGCGTCAGGATCAGATCCGTCGCCGACCAGAACGGCTCGAGCTCGACGCCCAGGCCGTCCGCGAGGCGGTTCACGTAGTTGTAGTAGCACGTCACCTGACACGCATCCAGGATCGCGGCATCGGTGAACCCGTGCTCGCGCAGCGCCTCGACGTCGGCCGCGCCGACAGCGTGGGGCTCCAGCGTTAGCTTCACCGCGTAGTCGAGCAGGGCGCGGTCCTCAGGCGCCAGCGGCGCCTTCCGGTAGTCCCGCGCCAGGGCCCGAGGCACGACGTCGGAACCGAGCAGCATACGGAGTCCCGCTCCGTGATGGATGATTCAGTAATAGCACGAGTTGGCCGCCGACACGGTGATGGCGATCATCTCCCTCTGTACGCGCGACAGAGGCGAAGGGCCGCGCATCAGATGGGCATAGAGATCGAAATGATGCGCCATCGAGGGCGGATTGAGCGAATGGATCCTGATGATGTTGTCCACCGCCTCGCGACCTCCTCCGAACCGCCGGTAGAGGCGGGCCAGAAGCCCCCCGGCTTCGCCGTACGGGACGTAGGGGATGAAGGCCATGCGGCTGCGGAGCTCGAAGGTGGGTGGGCGGGGCGTGCGCGCCGACTGCCCGCGGAACGCCGGAACATGTCCAGCGCCCCCGACGGGTGGCAAGACGCGCCCCGCGCATCGTGGGTGGGCCGGGGTCCCAACCACCCGTGCGGTAAACGCTCCACCGCTGCACACCGTCCCACGGAGCGACGACGGCGACCACCGCGGAGACCGATTGACCTCACGCGCTGATAACGGGGGGATCGGACCAGGACTCGTGCGCGCGGCCCGTTCGGGCGACCGGGCCGCGCTCCAGGAGCTGGTGAGCCGTGCCTACCCGATGGTCCGACGGTGGTGCCTGGTGCGCACCGGGGATCCGTCGGACGCGGACGACCTCACACAGGATGTGCTCGTGCAGATGATGCACCGCCTCGACACGTACCAGGGAGGCGCGCGATTCACCACCTGGCTCTACACGGTGGTGCGCAACGCCGCCATCGATCGCCTCCGGCGGGACCGGCGTCGGGAGCGTCTCCGCACGGATCCGCTCGCCACCGAGCGTACCGCGGCGGATCCCCACCCTCGCCCCGACCAGGGAGCGGACCGGACCCTCCTCGCCCGGATGCTGCGCACGTTCTTCGAGGAGCTTCCGGCGCGACAGCGCGAAGTGTTCGATCTCACGGAGCTGCAGGGCCTGTCGGCGTCGGAGGTCGCGGAGATCCTCGGCATCGAGCCCGTCTCCGTGCGGGCTCACCTGTTCAAGGCACGCCGCGCGCTCCGGGCCAGGATCCTGGAGTGTCACCCCGAGGTCGCGGAGGAGTGGACGTGAGCGCCGAGACATCGTGCGCCCGAGTCCGTGACGCCCTGCTGCTCGCCGAGCCCGCGGAGCTCCGCGGCGAGGGGCCCGGTCCGGTGGCCACCCACGTGAGGACGTGCGCGGCGTGCCGGGCCGCTGCCCGACGCATCCTGGAAGGAACGCAAGCCCTCGACGAGTGGCTCGGTTCCGTCGGGGCCCCACCCAGCCTGGAGGCGCTCTCGGCGCTCGCGTCGGTCGGGCGTCGCCCTCCGGGACGGGCGATGCCCCGAGGCCGCCGCGCCCTGGCGTGGATCGGACTCTCGGTGGCCGCAGCCGCGATCGCCGTGCTGGTTCTGCCGCCGGACCGACCCGCGCCCGTGGGGAGCGGTGGCCCGACGGCCGACCCGGAAGAGCTCCTGCCCCTCGTTCAGG
Source organism: Gemmatimonadota bacterium (assembly GCA_003248075.1). GTDB lineage: Bacteria > Gemmatimonadota > Gemmatimonadetes > Longimicrobiales > Gaopeijiaceae > SZUA-318. The sequence goes on along the minus strand of QJYK01000329.1, from coordinate 3,621 downwards.
ACGCCGAGGGGCGCTCCTTCGCGGTCCTGGAGACCGACGATCCGAACATCACCGTGCTCTGGTTCTTCTGACCCTGGAGAAAAGCATGAAGAAGACGCTGCCGTCCGTTTGGCTGCCGCTTCTGGTGACCCTCGCCGGCTGCGGCAGGGCGCCGCGGCTCGATACGAGGACGTTCGCCCTCGATCACCTGTCCCCCGGGGACGCCGCGCAGCTCATCGACCCCTATGTCTACGCCAATCGGGAGGGGGCGCCCGGAACACTCTCGGTCGGGCGCGACGCGATCACGATCCGTGAGACCCCGGAGAACCTCGACCGGGTCGAGGAGGTCCTGCGGCGGTTCGACGTTCCGCACCCCGACGTGCGGCTGCGCTTTCAGCTCATCGAGGCCGACGGGTACACCGACACCGACGCTCGCATCGCCGACGTCGAGCAGGAGCTTCGCAAGATCCTCCAGTTCGAAGGCTACCGACTGAGCGGTGAGGCGTTCGTGATGGCGACGGACGGTACGGAGTTCCAACAGACGCTGGCCGGCAACGGGGGCATCTACCAGGTCGCGGGTGAGGTACGCTGGGTCCAGGGCAGCACGCTCCGGCTCCGGGAGGTGCGGCTCTTCGCGCCCTCGGCGGGGACCGTGCTCACCACGACGGTGAACATCCGCCCCGGACAGACGCTCGTCCTCGGCAGCTCGTCGCGAGCGGCGTCGACGGCGACGCTACTCCTGACGGTGACCGCCGAGTCGTCGTGAGCGCGGACGCTTCACGGCCGGATGAACAGGTGCGTCCAATGGGTGCCCTCCAACCCGATGCCGTGCTGGGTGAGGGCGCAGTTCTCGATGTTGGCCCGGTGCCCCGGGCTTCCCAGCCAGCCGGCCAGCACCGCCTCGGCGGACGGGTATCCGTAGGCGATGTTCTCCGCGGCGGAGGAGAAGCCGATCCCCGCCGCCGCCAGCCGGTCGAAGGGGGACTCCCCGTCAGGGTTCGTATGGGAGAAGAACGACCGGGCGACCATGTCCTCGCTGTGCGCCTGGGCGACCCCGGCGACGGGGCCGCTCCACGACAGGGTAGCACAGCCCACGCTCACGCGATGATCGTTCACGAGGTCGGCGAAGCGCGCCGCCTCGGGATCCGCAGAGACAGGGGCCAGGGGATCGCCGCCTTCACATGCCCCCAGGGCGAGGGCGACAACGAGCGCCGGGAGACGCCGCATCGGCATCGCTCCGCGTTGGCCCGGGGGGGACGGCGGACCTCGCGGCCCTCCTCCATCACTAGAGCCTGAGACGGTCCCGGATCAAGCGCCGTGTCGTTCCGCCCAGCTGAAGACGATCGCCTGGATCGCCTCCACGCCGTCGGTCAACGCTGCCGGGCCCGGCTGCAGGATGAGGGACGACTTGACCTCGTGGAGCTCGCCGTCCCTCACCGCAGGCGTTGCGTCCCATCCGGGCCGCGCGGCCACGCGATCGGGGCGGAACTTCCGCCCGCACCAGGAGCCGATGACGAGATCCGGCTCCCGCCGGACCACCTCGTCGGGATCCTCGACGATCCGTCCTCGCGCGAGCGCCTGGGTCGACTTCTCCGGGAACAGGTCGGTGCCTCCCGCGCATTCGACGAGCTCCGACACCCAACGGATCCCAGTGATCAGAGGGTCGTACCATTCCTCGAAATAGACGCGGGGTCGCACGCGAAGGTCCCGAGCCCGCGCCCGGACCCGCTCGAGGTTGGCCTCCAGCTCCGAGGCCAGCGTCTCGCCCTTCTGCGGTTCACCGACCATCGAGCCCAGCACCCTGACCATGCGGAGGATGCCGGCGACGCTGCGGTGGTTGAACACGTGGACCTCGATGCCGTGGCGCACGAGATCGGCGGCGATGTCGGCCTGGATGTCGGAGAAGCCGAGGACCAGGTCGGGGTCGAGGTCCAGGATCTGGTCGATCTTGGCCGTGAGGAACGCGCTGACCCTGGGCTTCTCTCGGCGAGCCCGGGGAGGACGGACCGTGAACCCCGAGATCCCGACGATGCGGCGCTCCTCGCCCATGCGATAGAGGGCCTCCGTGGTTTCCTCGGTCAGGCAGACGATCCGCTCGTACAAGCCGCCACTCCCCCCGGTTTCAGTGGACGGCTAGGTCGTGCCCATCCCCCGCTCACGGTCGAGGTGAGCCTGGAAGCAGAGGGATGCTCTGCGTAGCGCCGTGAGGGCGACTTCGATCTGACCCCGCTCGAGCGCGTCCAGCGACACCCCCACGAGCGCACGAACGTCCCGGGGCACGAAGACCGCGCTGGAGCCCTCGAGCGCGAGGAAGGTGTTGAGGTGCTCGCGTGCCTCCTCGAGCCCCTGCCTCCCGGTAAGACCGCGTGAGCGATCGCCCTCCACGAAGGCCGAAAACCCCGAGGTGGCGTCGAGAAGCTCGTGGAAGAGCAACCGGCCGTCGTCCCAATCCTGTGACTGCATCCCCCCCTCCTGGATCGCCCGCCGAGCGACGCCCGTGGCGCCCGTCCGCGCGACAATCGACGTACACTACCGATCCGACGTCGGGTCCGCGAGGGATCTCTTGCTGCGTTCGCATTGACGGACGCCCGGGGAGCCACTAACGAGCATCCCATGACCGTGCGAGACCGATCCGAATCGAGGGGCGAGGGCAGCGAGAGGGCGAGGTTCGGGAGCGAACGGCCGGCGCCCCGGCCGACGCTGGAGGACCTGCGCGGCGCGCGCGAGCGGGTCGCCCACGCCGCCGTGCGCACGCCCGTCGTGGGTCTGGAGCTCGACAACGCCGAAGGACCGGAGGTGCTCCTGAAGTTGGAGTGTCTCCAACCCATCGGCTCGTTCAAGATCCGCGGTTCCGCCAATGCCATGGCACTCGCCGGGCTCCCCCGTCTCGGCGCGGGCGTGTACACCGGAAGCGCCGGCAACATGGCGCAGGGAGTCGCCTGGAACGCGCGTCGGCTCGGGGTGCCGTGCCGCGTCATCGTCCCCGACTCGGCGCCGCGAGCGAAGCTGGACGCCATCGCCCGCCTCTCGGCCGAGATCGTCCCCGTTCCGTTCGCGGAATGGTGGAAGGTGCTCCGTGAGCACGGCCATCCCGACGAGCGCGGGTTCTTCGTCCATCCGGTCAGCGATCCCGCCGTCATCGCGGGCAACGGCACCGTCGGCCTCGAGATCGTCGAGGATGCCCCCGAGCTCGACGCCGTCGTGGTCCCGTTCGGGGGCGGCGGCCTGTCCTGCGGCATCGCCTCCGCCGTGAAGGCGCTCCGTCCGGGCACACGCGTCTACGCGGCCGAGGTCGAGACCGCCGCACCGTTCGCCGCTTCCCTCGAGGCCGGAAGACCCGTCGACGTGGACCGAACGCCGAGCTTCGTGGACGGCATCGGCGGTGGCGGCATGCTCCCCGAGATGTGGCCGCTGGCTTCCGAGCTTCTCGACGGGTCCATCGTCGTGAGCCTCGAGGAGATCGCCGAGGCCATCCGGATGCTCGCGGCCCGAGCGCGGGTGGTGGCCGAAGGTGCGGGCGCCGCGGCGCTCGCCGCGGCGCTCACGGGGGCGGCAGGCCACGGCAAGGTCGTGGCCGTGGTGTCGGGAGGGAACATCGATCCCCACATCCTGAGCACGATCCTGGCGGGCGGGATGCCCTGA
>QJYK01000109.1 GCA_003248075.1 Gemmatimonadota bacterium | reverse complement strand
TCGATGGTCGAAGGACCTCCGGCGCTCGATCGACTACCTGGAGACCCGGTCCGACATCGATTCGGAGCGGCTGGCCTACTACGGGTACAGCTTCGGTGGCATCAACCTCGCGACCATGGTCGTGATGGAGCCGCGGTTGAAGGTGGCCATCGATCTCGTGGGAGGCTTCTCCAGGGATCGGACGTTGCCGGAGGTCGACGACATCACCTATGTGCACCGCCTTGAGGTGCCATTGCTCATGCTGAACGGCACCATGGACCCCGGGCGTCCCATTGAAGAGCGCGTGCGGCCGTTCTTCGACCTGGCGGGAACGGACCCCGCCGACAAGAAGCTCGTGCTCGACGACGGCGGGCACTTCGTGCCACGGGCGACGCTGGTACGGGAGTCACTCGACTTTCTCGATCGCTACCTCGGAGCTCCCCGGTAGATCGGAAACCGATCCTACCCTCCGAGTCATCGGCCGGCGAGGAAGATCCCGACGACAGTTGTCACGAACCGCCGCGCAGCCTCCCCATCAGCTCGTCGACCCAGCCCTTGACGATTCTGAGCTCCGGCTGGGTTCGAGGGTCACTGCGGATGATCACGAAGCCGCGCCCGTCGGGCATCACGTCATAGCTGCGATCACCGTTGGGGTCGTCTTCCAGATAGGTGCTCACCAGGGTACGCGGCGTCCCGGACGAGAAGGTATCGCCGAGGTGAACGTCGACGACCATAAACTGCGACCCGTTCCGGAAGAAGAGCCCCCTTCCGTCACCCGCCCAGACCGGCTCGGTCCCACCCTCGACGGAGACTGAGTGCTCCAGCGCATAGTCAGGGAAGCCCCGCACGTACACCTCGTTTCGGCCCGACCTGTCGGACTGGTACGCGATCCACCGACCATCCGGCGAGAACGCCGGGTGACGCTCGGAGCTGGTGCCGCTCGTCACTCGGTGGAGGGGACCGCCTTCGGATAGCTGCTTGACCCAGATGTCGTTGTGCTCGGGCCCGCCATAGAAGGCCAGATGACGCCCGTCGGGAGACCAGGAGCTGGTCCACGCGTCGAACTGCACCGCTACCAACAACCGCTCACCGCCCGTCCCATCGGCGTTGCCAGCATAGATCGACGCGAAGGGCTGCTCGGGGTCGTCTTCGACGGTGAAGGCAATCTGGCGTCCGTCGGCCGACCATGCCGCTTCTCCCGGACCCCCCGCTTGTGTGGGGAACGGGCGAAACGCCCCCGTCCTGAGATCGAGCGTCCAGAGGCTCCAGAGGTTCGAGCCTTCCCCAACCAACAGCCTGTCGCCGGTGGGAGAGACGCGCGGCCAACGGTAGCTGCCCAACTCCGGGTACAGAACCCTGCTGGTTCCAGTCATGTCGACCAGGGTGATCGTCCAGCCTACATCGTCGACACCGGCGAAGTAGGCCACGTCGCCAGCCGCAGAGAAGGACAGCGGGCTCGGGTGCTGCCGTTCTGCGTCAAGCGTGCCGTCGAGGATGGGGACCCTGGGAGGACGGAACGCCGCGGTGCTCAGATCGAACCGCTCTGCGGTCCATGTGCCTGACTCGCGTAGCATCAGGCCGGCGGGATGATACACGCCGCCCGCCTCACCCGGAAGGAGCTCCCACGCGCTCCCGGCGCGGTCGAGGATTGCCGACCGCATCACGCTCGTCCTCCCGCCGCGGTAGGCCCCACCCATCGCAACCGCAAACATGAGCCGGCCGTCTGGAAGGTCCTGCGGACGGACATGATCGAACTCGCCTGAAGCGGTGTCGGGAGAGGTCAGCTGTACGACCTGGCCCCCGTCCTCCGGCACCGCCCATAGCCCCTGACGTTCCCAGGAGAAGACGATGGTTCCGTCGCGGCGCCAGACCGCGTCGTTACGAGCGGCGGTGACGCGGGCGAGCCGGATGGCGGAGCCTCCGGCAAGGAGAGCCTTCCTGATCTCCTTCGGAGTCTCCGTGAAGAAGCCTACCCATTGCCCGTCCGGCGAAAAGAACGGGTACTCCGCGCCCTCGGTGCCCTGGATCGGCTCGGGGTCGAAGCCATCCACGGGCCGTCGGTACAGCATCGTGGTACTGCTGTCCCGCGCGGCGAATACGACCGTCCTGCCATCGGGCGAAAGCGCGGGAATGTAACCGTCCGGCACGAAGGACAGCCCTCGCGGAGGTGGCACGGTAAGCCTGCGGACGCCAGTGTTCGGAGACCTTCCGAGCCAGCCCCAAAGGGCCAGCACGCTCGCCAGCAGACCGAAGCCCGCCAATCCCAAGACAAGCACCCGATCCACGACCCGGGCTCTCGTTGCCGGTTTCGCATCCTGACGCCATCCAGTGTCCGTAGCGCGGCCGGAGAGTGCGGCGAGAAAGTCCTCCGAGCTGGCGAACCGGTCCGCCGGAAGTCGTGATATGGCGCGGTGCACCGCTGTCGCAATGTGCTGCGGGATTGCCGATCGGTGGTGGGCGAGCGACTCCGGGTCGGTGGTCAGAACCCTCGCGAGGATCGCCCCTGCGGTACTTCCCGAGTAGGGGGGTTGTCCGGCCAGCATTTCGTAGATCAGGCATCCCACGGCATAAATGTCGGTGCGTCGGTCGACCGTCCGGTCACCGGTGGCCTGCTCCGGGCTCATGTACGTGGGCGTGCCCAGTGTAAGACCCGTTCCGGTGAGACGCGTCCCGCCCGCTGCCGTCAGGGCAAGCGCGATTCCGAAGTCCGCCAAGAGGACCCTGCCGTCCTGGAGCAGGACGTTCTCAGGCTTGATGTCGCGGTGGATCACTCCCTGCCGATGCGCGTAAGCGACAGCATCCAGGATCTCCGAACCGAGCTTGGACGCCTCCTCGACCGGAAGCTCTCTTTCGCGGTCGAGTCTGGCACGAAGGCTTTCGCCTTCGACATAGGGCATGACGTAGAAGAGGAATCCGTCGGCTTCCCCCGAGTCGAAGAGCGGGAGAATGTGTGGATGCTGGAGATTGGCCGTCGTCTTGATCTCGGACAGGAAGCGATCCGTTCCAACGACGGCCGCGAGCTCGGGTCTCAGGACCTTGAGGGCGACCTTGCGGTCGTGCCGCAGATCGGCGGCCAGGTACACCGTCGCCATGCCGCCCTCGCCAACCTCGCGATCGACGCGGTAGCGGCCCTCCAGGGCCGCGTTCAGACGGCTGATCGGGTCGGACATCGGACCTGTGTCTGCATGGAGGCTCCCAACGTCACCTGGGGGCGTTTCGGATTTCGGCTGCGGGCACGGCCGGCCCAAGGGCACATGCTACGTGGCGGACGGGCCACAAGTCCACCAGTGCCCTCCGCTATGCCCGGGGTTGAAGACCAGCCGATGACCCGTCACGGGGGGCGGCACGTCCCCCGCGTCTCCTCACGCGAAGCGAGCCGCTCGCCCCCGGCGTCAGAATGAGCCCGAGGAGCCCGGCCGATCGGGAGATCGAACGCCGCCAGCCCGTCGGGGCGATGACATGGGGAGGTGGCGTGAGAACGTACGCGGCGTACCCGCCGCCACCCGGGTACGCCGCATCGAGGGGCGGTCTCCGCCATGGAGAGGACGCTGGCCCTGCTCGGCGAGGCGTCGGGGGCGCAGGACCGTGGAGGGGGCTCCGTGATACGCGGGTCGGCAGGCATCCCGCTCATGGGAGGTGCTCGGGAGACGGTTGTGCAGTAGCCGGCATCGCAAGCCGGAACCGTTGGCCGGCTTGAGCTCCCCCGTCGGGTCACGGTCAGGTCACGGCCGGAACACGGGGGCGAGCTAGCCTGCGCAGGACACGTGGTTCGCCGCTCGTTCCTGCCCAGGAGGTTGCATGATGTTCACCCGGAAATGGCTGGCTCTGGCGACAGTGTCGGCGCTGGCCGGCTGTGGGGGAAGCTCCGCCACGGAACCTGACAGTCTCGGCAATCCGGTGTTTCAGACCGTGGCGGGAAGCGGCCGGGCCGCCGTGACCATGCCGCTCGGAGGTGACCCGTCCGCCGAGGCCCCGAACACGACGCTGGACCCCTTCTCCGTCGACGCGACCGGCTACCTCGACGGAACGGCCGAAGGAAAGGTGGCGGTTCGCAATGTCAAGTTCGCTCCCCAGGCCGACCAGGAGGGGGACGTCACATGCATGGCCAGCCTCCGGACCACCGGGATCGTCCTGATCGGAGCGGACATCCCGGCGCCTGCCGGGGCCCCGCCCCCATTGGAAGGGCTTGCATACTTCTTCTCCATGTTCGTCCGGGACAACGGGGACCCAGCGGGTGCTCCCCCGGATCAGATCTTATACGGCTATCAGATGCTCCCGGACGCCTTCAGCCTCGAGCAGATGTGCATCAGGTCCGTCGACCTCCACAACGATGCCTCCATCGCGAGCATCGAGGCTCTGTTCGCCGACGTCGAGGGAGGGAGCATCCAGGTCGACCAGCCCTGACGGCCGGTCGGCGATTCGCCATCAGGCGGGGTCCAGCAGCCTCACCAGGCGGGCGCGGAAGTTCAGCGTGACGTCGAGGGTCGAGGCCTCGTCACCGCCCCGGGACTGGAGCAGGAGAAGTCGGGCCCCGTCCCGCGAGATCGCGAGGTCCGGACCGTTCACGTTCAGGAAGTCGCCCTCCAGGAAGAGCGCCTGCGTGCCGAAATGTGTGCTGTCGGAGGCGGTGAATGGAGTCCAGAAGAACTTGCGGCCGTATCGGTAGTACAGCCCGTCCCCCCTCGGCGACCACCGGGGCATCTCTCCGACCGACGACGAGACGCGGATCGGAGGGCGATGCCCTTCCAAGGGAACCGCGAAGACCCGGTACGTCCCTGCCTCCTCGGCGTGATAGGCCACCCACGCGCCGTCCGGCGACACGGCCACCGAGGTTCGGCCGGTGAACGTGGGAAGGAGGGGAGTGAGCACCTCGCTCGGCCTGGGCGGTAGTCGGGCGATGTCCTGGAGGTCGATCAGCGACACGACGCTACCGTGTGCACCGTCGGCTCTGAAGACCACACGCCCGTCGCGCGTGGCGGCCAGGACGCCCGCGCGCTCCGCCCCGGACCAAAGGACCCTGGCGCCGCTGGGCCGCTCCGCGTCGATCTCCAGGACCATGTTCGGATCGCCCAGGGTCGCCAGGAGCCCGTCCGAGGACGGAAGCCATGCGGTCCCCAGGATGTCATGGTTCGCGGCGAGTCCCTCGTAGTCCCAACGCTCTCCCTCACCGCCTCGCTCCAGGTCCATGATCCAGAGCTCCGTCTCCCCGACACGAGGATAGACGATGGCGGCCAAGCGGCGGCCGTCGGGGGCAAGATAGAAGGCTCCGTAGACACGCGGTGGAAGGGGCAGGGTATCGATCGTGCCGTCTCGGTCCACCCACACGAACCGGCTCTGGTCGGCGTTGGTGCCCCGGGCCAGGATCAAGTCCCCATTGGCCGCCACGGAGGCCTGGGTGGAACCCATGAACGCCTCCCTCCGAACGCCGTCGTAGACCACCTCCGGCTCCCCGCGCACGGTCAGACTCGATGGGTCCAGGTGGACTCCGAGCAGCGCGTTCCTGAACGGAGCGCTGTACAGGAGGTACCCGGGCGCGAGGAACCGGGGATTCGACCCCGGCACCAGCCGGGCGCCCTCGATGCGGGTGACGGCGTCGCCGTCCAGCGTGAGGTGGCGGAGCACGCCCGTCGTGGACATCGCGCAGATGTGCTTGGGATCGTAACACGTGAGGAGGACCCACTCGGTTCCGGGGATCCAGAACGGGTGCGCGATCAGGGTACCCTTCGGCGCGAAGACCCGCGGGTCCCCACCTCCGGGTGGGATGATGGCGAGGGGACCTCCATCGTTGATGACGGCGGCGATGCGGCCATCCTCGGCCCAGGTGCCGCCCAGCGGCGCATCGGCCTCCAGGAGCGGCTGGACCTGGGCGCCGTCGGACGAGACCCGCATCAGGTGTCCACCGGCGAAGAAGCCGATCCACGCGCCATCGGGCGAATAGAAGGGTCCGAATGCGTGGGCCGTGCCTTCGACCGGAGTCAACCGGCCGTTCGCCATGGAGCGGACGTAGAGTCGTGTGCCCTGTCCCGAACGGCCGACGAAGGCCAGCTGCCCACCGTCGGGGGACAGCGCCAGGGACGGAAGGCCGACGCGGAGAGCGGCCTCACCGACGAACACCAGCGGTACGGAGTCGGGCAAGGAGATGTTGACCTGCGTGACGCCACGCGGATCATCGCCGCCGGCCAGTCGGATGGCGACGAACGACACGACGACCGCGACTCCCATCGAGGCGGGGGCGATCCACCGCCAGACGCCGGCCCTGGTTCGACGACCGAGAGGCCGCCCGACCTCTTCGGAGGCGACCCGGGAGTGGGGCGACCGCGGGACGGGGGTCCTCTCCGTCGAGGTCACGGCCGCGACCGTGTCGCGGCGATCCCGGATCGAGCCCAGGAGCGCTCGGGTCTCGGCAGAAGGCTCCAACTCGACCCCGGTGAGGCGGGCCGCGAAGTCTTCGTAGCTCCGTATCGCGCGCTCTGGCTCGCCGGCTTCGATCAGGAGCCCCATCAATCGCCTCAATGTTCCCTCGTGGTACGGATCGAGGTCGAGCGCATCCCTCGCCAGTCCGATGGCGGCGGCAAGGTCGCCGCGGCGCGCGGCGTCGTCCGCCAGGGAGGCCGCGACGTCCACGGCGCGTCGCTCGAGCCTTCGCCGCTCCTCCTCGATCCACTGGTCGGCGTTCGGTGAGCCGGCGATGAAGACGCCGTCCAAGAACGGACCGCGGTACATCGCCCACGCGGACCGGAGGTCGCCGCGGTCCACCTGGGCGGAGAACTCGACGGCGTCGCACTCGAGGACGCCGGCAGCGATTCCCACCTCGTCGTCCCCCCGCGTGACGAGGACGCCCTCACCGATCCCCTGCCGGAGGTACGAGAGGCTCTTGCGGAGCGCCGCCCGCGCCTTGTCCGGCTCCGACTCCGGCCAGAACAGTGCGAGGAGCTTGTCCCTTCGCGTGAAGGTCCCGCTCGCGTGGAGGGCCAAGTAGGCGAGCAGCGCCAACCGTTTTGGCTGGGAGAGGATGGACAGTATGACCTCGCCCTCGGAGTTCAGGAGATCCTGACCGCCGAGGATCCGGAGCCGGATCATGGATCCCACCGGTTGGAGCCGGGCGCCGCTTCCTGGCCTATGTAGGCCGCGACGGCGGAGCGTGCAAGGTCGCCCCGCCCGCACCCACCTCCCAGGTTACCGTTCGACTGCGTTGCGATGATCGAGCCGCGAACTCGCTGGTCTCGCGGAAGTCCGCGTGGCCGTTAGATGCCATTCGCGGGGCGGTGGGTTCGGAGGGTGACCTGGGCCCTGGGCTGAAGCTCGACCTAGCCAGCCGCCGGGCGAGAAGACAGTTCGACGGCCTGACGGGCACCGTTCTTACGGAGGACGCGCAACTCCTGCCCCCGGACCACCCCGACTGCATGGGCAGAGCCGAGAGTCTCGCGTATCTCAAAGACTATCCGACGATCGAGGAGGTCGGCTGTGACTCCAGGCACCACCTGGCGCGTGCCCGCCCAGTATCACCGGGGGGGCCTAGACCCTACACCCCTATCCGATCACCAGCGGCTGAGCCAGCCGTATGACCATGTGCGCGCCTTGCGGCACCGATGCGTGGCCCCCCTTGGTGACGGCGGCCACCACCGCTCCAGCGGCCGCCCCCACCACGGCCCCTTTCACCGCCGTGCGGTTCTTGTTGCCCGCGATCTTGCCGACGATGGCCCCGACCGCCGCTCCGGCGGCCACCTTCCCTGCCGTGGTCCCGTCACTGTCACGCGCCTCGGTCTGGACCTGGAGGTCCTCGATGTCGGCCACCAGGGGTAGCTCGCCGGCAGCGGTCTCGATGGAGACAACCCCCAGAACCAGCGTCGCCTGCTCTTCGGAGGAGGGGCTCTCCCGGCTCTCGACGACCTGACCGCGAACCCGCGATCCGGCGGCGACGAGCACCTGGCCGTCGGGCGCGAGCACGTCGGTGACGACGCTGGCCGTGAATGCGTCTCCGGCGGCGTTGTCCTTGGTCGACAGCGCCGCGTCCAGGGACAGCGTCAGGGTCGAGCCGGCGGCGAGCACCGGCGGAGGCGCGGGCTCCGCAGGCTCCTCGGGGGGAGGCGGCGGCGCCGGCGTGCGAGACGGCGCTCTCGCTGCGGGCGGTGTAGCCGGTCGGGGTGGGCGAGCCGGCGTCGCCTCGACGACAGGGGACGTCTCCTCGACGGACGGCGGCTGCGTGACGCCCGTGTCGACGGCTCCGGCCTCGACGACCGGGTCGGTGCCCCTGGGCTCCTCCGCCGACTCCGCGGTGCCTCCGCATCCGACCAACCCCAGCGTGCCGAGCGCGAGGGTCCACGCGGCACCACGGATTCTGCTGTCCATACACCAAGCTCCTGCGATCGGCTGCCGGGCCACAGGCGGATCGCCCGGCGCACCGCGGGGCCCGGCATCGGCGGTGTCGCGTAAGGTTGTATCGGGCCGGGAGACGCGTTGTTCCCGGGCAGGCGGGTCCGCCCCCCGTAGCCCACGATCTCGGCCACCGGCTTCACTCGTCCCGCAGCAGCTCCATCGCCTGTAGCTGATTGACCAGCGCGGACGCCGCAACCGAGGTGACGACGGTCGCCCCGAGGACGGCTCCCAGGATCGCGCCGAGCGACGCCATCGGCACCACATAGGTCGGCGGGATCACGAAGAGCGGTTGGAGGACATTGATGAAGTAGAAGGCCATCACCAATCCCACCAGCACTCCCAGCATGCAGCCGGCGACCGCGGCCGTCCCGGCTTCGGCTCCGATGAAGGCCTGGATCGTCCGCGGCAGCATCCCCTGCGCCCGGAGCGTCACGTACTCGCGTCGCCGCTGGAGCAGAAGGCCGAAGACGAAGATCGCCATCGCCACGGTCCCCATCGCCAGGGAATACGCCGAATCGAGCCGCAGCAGGCCGTTGATGTTGAGGGATGCCAGGCTCGACTGATCCTTGCCCAGAGCGGTGACGCGGGTGTCGATCCGTAAGGCGTCATCGGCGCCCAGGCCGCTGCGCAGCGTCTCGGCGGCGCGCTCGAGCGTGGTCTCGGAGCCGTCCGTGGCTTGTGCGAGAAAGAACGCCGGCACCGCCGAGGCCACCGCAGCCTCGTAGCGCTCGATGTTCATCAGGGCGTCGGCACCGTCGGGGAAGCCGGGCAGCCGCTCGTAAAGCCCATAGACCTTCAGCTCGACCTCCACCTGCTCGGCGGTGGCACGCCCGAGCACCGCCCAGATCGGGTCCCCCGTCTCGACCTGCAGGAACTCGGCGACGTCTTCGCTCAGCAGGATCGCGTCGGGCTGCTCGGCAAGGATTCTCAGGCTCTCCTCGGCCGACTCGTTCGAGAAATGTCCGTCGTCCAGGGGCGCGACCTCGCCGTATCCGGTCGGGTCGAGCGCCGCCAGATTGGCGACGTCGTTCGTTCGATACGAGCGGACCGAAACGTTGTGCACTCCGTAGACGACCGGAACCACCGTGCCGATGCCGTCGACCGCGAATGCGGAGGCGTCCGCGGAGCGGTAGACGCGCTTGCTGGCAGGGCTCGGGGTGATCTTCAGGTCGGAGCCGACCGTGTATCGGGCATCCGTTCCCTTGGCGGCATCGTAGGACGCCGTGAACACGGCGAGGCTGGTGGCGAGGGCGACGATCATTCCGAGGATGAGCGTCGCAACGACCAGCGACCAGGTGCGTCGCTTCACGCTCCTCCAGTAAAGGAGCGCGAGTGGGCTCGACGCGCCCCTGGGCGATCTCGTCGACAGGTGCGACAGGACGAATGCGAACAACCGTCCCCCGAAGAGGCTCGCCGCCACCCATGCGCCGATCGGCAGCGCGAGCAGGCCGAGGGGGAGCTGAACCGATTGACCCTCGTACACCGAGCCGGGGATCCCTTCGAACGCCGAGGTCGAAATCGCGAACACGGTGGCGGCGATGAGGATCGCCAACCCCATCAGATCGAGGCGATACCGCTGCCACATCGGCGGTGGGGTCGCGATGCCGGCCCGATCCATTCGGATCCCTCGGTCGATGGCCGAGCGTCCGGTCCAGTAGAGCGCCGCACCGGTCGCCATCAGCCCGATGATCGTCCCGAGCACTCCGGAGATCGCCAGACTCGACGTGCTGACGCGTGCCAGCATGTCGGAGCCGAGAACCGCGGCGACGGACGCATAACCGAGCGCCAGACCGATGGCGGCGCCGGCCCCCGTAATCCAGCCCACGCGCAGGCGGAGCATCCACAGCAGGTTTCTCCGACTCGCCCCACGGACGCGCAGCGTGGCCTGCTCGCGGCGCTGCGCACCCGCGAGCACGATGCCCGCGTAGGCGCCCAGCAGGGCGGCCAGCATGGCGCCGGGAATGCTCAGGAGAAAGAACATCCGCTTGGCCACGGCCGCATCGTCGCGCGCCACGGTCAGCGTGTTGGATACGTTGTCCAGAAGGAAGCTGTGCTGGGTGACGCCGTCGTCCTGGACCGTGCGCTGTTGACCGTTCGCGGCGACGCCCACCACGGCGGCCGCGATGCGCTGTGTCTGCGCGAGCGCGGCGACCGGCTCGGCTTCGAGAAGCTCGCGGCGTACGTGGACATCCACCTCGCGGAAGGGCAGACTCTTGACGCGCTCACCCCGCCCCGAGGTGAGGCGCTCGAAAGCCGGCACGACGACATCCGTGAAGGTCGCGGCGTCGACGACCACCGAGGCTTGCAGGTAGACGAACAGCTCGAGGTTCTCGCCCAGGCGACTCGCGAAGAGCGACCGGGCCGCCGTCAGATCGACGATGCCACTCACCCGCCCGTCCAAGCGCGTCCCATCCGGCAGCGTGACCGTCACCGAGTCGCCGACGCCGACCGAGAGCGACCGGGCTGCCTCGGCACTGATCATCATCTCGCCGGGAACCTGCGTGCCGGCGACGATCCGGATCGAGGGATCCTGCTTCGTGTAGCTTGCATCGAATCCGAACAGGCGCACCTGACCGTCGACCGATGTCGCGGCGGCGAGCGACCCGCGTGGAAGGTCGACGAACGACAGCTCCTCTGCCGACGCCACGCCATCGAGCACCCTGATCCGTGTCGCCAACTCGGACAGGTCGGGCGGTCTGCCGGCGTTCGCCCTTGCCGGAAGGAGCGACTTGCGCGTCGAGATCGTCGAAGAAAACGTCTCCTGCGATATGTCGCGCGCATCGGAGACCTTGACCTGGTAGCCGAGCTCGACGGTCTCACCGCCTTCGACCGTTCCGATGTTCAGGCCTATCTGCCCCGGGCCATCGGCGAACGGGTTCTCGTTTCCCTCATCCGCCGTGACACCGTCGCGCAGCACTGCCGAACCGACCTGGTAGGTGAGGCCGGAGGCGGGAACGGATCGCACCACGACCTCGTTGGCGGGGGTCTTTCCGTGGTTCTCGACCGTGAGTCGTACCGTGATGATGTCCCCCGCTCTTGCGGGTCCGGTAGGCTCGACCGCGAGCGCCAAGCGCACGTCACCGGATACGGGATGCGTCTGGACGAGCTGCATGTCGATCGGAAGCGGGGACACCGCCCGCTCGGTCATGGACGACGAAAGGCCATCGACGAAGAAGAGGATGGCGCACGCCAGTCCGACGCCGAGGATCACCCCGATCATGGTGGAGACGGTTCGGCGGGGATTTCGGACCAGGTCCGCCCATACGTACTTCGCAAACATGAAGACCTCTCGAGACTCCCGGCTATGGTTCGCTTACGATCGAGCCATCGCGTAGCTCCACCGTTCGACTCATGGAGCGGGCGATCGATATGTCGTGTGTGACGAGGACCAGCGTCGCGCCAAGGCGCTCTTGAGCGTCGAGCAGGAGCTGAATGACCGCCGCCGCGTTCTCTTCGTCCAGCGCACCCGTGGGCTCGTCGGCCAGGATCACCGACGGTCGGTGGACGATCGCGCGCGCCACGGCGACGCGCTGTCGCTGACCCCCGGACAGCTGATCGGGAAGGCGGTGTCCCAGACCTCCCAGCCCCAGCCGTTCGAGCAGATCCTCGATCGTCTGCTCCGGGCTCTCGCTGAGGCCGGACAGGGCGAGCCGCAGCTCGAGGTTCTCGGCCACCGTGAGGAAGGGAAGCAGGTTGTCGGCCTGATAGACGAACCCGACGGCATCCCGCCGGAAGGCGACGCGCTCGTGCTCGGGAAGATCGGTCAGCGTGGTCGAGCCGATGGTCACCGAGCCACGCGTCGGCGTGCCCAGACCGCCCAACACGCCGAGGAGAGTCGACTTGCCGCTTCCGCTTCGTCCGGTGATCGACGTGGTCGTCCCGCCGGCGATCGTAAGCTCCTGGCAGTTCAGCACCCGGCGGGCACCGGACGCCGTCGGGTGCTCCACGACCAGGTCGTGAACCTCGATCCTGTTCGGGGCGCTCATCCTGCCACCACCTGTCCGTGGCGCAGAGCCAGCCGGACGTCCGCCTGTTTCGCGAGCGCCGTGTCGTGGGTGACGAAGAAGACCGCCATGTCCTGTCTGAAGATGTCGTCCACGACCGTGCCGGCGGTGAAGGCGTCGAGCTGGGTGACCATCTCGTCCGCCAGGAGCAGGCGTGGCTTGTTGGCCATCGCCAGCGCCAATACCACACGCTGGCCTTCGCCACCGGACACCTGACGCGGCAGATGACGCGCGACGTGTTCGACTCCCATCCGGCTCAGGAGCTCGTGCGCCGTCGATCGTGCCGATCGGTGACCGCCGAATTCGAGTGCGAGCTCGACGTTCTCCTGAATGGTCAGGAACGGAATCAGATTCTCCGACTGCAGCGCGATGCCGATCTCCTTGATGCGAAGCGCGGTACGCTTGTCGTCGCTCAGGTGGCCCATGGGCATGCCGTCGAACTCGATGGTCCCCTGGTCGGGCTGAAGAAGCCCTGCGATCAGGGCCAACAAGGTCGACTTACCGCTGCCCGAAGGCCCGACCAGGCTCACCTTCTGCCCGGCCTCGATCA
>QJYK01000058.1 GCA_003248075.1 Gemmatimonadota bacterium | reverse complement strand
CTCCGAAAGCTCGGATCCAGCCCCCGGAATGGGCCGGAGCCGGGGTCCCGCGAACGGAGCCCCGCCGCGGAGCCGGGGACCTGGCGGCCACCCCGGCGACCGACCGGGGGCTCCCCGCCGCCGAGCGCCCCCGCTCCCCGCTCCGGATCCGGACCGGCGGGCGCCCGCCCGTCCACCCGCCCGGACCGCCAGGGACGGCCCGCGAGCCACCTCGACCGGCCTGCCTGGGTCGCAGGCCCGGGCCCCTCCCGCCAACCGTTCGAGTCCCGGAGGGGCCCACCCTTCACGCTCCCCGGCCGCCGGTACGAAGCGGGCCCCCGCTGCCACTTCCAAGAGAGGACTGGGCCCTGACGGGCTCGGTCCCCTTTTCGTCGGGCCGGGAACGCGGGTCGGGTCGCCGGCTTGTAGCGGACCCCGTTGGGAACGGGTGGAGAGGACCGGCCGAATTGGCACGCCGTGAGGCCCGGGATCCCCGCCACCAGAGACCCGTCGTGGTTCCCCGGAGGACCCTGGCGCACCCGATCGCTGAGCTCCCCGTTCGACGTCGCCCTGTCGGAGGCGTGGCTAGTCGATCCCCTCGAGCATCACGGCGTCGCTGTTCCGGGGGCCGTGGGCCACGGCGAGCCGCCCATCCGCGGACCAGGCGAAGGCGAGCACGCGATCGCTCGCCAGCTCGAGCAGGGGCTCGGTGGTTCCGTCGGCGAGGTTCAGGTTCGAGAGTATCTGGCGTGTGCCCTCCATGGAGAGGTAGGTCACCGTCTCCGAGTCAGCGGTCCACGTCATCGCCAGAGGGAACTTCCAGAGCGCGCCATAGCGGGCGGTCGGCGGCGCGCCGTCGGCGGGGATCAGGCCGACGCCGATCCTGCCCTCGAACACATCCGGGCCGAGGAGGTGGCGGCCGTCAGGAGACGGAACACCGCCCCCGAACCGGAGCCGTGCGGTGACGGTCGACTCCCCTGCCTCGGCGTCGAGCAGGTGCACATCGCCGCGGCGGGAGAAAAGGACTTCTCCGGTCGTGAGGATCGATGGCGTCGAGTCGAACGGGTCCGTCGTCAGTACCGTGGAGCGACGGCTGTCGAGGTCGAGACGCGCGAGCCCGCGGTCGATGCCGGCCTTGTACACGACGAATGAGTCGTCGGGTGACACCCGTGGCAGGCTCTCCAAGGCGTCGTCGTCGGTGAGCCGGCGGGTGTTCGAGCCGTCGGCGTCGCAGATCCACAAGTCGCCGACGCCGCCCGTGGTCGCCGACGTGTAGACGATGCGCCCGTCGCGCGTCCAGGTCAGCCCGAGCTGACCGTCGTAGCGGCCGGCCCCGCTGGTGACCGGCTCCAGCTGGTCGTTCGTCGAGTCGGACAGGATCGAGATCGTCGACGAGGCATCGCTCAGAACCGTGACGATCGCACCCGTCGATCGGGCCACCGACACGCCGACGTAGTCGTTCAGGTCGCTGCTGATGCGCTCCACGGTCCCGTCTGGCGAGACGCGCCAGAGCTGCGAGGTGGGTCGCTCCTGCCTCGCGCCGCTGACCAGAAGGGTGCCGTCTGGCAGATACTCCAGGCCGTTGACGGCTCCCCAGATCGGGTCGGTCAGCTTGCGAGAGGCTCCGGTCGCAGCATCCACGCAGACGATCCGCGAGGGTTCGCCGAGGCCGAACATCCCCGCCACCGCCAACCCGGAGTTCCCTCCCCGCATCACGGCCACTTCACGGCCGTCCGGTGCCCAGGCGACGCCCGCCGCCAGGCCGAAGTTGTCCTGGAGGAGGTGGGCCTTCGCGACGACGTCGTCCCGCGAGCCGTCCGTGTTGGCGATGACGAGCGCGCACTCGGTGTCCGCCGGGACGATGCGGAGGAAGGCGACGCGCGAGCCGTCAGGCGAGAAGCTGAAGTCGGAGTCGATGTCCGCGATGGCCTCCTGGGGCTCGCCGCCGAGCAGTGGGACACGCCAAAGACGTCCATAGCTCATCTGACGGCGCACGAAGTACACGTAGTCTCCGTTGGGTCCGATCGCGAGCGCGGAGTAGCGGTCCTCGTCGGGCGGGAGCAGCTCGATCTCGCCGTCCGTGGCTACCTGGTGGACGCGGATCGAGTTGTCGCGCGAGGACAAGAGCGCGACGACGCGACCGTCTGGCGAGATCGCAGCGCGTGCTACCTGGCCGGTGGACGTCAGTCGCGTCATGGCGGCAGACCGAGAGGAGTCGGGGGCGCGTGCATTCCGAGGCTCCGCCCAGGGCTCGAAGATCAGCATGGTGACGAGCGCCGCCAGGACGACGCCAGCGATGGCGAGGACGGGCCACCACCTGTGTGGCGACGTGCCCTGCACCGGAGCAAGACCCGAGCTCGAGCTGGCGACGCTCGCAAGGACGGGCAGCAGCTCCTCGGCGCGCTGGAATCGGTCGGCCGGGTCCTTCTCGAGACACCGCATCACCAGGTCGACCAGCGGACGGGGCAGGTTGCTCCGCAGCTCGTCCAGGGGGAGCGGCGAGCGGTTCACGTGGGCCATCAGGACCTCGTGCGCGCTGACGCCCGCGAAGGGTGCCGCCCCACCGAGCATCTCGTACGCCGTGACGCCCAGCGCGTAGATGTCTGCGCGGCCGTCGATCGTCTCCGCCCCGCTCGCCTGCTCGGGAGCCATGTAGGCCGGGGTCCCGAGGGAGATCCCCGTCGACGTCAGCCGTTTCTCCTGCATCGCTCCGTGCAGCGCCCTGGCCAGACCGAAGTCCATCACGTGCGCGTGCGAGTCCGCGAGGAGCACGTTGTCTGGCTTGATGTCGCGATGGACGACGCCGTGGCGATGCGCATGCGCCAGCGCGTCGGCGATCTCGGACAGCTGACGAGCGGCCTCCGCCACGGGCAACCTGCCGTGTTCCGCGATCCGAGCTCGTAGCGTCTCGCCTTCGACCCACGGCATCACGTAGTAGAGGAGCCCATCGGCCTTGCCGGAGTCGAACACCGGCACGATGTGCGGGTGATTGAGCGCGGCGGCGATGCGGATCTCGCCGAAGAAGCGGTCCGCTCCGACGGAGCTCGAGAGCTCCGGCCGCAGCACCTTCACCGCTACTTTGCGGCCGAGCCTCCGATCCCGCGCGAGGAAGACGACAGCCATTCCTCCCCGACCGAGCTCTCGCTCGATCGCGTACGAGTCTCCTAGGACTCTGCGAGCCCGCTCCTCAAGCTCCTCCAAGGGCTCGAAGTCTACGCATTGTCTGAAGGGGGGGCGAACCCCCGGCGAGGCTGGCGCACCGCGCCGGCTCTCCGGCCGCTCAGGGAGGGGGCTCTGCGAGTGGGGTCGGGACACGAGAAGGAATGGAGCGTCCGCCCGGGGCCGCCTATCGCCGGTCTTGCGTGGCTGCGCCTGCCGACGTTCTGGCTTCTCAGCCGAGCCCAGCGGCCCCCCGCTACCAGCGCACGGAGATGACTTGGGCGGGATCGGCCGGTTCTTCTCCGCCATCGCGGAGTCGACTCGGCAGCCAACTCCACCCCGCCACCGTCCTAGGCGCAGCTGACCGATGCCGCAGTGGGTTGGAGGAGCTCATGCGCGGGCAGCAGGGGGGGCCGCGAGCTCCGTATTCCTGGCTCCTTGAGCCAGGGGTAGTCTGGCGGGCGCCGGCGCTGGGGCCCCGGCTCGAATCCAATTCACGAGTCGATCCCCTGCCGGGCTCCGACCGAGGGAGCGTAGAGGGAGGAAGCGCCCGACCATGGCTGGCGAATCGCTGATCGACACGTTCATCGGGCCCTACCGGATCCGAGCGCTGCTCGGCGAAGGCGGTTTCGGAAGAGTGTACGTCGGCGAGCAGGAGTCTCCGGTCCGCAGGCGGGTGGCGCTGAAGGTCATCCGCGGCGGAATGGACTCGCGCGAGGTGCTGGCGCGATTCGGGGCCGAGCGTCAGATCCTGGCTCTCCTCGATCACCCCAGCGTGGCCAAGGTGTACGACGCGGGCGTGACGGAGTCCGGCCAGCAGTACTTCGTCATGGAGCTCGTCCGCGGAGAGCCGATCACGCAG
>QJYK01000197.1 GCA_003248075.1 Gemmatimonadota bacterium | reverse complement strand
GGGCTACTTCGTGCTGACCACCAATCCTCGCGCCTCGACGGGGTACGGCGAGGCCTTCCGCTGGGGCACCTGGGGCAGCTGGGGCGACGAGGACTACGACGACGTCATGGCCGGAGTCGATTACGTGCTCGGGCGCTGGCCGGTGGACGAGGCACGCATGGGCGTGACCGGGTACTCGTACGGCGGCTACCTCACGAACTGGATCATCACACAGACGGACCGCTTCGCGGCGGCTGCGAGCGGCGCGGGGATCTCGAACTGGGTCAGCGACTACGGGACGGCGGACATACCGCGTACGAAGGAGAGCGAGTTCTTCGGTCCCCCCTGGGAGGAGGAGGGGCTGAAGAACCTGCTGGCGTCGTCGCCGATCGTGCATGCGAAGGGCGTGTCCACGCCGACGCTCTTCGTCAACGGTGAGTCCGACCACCGGGTGCCCATCGAGGAGGCCGAGCAGATGTACACGGCGCTCCGGAAGCAGGGCGTGCCAGCGCGCATGGTCCGCTATCCCGACTCCTACCACGGTGGCTGGACGCACTGGCGGTATCTGCACCGCCTGTACTCGACGCTCGAGTGGTGGGACCGCTGGCTGGGCGAGAAGCCGATTTCGTGAGGTCGCGCGGTGACCTGATCGCGGGGGTGGCCATCGTCGCCACCGTCGCTGCGGCTCACCTGTCCCTCGCCCCTCGCGTCGCGGGCGTCGACGCGTTCTACCACGTCGGACACGCGTTCGAGTATACGCAGCGCGGGCCCCTCGACACGTCGTTCCCATGGGGCACACAGTCCGTGATCGGCGACGTCGGCTCCGACATCTGGTGGGGCTTCCACATGGTCTTGCTCCCGTTCGCGGCGACGGGACAGGTGGTGGAGGCGATCCGTGTCGCCGCGTTCCTCCTCACGCTGTCCTTCGTGGGGACCGTCTGGTGGGTCCTGGCCCGACATGCGGTGCGCCACGCGGGGTGGTGGACGCTGGCCGCTCTGCTGGCGGTGCCCAACGTCCTGTACCGGTTCCTGATGGTGCGACCCCACGTGCTCTCGTTGAGCCTCGGGCTGCTGCTCGTCTCGGTGCTCGCGCGCGGGCGGTGGTGGCAGGTGCTGCTCGTGGCCGCCGCGATCAGCTGGCTCCACCTGGGGATGTTCTGGTTGGCCCCGGGGATCGTCATCGCCTACGCGATGGTTCGCATGGGGGGACGGTTGCTGGGGGGGCGGTCCGCGAACGGCGGCTCTGTGGCCGTGGTGGCCGGAGTGGGCGCAGTTCTGGCGGGTACGGCACTGGGGTGGATGCTCCGCCCCAACCCCTGGGGCGCGGGTAAGCTCGCCTGGATCCAGATCGTCCGGCTGATGGGCCAAAAGGGCGCCGAGCAACCCCTGGCCTTCGCGAGCGAGATCGTACCCCTCCCGCTGGCCGAGCTTTTGCGCACCTCCTGGCTGTTCGCGATCGCCTGGATGTGTGCGTCGGCGGTGTGCGTGTCCGCGTTGGTGCTGAAGGTCCGCGCCGACGGGGGTGAAGCCCACCGGCGCCGTCCCGGGCCGGCCGTGGAAGATGTCCGCTTCTTCGCCGTGTGCCTCGCGGTTTCCGGGGTCTTCTCCGCCCTGGCCCTGCTGTCCGCTCGACGCGCGCTCGTCGAGTGGACGCTGTTCGGAGCCATGGCCGTCCCCCTCGCCTGGTCGTTGGCCGACGACTCCCGCACCCGGCGGCGCATCGGGCTGGTCATGGTGGTGCTCGCGTGCGCGCACCTCCCCTGGACGGTGTGGCGGCACCTGCTCAATGTGACCTTCGTGGCCTTCCCCCCAGACCTCATGGCCGAGCCGGCGGACTGGCTGGCGCGCAACTCGGTCAAGGGCGACGTGGTGTTCCACGCACATTGGGACAACTTCGGGCCGCTGTTCGCGAACAACCGCGAGAACCGATATCTGGGGGGCATGGACCCCATCTTCCAATTCGAGCACGACCCCCACCGGTACTGGGAGCACTACTACCTCGCCGGGGACCTCGTGGTCGAGTACACGTGCGATGCCTTTCCCTGCTACGAGGGGACCGCCACGGCGACGCACGAGGCGATCCGCGACCACTTCGGTGCGCGTTGGGTGCTCGTCGAGCCGGCGCGCAACCCGAAGCTCACCCGACACCTCCGCTCCGACCCGGGGTTCACGTTGGTACACGCGACGCCGCGCACGCTGATCTTCAGGGTGGAGGGGTAGGCAGGTGCGCGTCTCCTTCTTCTCGACCTGCCTGGGGGATCGACTGTTCGCCGACGCGTGCGTCGACGCGGTCCGCCTCCTCCGCCACGTCGGCGCGACCGTGGAGGTGCCTGCCGGGCTCACGTGCTGCGGACAGCCTGCGCTCAATGCCGGGTACGCTCAGGAGGCACGTCGCGCCGCGCGCCACACACTCGAAGCGCTGGGGGGCGCCGACTGGGTCGTGCTTCCCTCCGGAAGCTGCACAGCGATGATGCGCCATCACGTTCCCGAGCTCTTCGAAGGTGAGGAACGGCGGCATGCCGAGGCGCTCGCGGCCCGGACGTACGAGCTCTCGGAGTTCCTGGTGCGCGTCGCCGGAGTGGAGCGGCTCGGAACGGGACTGTCGGGACGTCGCGTGGCCTATCACCATGGGTGTCACGCGCTGCGCCTGCTGGGCGAGCACGACGAGCCCCTGAGGCTGCTCGCCGGGGCCGGCGCGGAGGTCGTCGACTGGAGGGCGGACCGCGAGTGTTGCGGTTTCGGAGGCCTCTTCGCCGCGAAGCTACCTGCGGTGTCCGCGGCCATGGCGGACGCCAAGCTGGACTCGCTTCCGGACGTGCACTTCGTCACCTCGGCCGATGGTGGATGCCTCATGCAGCTCTCTGGCCGCGCCGGGCGTCGTCTGCTGACAACCCGGTTCCGTCATCTCGCCTCGGTGCTTTGGGAGGGGGTGGGCACCTCGGTTGGGCTGAGGACCGCTCCATGATGCCGGACGGGCCCGCCGGTTATCCCGAGCGCTCCAAGCGCTCGATCCGGGAGCAGCCCGGAGTACGCCGAGCCGTCTCCGCGGCGACGCGCACCTTCGATGGCGGACGGGAGGCCGCGTGGCGTGAGATTGATGCGGCCCGTTGGCGGGACTGGCTGCGAGACGTGAAGCGGCATGCACTCACGCACCTGGACCGATACCTGGAGGTCGCGGAGCGGGCGATGGAGCGGAACGGCGTCCGCGTCCATTGGGCCGAGACGGCCGCGGATGCCTTGGACGTCCTCGACGGCATCGTGCGGGCAGCCGGGGTCAAGCGCGCGGTGAAGGCGAAGAGCATGCTCACCGAGGAGCTCGGTGTGAACGCCTTCCTCGAGTCGCACGACGTGACCGTGCGCGAGACCGATCTCGGCGAATACATCATCCAGCTGCTGGGTCAGCCACCGAGCCACATCGTCGGCCCGGCGATCCACCTGAGCGTCGAGGACTGCAGGCAGCTTTTCGCGAGGGTGCTCGGGACCCCACCGGACGCTACCCCGGACGCGTTGGCAGCGGCGGCACGGGCGGCGCTGCGCACCGAGTTCCTCAAGGCCGACCTCGGGATCTCGGGCGGCAACTTCCTTGCGGCGGAGACGGGGACCGTCGCGCTCATCGAGAACGAAGGCAACATCCGACTGAGCACGTCGGCGCCGCGCATCCACGTGGCCATGGTGGGGATCGAGAAGCTCGTCCCACGCTTCGTCGACCTGTCCGCCTTCCTCCAGCTCACGTCCAGGAGCGCGACGGGTCAGCCCATCGGCAACTACGTGTCGCTGATCCAGGGTCCGCGAGGAGACGACGAGCGGGACGGGCCCGAGGAGATGCACGTCGTGCTGGTGGACAATGGCCGGACCCGCGTGCTCGCGGACGATCGCGCCTGGGAGGCGCTGCGCTGCGTACGCTGCGGAGCCTGCCTGAACATCTGCCCCGTCTACCGCCAGACCGGAGGCCACCCTTACGGCTTCACGTACTCCGGCCCCATCGGGGCGATCCTGGCGCCGGGGCTCCTCGGGCTGGAGGAGGCCATGCCGCTTCCGTACGCCTCCAGCCTCTGCGGCGCCTGTGCCGACGTATGCCCGGTGCGCATCCCCATCCCGGACCTCCTTCTCTACTGGAGGGAGCGCGCCGTGGAGGCCGGTCTCGTGCCGTCGGCCGAGCGGGCGGCGATGCACGGGTTCGCCGTCGCGGCCGAGCGGCCGACTCTGTTCCACCTCGCGGGCGCGGCGCTGCGCGCTGCGAGCTCGCCGATAGGCCGCCGTTCACTGCCGGTGCTCGGTGGATGGACCGACGAGCGCCTGGCTCCCTCGTTCAGCCCCAAGCCCTTCCACCGGCTCTGGAGGGAGGGGATCGAATGAGCGACGGGGTCGGGGGCCAGGGTCGTGATGCCGTTCTCCGCCGTGTGCGATCGGCGTTGGAGGGCCGTCTCCGCTTCGAGCACCCGGGTCCGTTCGAGGGATGGCGGCCCACCGGGGGAGCCGAGAAACCCCCGACGCCGGCTCAGCTCGTGGACCGCTTCGCCCGCATGTTCGCGGCGGCCGGGGGCGAGGTGGCCCGGGCGTCGTCCGAGGAGGAGGCCGAGTCGTGGCTGCTCCGCTTTGCGCAGGGCTTCGGCGCGGTCTCGCTCGGCGCGACCCTCCCGCTCGGGGTCGCGGTCGGCCTGGGCACCGCGGCGCCCGAGCTGGCCGCGCTGGGTGTGTCCATGGCGCGTGGCGCCGTGGCCGAGACCGGTTCTCTGATCCTCGATGCCCGCGACGGACGACGGACCCAGATCCTCCCTCCGACCCATGTCGTGCTCGTGCGTGAGCGTGACGTCCACGCCACCCTGACGGACGCGCTGACCTCTTTGGCCGGCGACCTGCCCTCGGCCATCGGCCTTCACTCGGGCCCGAGCAAATCAGCCGACATCGGCCAGGTCCTCGTTCGAGGCGTCCATGGGCCCGCGCGCGTGGTGGCGCTCGTTCTCGAAGGCCCGACCTCCCGATGACCTCAAGGAGAGAAGCCATGACCGCGACACCGAGCGCAGAGGCCGGGACGCACGCGCTCCAGCGGGTCCTGCGCATCCGGGACGGCATGGCGGTGACGGTGGGGATCGTCATCGGAGCGGGAATCCTGCGGACCCCGGGGCTCATCGCGGGCTACCTCGGCGACGCTCGCCTCATCCTGCTGGCCTGGATCTTCGGGGGCGTGGTCGTGGCGCTTTCGACCCTCGTGCTCGCGGAGATGGCCGCCGCGTTGCCGGAGGCGGGCGGCAAGTACGTGTACGCGCGTCACGCGTGGGGGCCCACCATGGGCTTTCTCGCGGGCTGGTCGGAGCTGCTGATCACCCGCGGCTTCTCGGGGGCGTCCAAGGCCGTCGTCATCGCCGAGTACGTAAGGATCCTGGCCGGCGGGCGGGGCTCTCTCCCCATCCTGTCCGCATCCGTGGTGCTGGGGTTCTTCGTGCTGCATACGCGCGGCTTGAAGGCGAGCACGGCATTCCAGAACGTGACCACCGCGATCAAGGTTCTCGTGATCCTGATGATTGCCGCCGCAGGCATATGGGCGGGGGACCTGGCCGGCTTCGAGGTCGCCGCCAGGCCACCTTCTGGCCCCTCGGCGGGTCTTCTCGCCTTCGCGCTCGCGTACCAGTCGATCTCATTCGCCTACTACGGATGGGAAGACGCGGCGAAGATGGCCGCCGAGGTCCGGGATCCGGGCCGCGCGCTGCCACGCATCCTCGTGGGTGGCTCGATCGCGGTCATGATCCTCTATCTGCTCTTGAATGTGGCTTTTCTGGCCGCGCTCACGCCCGAGGAGATGGCCGGGTCGGAGCTGGTGGCCCAGGATGCGATCGCGGCGGTGTTCGGCGAAGCGGCCGGAACGGTGGTCGTGCTCGCGAGCCTGCTCATCCTCGTGAGCAGCGCGAACGTGAACTTCCTGGGGCTGCCGCGGGTCGCCTACGGACTCGGCCAACACGGGCTGGCGCCGAGAGCGTGGACCCTTGTAGACGAACGAGGGACCCCGAGGAACGCGCTCTACTTCATCGCGCTTTGGATCGGCGCACTCGCGCTCACGGGCGCGTTCGAGCTGCTCATCCGCTTCATGATGACCGTGGCGATCTCGGTGGACACGATGGTGTTGCTGGGCTACTTCAAGCTCCGCGCCGCCAGGCCGGACCTGGAACGACCCTTCCGGATGCCGGGGCACCCGTGGTTACCGGCGCTCACCATCGCGCTGTACATCGCGATCCTGGCGATCCTGGTGGGGACACAGCCCGCATTGACCCTCGGGGCGGGGGGGATGATCACCGCCATGCTCTTGGCAGGATGGTGGACGGCTCGGCGCCTGGAGAAGGCGTGAGCCCCGGCGCAGGAGAGCGGCGGTGATGCGGCGTGGGGACGACCCGGGGCGGCCCTCCGGGCTCGTGCCCGTGCTCGAGGATCTCGGAGTCAGCCACGTGGTCGGCATACCCGACAACACGTCAGCGCCGCTCTTCGACGCCCTTCGCGTCTCGGGCCGTCCTCGATTGCTGATCGTGACGCGCGAAGGGGAGGCCTTCGCCCTCGCTGCCGGCCTCTGGCTGGGTGGGGCCGACCCGCTGGTCCTCATCCAGAACACCGGGCTGCTCGAGTCCGGCGACGCGCTGCGGGGCACGGCGACCCGCATGGGCGTGCCGCTTCCCATCGTGGTCACCGCGCGCGGGTGGGCGAAGATGACGGCGGCAGGCGTCGGACCCGAGGCGCCGCGGTCGCGGGAGCTTCTCGTTCGCCCCGACGTGGACTCGGTGGCCCTCCTCACCCCGGCGACCCTGGCGGCGTGGGGCGTGCCCTTCCAGGTCAACGAGAGCGCTTCGGACCTGGCCGAGGCGGTCACCGCCACGGTCGTGCGGGCGCGCACCGAGGAGCGGCCGGTCGCGCTCCTCGTCACCGGGTCGATGGTCTGAGCGTGCTCACTCGTGACGAGCTCCTGGGTCCGATTGCCCACTACCGAACCGACCAGGTGGTCGTGACCACCATGAGCGTCACCAGGCCCTGGGGACGCCTCTCGGACCACGACCTGGACTTCGCGTCGGCGGACTCGGCCATGGGCCACGCGGCGGACCTGGCTCTGGGGGTGGCACTCGCCCGCCCGGATCGGATGGTCGTCTGCCTGAACGGCGACGGCAGCATGTTGATGAGCCTCGGCACCCTTGCGACGGTGGTCGAGAGCGGGGCCCGGAACTACCTGCTGTTCGTGGTCGACAACGGGACGTTCGAGATCACGGGCCACCAGCCCGTTCCTGGCAGTGGGGCGATCGACTGGGCGGGGTTGGCCAGGGCGATGGGTTTCCCGCGCGGCGTCCGGCACGACGATCCCGTGGCCTTCGCGGCCGCCGTGCCGGAGCTCCTGACGACACCGGGACCCACCCTGGTGCACGTGCCGGTCGAACGGGGCGCCGAAGGCCCCATCAGCAGAAGCGCCCGGGAAGAGGCGCGGTACCTGCGCTCCTCCCTGGCGGACTGGTCTCGGGCGTTCAGGCGCTCCTTTTAACGAACCCCCCTTCCCCAGGCTCCAATCGTGTGGATGCCCGGAGTAGGGAAGATCGGGCGAGGCAGAGGAGAACGAGACGATGAAGCGGATGACGAGCGGTGTGGCGATTCTGGCGATGGCGCTGGCCGTCGCCCCCGGTGCGGCGCAGGGGCAACGCCGTGGAGCCATGGGTCCCGGCATGGGGCGGGGTGGCCCGCCTGCGCAGATGGGCCCCGGGGTCGAGAGCATCCTGAGGATGCGTGATCGCCTGGAGCTCACCGAAGCACAGATTCAGCAGCTGGACCAGATCCGCCAGGAGGCGGTCGCGCGTCGCAATGCGCACCGGAGCCAGATGGAGGAGTTGCGCTCGAGGGTCATGGCCGGGGAGGGCGAGGAGGCGGAGTTCCGCGCGCAGATGCAGGCCCAACGGGAGGGCGCGGAAGGAATCCGGCAGGCGGAGCGCGAGCGCGTGGAAGAGATCCTCACGGAGGCGCAACGCGACGAGCTGCAGCAGATCCGCGATCGAGCCCAGGCGTTCATGATGGGTCGGCGCAGCGCCATGCGCGGAGGACGGCAGGGCATGCGCGGCGGCCGCGGTGGCATGGGATTCGGCCCGGGCATGCGGGGCGGCAGGAACATGGGCCCGCGCTTTGGTCCCGGGATGGCGCCCGGTCGTGGCTTCCGCGGAGCCCCACCGGACACCTCCCGCGCGGTTCCGCGGCCCTCCGGCACCGCGACCTGATCCAGGAGCATGCGACGCTGTGGGGCCCACGCCCACACATCCCTCACCCCAGCGTGGGTCTCGCGAACCCCGCCCGGCTTCGGCCGGGCGGGGTGATGTTCAGGGTCGGGCCCCCTCAGTTCCCCGGGTGGCTCCGCAGCCAGGCCCTGAGGTCTCCGACGTCGTAGCGTCCGTTCCGGTTCCCCACGAAATCCAGGTAGGAAAGCTCCGCCGTGCCGAGTGGCTCGGCGTGCGACGCGAGGAACTGCTGCAGGAGGCGGTCCTCCCCCACCGTCCACTCTCCGACGCTCATCGGTACGGAGAGCTGCGGTGATATCGAGCCCCGGTCGTCGATCACGCGGAGCTCCAGCTCGAAGGGCCCGGTGGCGTCGACGGATCCGGTCAGCACGAGGTCGTCCTCCTCAGCCGCGGCGCTCATGCCGTCCGGCAGGGTCGCCTCCACGGCGTAGGGCATGGCTCCACCCGTGATGAGCAGCCTCCGCTCGAACTCCGCGATCCTGGTCACCTGGATCGGCCCGGTGGGCGTGGCGATCTGAGGCGTCCTCGCGGTCGACAGGCGGAGCCGGGCCCTACCGGCCTCGACGACCAGCGAGTGGAAGGCCACCGTGGAGGCCGTCCCGTCGTGGCGGAGCGTGCTCGGCGACGTGAGGCCGTTCAACTTCCGATCCAGGCCGTCGACTCCCCAGGCGTCCGTGGCCTCGCCCCGGTTGCCACCCTCGTAGCTGTTCCGCACCAGGCCGTCGTTGTCGTCCTGCTCCACCACCGACATGAAGTACGGCGTGGTCGACGCCGGGTCGGGCCGGAACGCCCCCTGGAAATCCTGATGGTAGATCATCACCCCGTCCGCGGGCAGCTGCGCGTCGAAGCCCGTTTGCGACCGGTACTCGACCAGTAGGTACTCGCGCCCTGAATCGTCCAGCGCGATCCGCAGGGCCTGCCCCGACGCCTGGACCGGATCCAGCTCGACGGTGAGGTCCCGGGCGTCTGGAGGGATCGTGACGTAGCTCAGCCAGTCGAGGGCGGCTTTGGACCGGGCGCTCATGTGGGTCGGTCCGAACGGCTCACGTGTCGAGCCCACCGGGCCGCACCCCCAGGACCCTGCCGCCATGAGCTCCCAGCAACCCAGGACCCAGCGTCGTCCGTCCGCCCCTCCGGCGGCGGTCGGGTGATAGTAGTCGGGAAGGCCGAGTACATGGCCGAACTCGTGGGCGATGGTGGCGGCGTCCTGGACCTCCACCCCCCCGCAGTCGACGGCGCTCTGGACGATGTAGGCATCGATGCGGATGGGCTCCCCGTTCGGCGCCTGGTCGTCCGAGAGGTACGGCTGACCGTCGTTCTGCGGCGAGATCCCCCACAGATGCGGCCAGATGCCGGGGCCGCCACACGAAGCCGCGATCTCGATGAACTCGAAGGCGATGGCGTCGACGAGCCCGTTGTCGTCACCGGAGTTGGGAATGCCGTCGGGGCCGTCGTTGTCGTAGAGGCCGAAGTCGATGTCCGGGTCGGCGAGGGCGAGCGCCTGCACCAGGAACTCCCCGACGCGCGCGTCGGCACCCAGCCCGTCCGACTCGCCGACGACCTCGGACCGTGTGATCGCGGTGCGCACCCAGGGGCTGACCTCCCCGGAGACCGTGAGCGCTCCCCGCGACATCTCGAGGTACGCCTCGGTCAGCGTGCCCCGCGACGCGGGCCCGTCGAAGATCGCCCGTTGGATCTGCTCGGAGCTCACGTGCGGCTCGGGAGAGTCCGAAAAGAGTGCCGGCACCACCGCGACGCGCTTCGTGCCCTGGATGCCGAACGCTGGTTGCGCGACGCCGTCGGCGTCGACCGTGAAGAGCCCGTTCGGCAGGGTGAACGCACGCGGATCCCGCGCCACGCGCTCGTAGTAGGCGGTGGGAAGGGGAATGCCCCGCATGCGCGCCGCGGTCTCGATGTCCTGCGCCGTGCCGGGCGCCGCCTGGGCCGCCTGGGCCGCCAGGGCCAAGGCGAGGGCCCCGGTGCGCCCGATGCGCCGCCCGGAGGACCTCATCGAGTGATCTCCACGGTATAGCCCGCCAGGGTGCGCAATCGGTCCTCGGTGTCCGCCACCTCGAGCACGGCCGCAGTCGGCATGCGGGTGATGTCGTCGACCGTCACCGTGAAGCGCAGCGGCCCCCCGTCGGGATTCACGACCACGACCCGAAGCGTGTCCCCGGCCTCACGGCTGAACACGCTGCCCTCGATCGGCCGCACCGCGCCCAGACCCTGTCCGTACAGAACGACCAGCGCCGAGCCCTCAGCCCCGTTGGGCGACACCAGGGTAGCGGTGAGCGTCCCGGGGCCGCTCGGCTCGTCGCCGCACCCCGCCAGGAGCATGAAGGTGGACAGCACCAGCCTCGTCGACACGCGCTTGCCCATGGTCCGTCGTCGGGAGCTTACCATGCGCTTGCCTACGTGGGCGGGGGGGAAGCGTTTCCACGGCCGAGCGCTTCTCGGGTGGCCCGATACCCTTCCTCGACGAAGTACTCCACGTGCCCGAAGTCGAAGGTCCCGTATCCCTCGAGACGCGGGCGCACGTAGACGAGGGGCGGACCGGCCCAGCCGTCGACGGCCTCGCGCCTCCGCCGATAGGTCATGATGGCGAAGATCCGTTGGTGCACCGCGAGCATCCCCTTTGCCAGGATCGTCTCGGCATCTCCGGTCTCGCCCGACCCCACGTCCACCGCGATGAGACCGGACGCGCCCGCCGCCCTGGCGCGGGCCACGCCGATCGGATGCTCGGCGCCGCCGTCCACATAGGCGCGTCCGCCCTCGACGAGCGGTGGATAGAATACGGGCAGTGCCGAGGACGCATAGACCACGTCGACGAGGGGGAGGTCGGTGCGCGCCCCGGGGCCGAACCACTCGGTACGCCCCGTGGCCAAGTCGACGGCGTTGACGAGCAGGGGCACCCTCAGCGCGCTCCAGCCTCCCTCCGGCAGGAGCCGTTCCAGGTACTCCCGCAGCGTGTCGCCGCGGAAGACGCTCGGCTGGCGGATTCCGTTGAACAGGACCGCCCGGCGGTTCACGCGGATGATGTCCTCCTTCCGTAGCGCGCGTGCCGCTTCGCGCATCTCCCGCCACCCCGTGCCGGCCGACCAGATGGCCCCGATCAACGCCCCGATGCTCGTTCCCACGATGCCGCCAATGCGGACCTCGGCTTCCACGACGGCCCTGATCGCACCGATGTGTGCGAGCCCCTTCAACCCTCCGCCGCCGAGCACCAGCCACGGTTCCGATCCGAGGGACCCGGGGAGCGGCTCGGGGGTACCCGACCCCCCTTCTTCGGGGACCGGCGTGCGGCCACCCCGGGCGACGTTTTCGGCGGTTTCGTCCACTTGCCTCTCGGGGGACCCCCGTCTAGGTTTGAAACCGAGAATCATTCTTGATAAGCCGGGCCCCACGCCCGGCGATCCACGCGCCGATGAGGACTCGATGAGCAACGCTCCCATTCTGAAGATCAGCGGTCTCCATGCCAAGGTGGCGGAGGACGATCTCGAGATCCTGCGCGGGGTGGACCTGGAGCTCGGAGCGGGGGAGATCCATGCGATCATGGGCCCCAACGGATCAGGAAAGAGCACCCTGGCCAAGGTTTTGGCCGGCCATCCCGGCTACGAGGTCACGGCCGGCGCGGTGTCGTTCAAGGGGGAGGACATCCTGGACCGGGAGCCCGACGAGCGTTCGCGGGCCGGCATCTTCCTGGCCTTCCAATATCCGGTGGACATCCCCGGCGTCTCCATCGCGAATTTCCTCCGCACTGCCGTGCAGGCCCACCTTCCCGAAGGCGAGGAGCTGGACCTGTTCGACTTCCAGGACGTGCTCCTCGAGCGGATGGAGCTTCTGGACGTGGACCCGACCTTCGCCGAGCGGCACGTGAACGCAGGCTTCTCGGGCGGAGAGAAGAAGAGAAACGAGATCCTCCAGATGGCCGTGCTGAGGCCCACGCTCGCGGTTATGGACGAGACCGATTCCGGGCTCGACATCGACGCGCTCAAGGTCGTGTCGAACGGGGTGAACAAGTTGACCGTCGAAAACCCGGAGATGACGGTGCTGCTGATCACCCATTACCAAAGACTGCTCGAGCACATCAAGCCCGACTACGTCCACGTGATGGTGGACGGCAAGATCGTCCGGTCGGGCGGGCCCGACGTCGCGATCGCGCTGGAGGAGGAGGGCTACAAGAGCTGGCGTGAGCACGAGGCCGTGCAGAGCGCCTGAAGTCGGAGAGGACGTCCGTCAGGAACGAAGGATCGACCATGCCGCAGAATGAAGTCATCCAGGGTCTGGACCTCGACCAGTACAAGTACGGGTTCAAGACCGACGCCAAGCCCGTCTTCCAGGCGGAGAAGGGCCTGTCCGAAGAGGTCGTGCGCCAGATCTCCGCGCACAAGGACGAGCCCGAGTGGATGCTCGCGTTCCGTCTCAAGGCGCTGAAGATCTACCAGGCCAAGCCCATGCCCACGTGGGGCGGGGACCTGCGCGGGCTCGAGGACGTGCTCAGCGAGATCTACTTCTACGTCCGACCGCAGGACCGCATGGGCCACACGTGGGACGAGGTCCCGCAGGAGATCAAGGACACGTTCGAAAAGCTCGGGATTCCCGAGGCCGAGCGTAAGATCCTGGCCGGCGTCGGTGCGCAGTACGAGTCCGAGATGGTGTACCACTCGCTGCGCGAGGAGTGGTCGTCCAAGGGCGTGATCTTCGACTCGATCGAAGACGGCCTCAAGAACCACCCCGAGCTGTTCCGGGAGTACTTCTCCACGGTCATCCCGCCGCACGACAACAAGTTCGCGGCCATGAACTCGGCGGTCTGGTCCGGCGGGTCATTCGTGTACATCCCGAAGGGCGTGAAGCTGGAGACCCCGCTGCAGGCGTACTTCCGCGTGAACCAGGAGCGCATGGGCCAGTTCGAGCGCACCCTCATCGTCGTCGACGAGGGTGCGAACGCGCACTACATCGAGGGATGCACAGCGCCGGTCTACAGCACCGAGTCGTTCCACTCCGGCGTGATCGAGATCGTGGTGAAGAAGAACGCCCGCTTCCGCTACACGACCATCCAGAACTGGTCGAACAACATGTACAACCTCGTGACCCAGCGGGCGCTGGTGCACGAGGGCGCCCACATGGAGTGGTTGGACGGGAACCTGGGGTCGAAGCTGACGATGAAGTATCCGTCCTGCTACCTGATCGGCGAGGGTGCGCACGGCGAGATCCTTTCCATCGCCTACGCGGGCAACGGCCAGCACCAGGACACGGGTGGCAAGGTGATCCATGTGGCGCCACGCACTACGTCTTCGATCGTGTCGAAGTCGATCTCGAAGGGAACGGGCCGCTCGTCGTACCGCGGGCTGCTCAAGGTACACGAGGGCGCACACCACGCCCGCTCGAACGTCGAGTGCGACGCGCTCCTCATCAACGACACGTCGCGCACGGACACGTATCCCTACATCGAGATCGAGGAGAACGACGCGAACGTCGGCCACGAGGCCTCGGTCTCGAAGATCGGCGAGGAGCAGCTCTTCTACCTGACGAGCCGCGGCATCCCGGAAGACGAGGCGATGGCGATGATCGTGCGCGGGTTCATCGAGCCGATCGCGAAGGAGCTGCCGCTCGAGTACGCCGTGGAATTGAATCGGCTCATCGAGCTGGAGATGGAAGGGTCGGTGGGCTAGAGCGTTGAAATCGGCGCCATGCTGCGTTGGGCTCCGCTCCGTTAACTCCGACGTAGCGCCGCTACGTCTCGGAATCCGGTGCTCTGGCATCCGATTTGAACGCTCTCAGAACTTTCTTGTTCTTTTTCTAGGGAACCAGAACTGTCGCTCATGAACGATACGGGGCTCATGGAAGGGGTGACTTCGGCGCTCAACGGCGCGGCGGTCGGGCGCGTTTCGGCCAAGGAGCCGAACTGGCTGCGTGAGCGGCGCGACCACGCGTGGGACGTGTACGAGCGCACGCCGATGCCGTCGACGCGGCTCGAGGAGTGGCGCTACACGGACCTGCGGCGGAAGCTCGACCTGGAGGTGCTGCGGCTAAGTGACGCGCCGCCCGCGGCGGACGATTTCGCGTCGTGGCCGATGCGCCTGCGCGAGACCATGGCCCAGGACCGCGAGGCGTCGGGCCACCTGGTCGTCATCGACGGGCACGTGGTACACACGGACATCGACGAGTCGCTCGCCAGGAAGGGTGTTGTGCTCGCCTCGCTACACGACGCGATCGAGTCTCATCCGCACCTGGTGAAGGAGTACCTCGCCACCAAGGCCGTACCCCCGGAAGAAGGGAAGTTCGCCGCGTTGAACGCGGCGCTCTGGAACGACGGGATCTTCCTGTACGTGCCTCGCGGCGTCCGGTTGGAGTCGCCCGTCCGCATCACACGCTGGTTCAGCGAGGCCGGCGTGGCCTCGTTCTCTCGCACCCTCATCGTGGCGGAGACGGCGAGCCAGGTCTCGTACGTCGACGAAGTCCTGTCGGACGATTTCGATGCGCAGATGCTCACGTCGTCCGCGGTCGAGGTGATCGCACAGGATGGTGCGCAGGTCCAGTACGTCGCGGTGCAACGACTCGGGAAGGGCGCCTTCTACCAGTCGGTGCAGCGCACGCTTGCCGGCCGGGACGCCACGCTCGACACGTTGAACGTCGCTCTGGGCGGGACGACCACGCGCGTGGATCTGAACGCGCGGCTGCTCGGCCCCGGCTCGAACTCGGACATGCTCGGCCTCTACTTCGGGGACGAGGACCAGCACTTCGACTTCAACACGAGTCAGGACCACGTCGCGCCGAACGCGGGCTCCGACCTGCTCTACAAGGGCGCACTCGACGGTGCGAGTCGGGCTGTCTTCCGGGGCATCATCCGCGTGCACCCCGGCGCCCAGCGCACCGACGCGTACCAGACGAACCGCAACCTGCTGCTGTCACCGCATGCGCGCGCCGACTCGCTGCCCAACCTCGAGATCGAGGCCGACGACGTGAAGTGCAGTCACGGTGCCACCGTGGGTGAGCTGGACGAGGAGGCGCGTTTCTACCTCCAGAGCCGAGGGCTTCCCAGGGTCCAGGCGGAGCGACTGGTGGTGCTGGGATTCCTTGGGGAGGTGCTGTCGCGGCTTCCGCTGGGGGGCGTGTCCGAGAAGGTGACGCGCGTCATCCAGCAGAAGCTCGCCCGCAAGGCCTGAGCGGGCCGAGATGGCGGAGTGGACACGGGTCGCGAGCCTTGCGGAGTGCCCGGCCGGGACCCTGAAGGGCGTGATGGTGGGACGCCAGCCCGTCGTGCTGGCCAACGTGGACGGCGACATCTATGCGCTCGAGGATCAATGCTCGCATCAGGAGTTCCCGCTCAGTGACGGGGAGCTCGACGGCGATGATCTGACCTGCATCTATCACGGGGCGCGTTTCGACGTGTGCACAGGTCGCAACAAGGGCCTGCCCGCGGTGCGCCCGGTCAAGTCCTTCCCCGTCGAGATCCGCGATGGCGAGGTCTTCGTGGAGGTCTGATGCACCGGCTCGATGTGGGGCGCGTGCGCGCCGAGTTTCCCACGCTCGCGGAGACCGTGAACGGTAGGCCGCTGGTCTATCTCGACAGCGCCGCGACCTCGCAGAAGCCGCAACCCGTTCTCGACGCGCTGGACGCCTATTGGGTACACGACAACGCGAATGTCCACCGTGGCATCCATGAGCTGTCCCGGCGCGCCACCGAAGCCTACGAGGGCGCACGCCTCGAGCTGGCCCGCTGGATCGGCGCGTCGGACGCGGCCGAGGTGGTCTTCACCACCGGAACCACCGGAGCCATCAACCTCGTGGCCCACGCCTGGGGGCTCGACAACGTGCGGGAGGGCGACGAGATCCTCCTCACCGTGCTCGAGCACCACTCCAACATCGTTCCGTGGCAGCTGCTGGCGCGTCGCACGGGTGCCAGGCTCCGCTACATCGAGATCGATGACCAGGGCCGCCTGATCCTCGACGGTCTCGACCACTTGCTCACGGAACGCACCAGGCTGGTCGCGCTCGGGCAGGTCTCCAACGCTCTGGGCACGGTGAATCCGGTGAAAGAGGTCGCGGCCCGGGCGAGGGCCGCCGGCGCGCTCGTGCTCGTGGACGGTGCCCAGGGCGCGGTGCACTCCAGGGTCGACGTCCACGAGCTCGGGGCGGATTTCTACGCCCTCAGCGGGCACAAGATGTGCGGGCCCACCGGGATCGGCGCCCTCTGGGCGCGCCGCGAGCTGCTCGACTCGATGAGCCCGTGGCAGGGTGGCGGCGAAATGATCCATACCGTCGAGCGTGACATGAGCAGCTGGGCGCCCGTGCCACACAAGTTCGAGGCCGGCACTCCGAACATCGCGGGCGCCGTGGGCCTGGGTGCCGCCGTGGAATACCTTAGCGCGTTGGGGATGGATGCCATTGTCGAACACGAGCGCGACGTGCTGCGCTATGCCCTGGAGGGCCTGGCTGCGGTGACCGGCGTGAGGGTCTACGGGCCCGAGTCCCTCGACGAGCGCTCCGCGGTGGTGTCCTTCACGATGGGTGACGCGCACCCCCATGACATCTCGACCATTCTCGACTCCCAGGGAGTCGCGATACGCGCGGGTCACCACTGCGCTCAGCTCGTCATGAAG
This sequence comes from Gemmatimonadota bacterium, assembly GCA_003248075.1. Lineage (GTDB taxonomy): Bacteria > Gemmatimonadota > Gemmatimonadetes > Longimicrobiales > Gaopeijiaceae > SZUA-318. The sequence goes on along the minus strand of QJYK01000197.1, from coordinate 25,904 downwards.
CACTTCGGTATCTCGGCGACGGCGCGGGCATCGTTCTACCTGTACAACACGCGGGCCGACGTCGACCGCCTCGTCGAGGGGCTGGAAGCGGTGCGTACCATCTTCGGCTAGCGCGCCCCTCCCCTCCTGTCGCGGCGCGTCCTCGACCCTACATTGCAGCGCACATGGAAACGCCGCCGCTGAACTCGTTGTACCAGCAGCTCATCCTCGAGCACTACCGCAACCCGCGGAACAGGGGTGAGCTTCCCGACGGTACCGTGGAGGTTCACATGCGGAATCCGGTGTGCGGGGACGAGATCCGGCTCCAGCTACGCCTGCACGACGATCACATCGCCGAGGCCCGCTTCGTGGGCCACGGATGCTCCATCTCCCAGGCGTCAGTGAGCATGATGACGACCCTGCTCAAGGGACGCTCGCTCGACGAGGCGGAGTCGCTGGCATCCCGCTTCACGCAGATGATGCACGGCGATGCCGAGGCGTCGCGGGACCCGAGCATGGGCGATCTGCGTGCGCTGGCCGGCGTGAGCAAGTTCCCCGTGCGCATAAAATGCGCGCTTTTGGGCTTCGACGCCTTGCAGGAGGCCCTCAAGAGGAGCGCGAAAGGAGCTGAGCCGTGAACGCGTCCGATGTCTATTCCGCTCATCTTCCGGACTCGCCGGCCGGGCCCATCACGGTGTGGGTATCGAACAAGGGTGTTCGACGCGTGGAGTTCGGGGGCCTTCCCACGGACGCGCATGTGCAGTCGCCCGAAGCCTGGCCGCCCACGCTGGCCCGCGCGGTGGGGCAGCTTCGCGACTACTTCGCGGGTTCCCGTCGCGCCTTCGACCTTCCACTCGACCTCGACGCGGTGACCGATTTCCAGCGTGAGGTCTATGCCGAGCTGCTGAAGGTCCCGTATGGCCGCCTCACGACGTACGGTGCGCTGGCGCAGACCATCGGTCGCCCCGAGCTGGCGCGGGCCATCGGTCAGGCGGTGGGTGCGAACCCGATTCCGATCATCATCCCATGCCATCGCGTGGTCGCCGCCGAGCATCGCCTCGGCGGCTTCAGCGGTGGGTTGGCCGCGAAAGTCGCGTTGCTCAGGGTGGAAAACGTCCATGCAGACGGGGCGCGCGAGTCGAGCCGGGTGTATCCCGAGGTGCTGCGTCTGGATCTGTAGCGCGCCTCCCGCCATCGCGCCGTCCGCGCCGCGGATCCCCGTCTCCCGCAACCTCGGGACCACGTTCGTGTAGGAAGCGACCGACCGGTTTCCAGGTACCCGCTCGAACCACGAAAAGAACGCCCATGGCCAACGTCAGGATCGCTCCGTCACTCGTGCCCCTCCTGTTCCTTCTCGCGGCCGGCTCCTGCGGGGGCGACGCATCCGCCGACGGGCCAGGGGCCGGGACGCCGGAAGCCGACGCGGCGGTCACGCCGGTGGCGCGCGCGCCGCTCACGGAGGCCGATCTCGCAGGCCTGTCTCTTGCCGAGCTGTCGGTCGAGGTCCCCTGGACGAACAACCGCGTCTCGCATGAGCCGCGCCCGGCGGCCGCGCGCTCGGGGGTGCTGGAGGTGGTGACCGCGTCCCACGAGACCTTCGACCGGGTGCTGTTTCGATTCACGGACACGGCGCCGTTCCCCGGATACAGTGTCGAGATCGTGGATGTGACGGCGCCGCTGGCCTGCGGCGGGGAGGAGCGTCCCCTGGACCTGGGTGGGGACCGGGCGCTGGTGATCCACCTCGCTCCGGCGCGCCGCGAGGGCGCCGGCCTGGACGGCGTGGGGGAGACGCGCGCTGTCGGCGGGGCCCGCGTCACCCGGGCGGGAACGCTATGTGTCGACGACAACGAGATGGTCTGGGCCGCCGGCCTGACCTCGGGCGACCAGGTGCGGCTCCTGGAGCTCAGCGGGCCGCAGCGGCTCGCCGTGGACGTGCGTTAGGGCGCCCGGGAGGGGTCAGCCGAAGCGCTCCGGTCCGAGTGGCGCCCAGCGGGAGTCGGTGGTGCCGTCGATGAGGAGATCGGCCACGATCCGACCGGACACGGGTCCCAGGGTGAGTCCCAGCATCCCGTGTCCGGTGGCCACCGCGACCCGTTCCACTCCGGGCACGAGTCCGACGATGGGAAGGCCGTCCACGGCCATCGGTCGGAGGCCGCACCATTCGGATATCGGCTCGTCGTCACCCAGGCCGGGGAGGTAGCGCGCCGCCGCAGTGGTGAGCTGCTCCAGTCGCTCGCGGCGCATGACATCGTTGAGGCCCGAGAACTCCATGGTGCCCGCGAAGCGCACGAAGCCCCTCATCGGTGTGCAGAAGACCGACGCCTCGTTGAGCACGCATGCGATGCGCATGGGCGGCGCTCCTCGCGGGCCGACCCGGATGTCGCGGTGGTATCCCTTCCCCGGCTGGACGGGCAGGCGCACACCGGTGCGCTCCACCAGCCCCAGGTCGTACGGCCCGGTGGCCCAGGCGACGGCGTCGGCCGCCACGACCGAGCCGTCCGCGAGTCGCACGCCCGTCACGCGACCGGATCGGGTGAGCAGCTCCGTGACGGGCGCACCCTCCTGGAGGCGCGCACCGAGCTTCCGGGCCGCGTTCGCCAACCCGACCACGAACGCGTATGGGTCCAGCGTCGCCGCTTCGGGGAAATAGACGCCACCGAGCACGTCCTCGGTGAGGGCCGGCTCGGCAGCGCGGAGCCCACGGCCGTCCAGCTTCTCCGGGTGGTATCCGTGCCGCTGGATGATCTCGGCCTCGTGCCATGCGCCCTCCAGGCCCCGCTCGGTCGCGCACACATCGAAGTATCCCGCTGCCCGATACCCGCAATCGATCGTCTCCGCGGCCAGGATCCGTTCGAAGGCGGCCAGCGCCTCGAGGCCGAGCGGAGCCATGACCCCCATTGCCGCCTCGACGTGCTGGTCCGTGCAGTAGCGGACGAAGTCGGCCAGCCACTTCCACAGCGCGGGGTCCCATCGAGGTTGGATGTACAGCGGGCTCGAGGGGTCGCCCATCTGGCGGATGGCTTGCGGGACCCGACCGGGCTTGTTCAGGGGAGGGTGCCCGGCGCTCACCGTGCCGGCGTTCCCTCGCGACGCGCCGGAGGCCAGCGTCGTCCGCTCGAGGAGTACCACCTCCACACTCCGCGCCGCGAGCTCGTAGGCACAGCTCACGCCCACCACACCGCCGCCGACCACGATCACACGGCCCTGCATCTCAGCCCCCGACGCCGACGGGGCGCGTGGCTCGTGGGTCGCCCTTCGAGGTGGCAGCGGCGCTCATCACGCCTTGGGGTCGAACAGGACCTTGATGGACCCGCGCGCGCGGCGGTTCCGGGCGACGGACAACGCGTCCCGGTACTGCTCCAGGGGGAAGACGTGCTTCACCATCCCGGACAGGGGGAGCGACGACCCGGCCACCAGATCACGGGTGACCTCGAAGGTGTGGGCCTGTTCTCCGCGCCACTCCTCCCGGCCGTAACCCACGTGCCCATGGACCCGGAGCTCGCGTGCCCAAAGGAACGTCAGATCCAGTCTCGGAAGCTTCGGGGCGTTTCCGAGCAGGATCACACGCCCGCGCGGCGCCGTATAGCGGAGGCTCTGGGCGACGGTCTGGGCGCTGCCGACGCAGTCGAAGACCAGCGGGAAGCCCCCGCCCGCGTAGACTTCGGGACCCACGATCGGCATGTACGCGTGGGCGCCCGTCGCGATCAACGCCTCCCGGGCCTCTGCACCCGGAGTCACGACCTCGCTGGCTCCGAAGGCGCGGGCCAGCACCGCCTCGTGACCCCGCTTGATCTGCGCCACGAGCCCGCCTTCGAAGCCCGCCGCCCGTAGCGCCCAGACGGTCGACAGGGCGATCGGACCGCTGCCGATGACCAGGGTGGGCCCGGCCCCCCACGGTCGGCTGGCCAACACCGCATGAAGGGCGATGGCCAACGGCTCGATGAGCACCGCGGTCCGGTCGTCCATCGAGTCCGGAACGGCGAAGACGTGGTCCTCGTGCGCGATGGTGCGCTCACACCACCCGCCGGGGAGGTCGGCGTGGTAGCCCACGATCGTGCCGCGTCGTATCGGACGCCCTCCGATCACGAGCGGCCCCGCTTCGCCCGCTCGCTCGCATGTGGCGTGGCGCCCCGAGGCGCACGCCCGGCACGGCTCTTCCCAGCCGCGCATGGTGCAGGAGATCATGGGGTCGATCACGACGCGCTGGCCCACCTCCACCCGGCGGACGGCGGGGCCGACCTCCAGGACGCGCCCCACGATCTCGTGCCCCAACACGGCCGGAAACGAGCCGAAGGGCTCGAGAGCCGGGCTCGCCTTCAGCGTCAGGTTCCCGATGTCCGTTCCGCAGATTCCTGCTTTGAGCACCTCGACTCGCAGCCATCTCTGGCCCGGGAGCGCGACCTCCGGCACGTCCACGAGCCTGACGCCGCTCGCCGCGCCCCACAGGACCGATTCGGTCATGGGGCCGAACGCTTTTCCCAGAAGGTATTTCGGCACCGTGACGTTGAAGGTGACCGCGCGCATCAGACGACATTCCTCCGGCAGCGGGACGGGCTGTGGTGCGGCGAGCCGCGAATCAGCAAAACGTCACGCCTGTAGGCGGCTCGAACAAGCGCCGGCTCCCGCCTGCTTGTGACCGACCGTCGGCGACCCTAGGCTGCGGCAGCCGAGGCCGGGGCGGGGAAATCCGCAGAAAGGGACAGAGGGCGGAATGGACGAGCGACGTGCGGAGTGGAGTGCCTGGAGCCGCGTGCTCTTCCGCTTCGTATTCCTCTACTTCGTGATCTACGCGCTGCCCTTCCCCCTGGGGCAGATCCCAGGAACCCGGTCGGTCGCAGGCTGGTGGGGCGACCTCCAGGACGCCGTGTCGCGATGGGTCGGGTCTCACGTCCTGGGCCTGGAGGTCGTGATCCAGCCCACCGGGAGCGGCGACACGGCTCAGGCATTCACGATCCTTGTCGTCGAGCTCGTCGTGGCGGCCGCGGGCGCGCTCGCGTGGAGCCTCCTCGCACGCGGTCGGGCGTCCCACGGACGGTTGCTGGACGCCCTGCGCACCTACGTACGGTTCTACCTGGGTGCCACGATGCTCTCGTACGGAGCGTTCAAGATCATCCCCACGCAGTTCCCCTATCCAAGCCTGGTCCGCCTCCTGGAGCCGCTCGGCAACGGCTCGCCGATGGGATTGCTCTGGAAGTTCATGGGGTACTCGCCGGCCTTCAGCTTCTTTGCCGGGGCCGGGGAATTCCTGGGCGGCTTTCTGATCTTCTTCAGGAGGACCACGACTCTCGGAGCGCTGCTGCTGGTCGTCGTGCTGAGCAACGTGGTCATGATGAACTACGCCTACGACGTGCCGGTGAAGCTCTTCTCGTCGCATCTCCTGGTGATGGCCGGCTTCCTCCTGCTCCCGGATGTGCGTCGGCTGATCGCGGTTCTCGTGCTCAACCGACCGACCGAGGCTCGCACGCTGGGGGCCCTGCTCCCGCCGGGTCGCGCGAGGGTGGCAGGGTGGGTGGTCAAGTCCGTACTCATCGGCTTCTTCACCTGGACCACATTGTCCACCTCGTGGGCCGTTCACCGGCAGCGACGTGAGCTGCCTCCTTTGTACGGCATCTGGGAGGCGGAGCGGTTCGTGCGCAATGCGGACACGCTTCCGGCGCTGCTCGGCGACTCGGTCCGATGGCGACGCATGATCGTCGAGGGTCGGCTCGCCGCGCTTCAGACGATGACGTCTCCGCTACAAGGCGAGGGCTCCCTGCGCTACGGCTTCGAGCCGGACACCGTGGCCGGCGTCTTCCGACTGCAGAGCCTCGTCTCCCCCGAGGACGTGCGCACCTTCACCTTCGATCGATTGGAGCCGGACCTCCTGGAGGCCCGGGGCCTCTGGGAGGGCGACACGCTCTCGATCCGGCTGCGCCGCTTCGACGAGAGGTCCTTCCTCCTGACGCGTCGCGGCTTCCACTGGATCAGCGAGCTGCCGTTCAACCGCTGAAGCGCCTCGGGATCGGGGCGCCGCCTGTTCAGGGCAGGAAGCGAGCGCGCACCTCGGGGGACGGAAGCGGACACGCGTCGTATCGTCCGAACACCCGATAGCGGTAGCGGGCGAACGCATCGTATCCCCAATCGCGGAGGGGTCTTGGCACGATGCGCAGCAACGAGGTCAGGCGCCACACTCCGCCCAGGTATGCGCAAAGTCGCAGGATCGCCTCGGAGCGCACCGAAACTCTTTCGGCACCCGATGGAGCGCGCTCGACCAGGATCAGGGAATCGACTCCTTCGAGTCCCTGGTGCCGCGCGAAGACCGTCTGGGCGGCGGTGCCCTGCAGCGTCGCGAAGCGCATCGGGCCCCCCGGATCGCGACGGAGGACGAACTGCACCGTGCCGTCGCAGAATCCGCACACCCCGTCGTAGAGCAGGAGGGGAGAGGGTGCCGAGCCACCAGGCCCCTCGCCCGTCCCGGCCGCGGCGGCGGCCGGTCCTCGGGCAGGATCCGTCATCCCGAAAGATCGGAAGGGGCCCGGCGCGGGGGAACCCCGGCGAGCGCCGGCGGGCCGCAGGGCAGGCCCGCTCCCTCCCAGCCCTTCAGCCGTGCTTCGCGAGGAGCTTCCTGAGCGACTTCACGCTTCGCATGGTGTGGGGAAGGCTCGCCGTGGCCTTGGCGAGCGCGCCGGCGAAGAGCGGAGATTCGCTCATCCTGCCGCGCGTGAGCCAATAGGCCTCCCGGCCCGCGAAGCGAAACTCGTCCCGATCGCTCTGGAGGGCCTCGAGGGCCCGGCGGACCTCGGCCCCTGCGGCGCTCCTCAGGAACATGACATGCAGGTTGTAGGAAGGATCCGCGTAGTCGGCCGCCATGAAGGTCGGCACGGCCGCGATCCCGTGGAGCTCGTCGATGCCGCGAACGAACGTGGCGACCTCGTAGCCGAGTGCGCGCGCGAGGAACGCCTCGATGGTCCGCTCCTGACTCGCGGACGATCCACGGCCGCCTTCGAAGATCACGTTCCCGCTGGCGATGAACGTGCGGACATCCCCGAACCCGGCGCGCCCGAACAGGGCGCGGAGGTCCTCCATCTTGACGCGATGACCCCCGACGTTGATCCCCCTCAGGAACGCCACCCTCGATGCCATCCGCGGACCGCCCTCAGGCCCGAGCTCGCCCCTCCGCGTCCGCGACCAGCAACCTCCAACGAAGCTGGAGCACGAACCAGACGAGGGCGGCGAAGCCGAGGATGAGCATCCCGAACACCGAGGTGAGCATGGCCACCTTGATCCCGCCCCAGACGAGCATCGTCGACACCTGGCCCGCGGCCTCGATGGACTGTGCCGCGATGACGATGCCGACGAGGGTACCGAGCACGCCGCTGATGACCGCGAACCCGCCCCAGAAGAGGATGGCATCGACCCAGGCCTTCGTGCGCAGGTCAGGGGCCGCCCCCGGACGGAAGAGGCGGACAGCCGCCCACAACGCCAACAACAGCACGGCGACGAGCGAGAAGGCGAGCGGCCAGCGCATGAAGCCCATGTCCCTCCAGATGATGCCGAGCATCACGACGAACCTCCGTCAGGGGTGATGTGTGTCGAGGCCGAGGGCGCTTCGCCGCGCCCCCGAGACCAGAGCGAGCCACTGTGCCAGGACGAGCCAGACGAGGCCGCCAGCCAGCGCCAGGATGATCGAAACGGACAGGAGCGCGCAGTCGCGCACGAGCCAGACGGGCACGAGCGCGTTGGCCAGGTCCGGAGCGCGCGCCAACAGGGCCGTGAGGTGGTAGAAGTCGAGGATCGTCCCGCCGAACCCCGCGAGGAGCACCGCGGCGGAAAGTCCGAGGATGGCCCCGAGGCCCCGGGCCGGGACGCGGTGGTCACGCTTGATCCATACCTCGAACACCTTGCTCCCGGCCGTGGCGAGCAGGAGCGCACCGAGGCCGAGCACAGGCCAGAGGTAGGGTGACGGGTCGACGAGAAGCTTTGCGCGGAAGAGCCCGGTCGTCCCGGCAGCCAGAACGCCGACCGTCGCCATCACGAGCAGTGAGCGCTCGATCAGCCTCAGTCGCTCCTCCCGCACCCTACGAGTCAGTCGCCGGTACAGGGGGGCGTGAAGCCGGTCGAGGATGGCGAGGGTGTGGCGGTCCGGAACCAGCGCCTCCGTGGCGCGCCGGTGGGCCTCCTCCGGCGGCACCCCGTTTGCGAGCAGCGCGGCAAGCAGCTCCTCGAGGTCGAACTCCAACTCCCGGAGGATTCGCAACCGGGCCGGAATCGGCGCCTGCAACTCCCGCTCGAGCTCTCGCAGGGCTGGTAGGAAGACCCTGACCGCCCTCGTGCTCATGCCGTGGCCTCGCCGGGGTGCCGCAGGAGACTCAGCAGTCTCGACACGATCTCGTGCACGCGGCTCGTCTCCCCACTCAGGTGCCGCCTGCCACGCTCGGTGAGCGCGTAGACCTTCTTCCGCCGTCCCCCTTCGTCGGCCCACGATCCCCGGATCAGACCGGCGTCCTCCAGCCGATGGAGAATCGGATAGAGCGTTCCGTGCCGGAACCGGAACAAGCCGTTGCTGTCCGTCTCGACGTCGAGGGCGATCTGGTAGCCATGCTTCGGTTCGTCGCGGAGCGCGGACAACACGAGCAGCTCGTTGATGTCCCTGGCGAATCCCTGAACGTCGAAGTCGGTCTCGCGCACGGCCCCTCCAAGTATCGGCACTCTGTATATCGTCTCTCTATATATCGAACGCCGATGGCTCCCGCAAGCACCGGGAGCCCTCGGAAGCCCTCGTCCGGGGACGCGACGCTTGGGCCGGAGCCTCGCACCGCACTACCTTAGGAACGGTTCTGCTCCCTGCACTCCTCGAGGAAGATCCCGATGCGCCTGCCCGCGTCGCTGTCCGCCCTCTGTCTCCTTGTCGTCGTGAGCCCGGTCCGGGCCCAGGACTACTACCAGGACATCAGGCCCATCCTCAACGACAACTGCGTCCGCTGCCATTCGGAGGCGGGCATCGCGTGGTCGATGGAGGACCCGGAGGAGGCGTTCCGCCGCCGCCGCCAGATCGCCGGTATGATCCTGGACCGGAAGATGCCGCCCTGGCTCGCCGAGCCCGGGCATCAGGACTATCAGGGCGATCTGTCCCTGAGTCCCGAGACCATCGAGCTGGTTCGCCTCTGGCGCGAAGGGGGGCTGGCGAAGGGCGAGCCACGCCCCGATCAGGGATCCCGGGTCGTGCACGCCTCGTTCGAGCCCGACCTGACCCTCGACGTCATGCCGGGCCAGTCGTACCTGCCCGACCAGACCGACTCGGACGAGTACCGATGCTTCGTGGTCGACTGGACGCCTGAGACCACCACCTATGTGACGGGCTTCCGGGCGGTCCCCGGCAACCTGAAGGTCGCTCACCACGTGGTCGTGTTCGCGGTCACGCCCGAGATGAAGGGCCGCTTCAAGGAGTTGGCCGTGGAGGAGGACGGAATGGGGTATCGCTGCTTCGGCGGGGCGGTTCCGGACCGGCTCGGTCGCAAGGCGGAGCGGACGGCGTACGAGGAGCGCTACCCGAAGGGGGTCCGACAGCTGAACGACGGCAGCTTCTGGCTGGCCCACTGGGCGCCCGGCATGGATGGGCACGTCTTCCCCGAGGGGACCGGGCTGCGCATGGAGCCGGGCTCGGGCCTCGTCGTGCAGATGCACTACTATACGAAGGAGTCCCCGGGGGTCGCGGACTCGAACACGCACCTCGACTTCCAGACCGCCCCCACCGTCGAGCGGGCGGCGATGCACCTGCCCCAGACACGCAACGAGTGGCTGGGCGGCGAGGACAACCAGTCCATGGTCATTCCGCCGGGGGGGATGGCGACGTACGCGTACTCCGAGGATCTGGAGGACCTGCTTCCCTACATCGCGCGGGTGACCGATGTCGACGAAGATCGGATCCAGGCCCTCGAGATCCACTCTGCGAACCTGCACATGCACGCATTCGGCCACTCGGGAGAGATCACGCTCACGGACCGGCACGGCCGTCGCGAGACCCTCCTTTCCATTCCCAGGTGGGATCTGGCGTGGCAGCGGGACTTCACGTTCCTCACGCCCAAGGTCTTCGAACGGGACGACCTCAAGGGCGCCACGCTGGCGGTCGAATGCACGTACGAGAACAAGACGGACGAAACCGTCTACGGCGGCTTCGGCTCGTTCGACGAGATGTGCTTCAACTTCTCCTACATCGCGGTGCGCGCCGGCGAGAAGACCGCCGAGGCGGGCTCGGACGGCGGGAGGTGAGGCCGGTCACTCGGTGGAATGACGCGTTGTTGTCCGCTGCCGGTCACGGGTCAGCCCCCGAAACCGTCGAAGAAGTCGACCACGCCCGTCTCGAGCGAGTATTCGGCACCGACCACGAGTAGTCCGTTCCTGTCGATCAGCTCCTCCAGGATCTGGGAGCCGTGACGGAGGCGGTCCACGGACGACCGGATGTTGGCACGCACGGCACGATCGAGGAGCGCCTCCGGATCCTTCTTCAGCTCGGTCTCGAGGAGACTCTCGACCGAGGGACGGATCCGATCGACGATCGAGCGGAGGTTGGGCGAGCGGCTCTGAGACGGACGCTCGAGCTCCTCGAGGGTCGCGGCCACGGCCCCGCACTGGGAGTGTCCGAGCACCACGACCAGGCGCGTTTCAAACCGGTCTGCGGCGAACTCGACGCTCCCCACCTGGGACGGCGACACGATGTTGCCCGCCACCCTGATGACGAAGAGATCGCCGAGCCCCTGGTCGAACACGATCTCCGCCGGTACACGCGAGTCCGAGCAGCCCAGGACGATCGCGAACGGGTTCTGACCCGCCACGAGCTCGGCTCGGCGCGACGGCCCCGTGGTCTCGGCCTGCCCCCCGGCCTCGGCCACAAAGCGGCGGTTCCCGGCCACGAGGCGCTCCAGGGCCTCTCTTGCTGGGATCATCGGTGCTCCCCTCAGATCGAACGTGTCGGCGATGGAATCCTGGGCGTGGCGGGCGGGCCGGGCAACGCCGGCGCGACGTCTCCGGGGCGAACCCCCTCGGTCATCCAGGCTTCACGAGCGGGTACATCACGACCTGTTCCACGTCCAACGCGTCGCGCACGATACCGATCACCCATGTGTCGCCGATGTCGCGTGGATAGAAGCCCGGAGGCATCCTCACGTCACCCAGCCAGGCTCCGTCGCCTCCGAACACGGTCCACGTCTCTGGAACGGCGAGGGCCCACGCGCCGACCCACAGGTTTCCCTCGGCGTCGACGATCAGGTCGCCGTACGCGGGCCGGAGCTCTGGGTACGCCGCGTCCTCAAGGTCCCTCTCGACCTCCCGCCTCCGGTCGGGCGGCGCGGCTGCCAGTCGCTCCTGGGCGTAGCGCCTGACGTCTTCGTCCCTCAGGCGGAGGTCACGGCCGGGAATGCCGAACACCCGAATCAAGGGGCCGTCGGCCGCTCGCTCCTCGACCTCGAAACGGGTCTCGGACCCGACCAGGAGGAGGCCATCCCGGACGGCGGCGACCGAGGTGCGCCCGAAGGGTGCGCTGGACATCACGCCCCTGCCGCCCTCCTCGGTGAGCACGATCTCCCGACCCGGAAAGAGGCCCACCGTGTCGACGAGTCGTCCGTTCGGGTCGAATCGAACATACGCGACCGGGTCGCGACGCAGCCCCGGGCGGATCGCCCCGGCGGCCTGCTGCGCGCCCCAGAGCTGCTTGAGCACGAACGAGCCGTCGGGCAGGGCCCCGACCGGACTCAGCACCGGGGGCTCTGGGCCCAGGGTGGTGACTCGAACGAGACTGCCGGCTGCGGTGAGCCACGAGATGCGACGAAGGGTGAAGTCGTACGCCCAGATCATCCCGGTCGAGCCGCGCCCCACACCGGACAGCCCGATGAACTCGCCGGGTCCCTCCCCGCGACCACCCAGGCGCTCCAGAAGCGTGCCGTCCGGCCGGAAGAAGCGCACTTCCTGTGAGCCGCCGTCCGCGACCACGATCCGTCCGTCGGCCGCGCGTACGACACCGGTGACGTCGGAGAGCTCGTAGCCCGGCTCCCCCTCCACCGCTCCGATCCTCAGGCTCGGATCGGGCGCTAGTCGCCACGTCGTCCGGTCGTTCCATGCCGGCCGGGTGCTTTCCACGATGACGACGCCCGCGCTGTCGCGCATCGTGAATGCAGGCACGTCGGTTCGTCGGCCGCAGCCGATCAGCCCGGCGCAGCACATCACCAGCGCGACCCGGACCGCTCCCTCGCTCATCGAATCAGTCGAAATTGGACCTTGCATCCGGGTCAGCCCTCCGCCATGCCGTCTGCGAGTCGCGCCCCGAGCTCGCGAACCACGCCCACGAACCGCTCGACGTCAGCGCCTCGGGTGCGCCAGTTCACGATGGTCGGTCGTAGCGCGACCCGGCCGCCGTATTCGGTCCCGCCGACCATGAAGCGGCCATCCCGCTGGATTCGCTCGGCCAACTCGGCGTTGAGCCGATCGAGCTCGGGCCCGTCCCCGAGACCGGGATTGAACCGGAAGCACACCACGTTCAGCGGCACGTCCGCGAGAAGCTCGAGATCGGGAGACGCGCCGACGAGCCGAGCCAGCAGTTGCGCCAGGTCGAGGTGCTGCTCGACGAGCCGCCGGTAGCCCTCACGGCCGTATGCCCGAAGCGTGGCCCACACCGCCAGCGACCGTGCTCTGCGGGAACTCTCCGGACCCAGGCCACCCAGGACCGGACGCGGATCGTCCGGGTCGGAGAGGTACCGAGCGGTGTACGCGAACGCTTGGGCCAGCAGCAAGGGATCGCGTACGAACGCGAAACCACAGTCGTACGGGACGTTGAGCCACTTGTGGCCGTCCACGGTGACCGAATCGGCCCGCTCGACCCCGTCGACCAGCCGCGAGGTCCTCGGCGAAGCGGCGGCGAACAGGCCGAACGCGCCGTCCACGTGGAGCCAGGCCCCGTACTCGGCCGCGAGGTCCGCCATCTCCCCGATGGGGTCGAAATCGCCGGCGTTGACCTCGCCAGCCACCGCCATGAGGACCGCGGGCTCTCCGTCCAGGGCGCGGAGGGCCCGCTCCATCGAGGCCAGATCAATGCGCCCCACCGCGTCACGGGTGTGGCGCACGATGGACGAGCGCCCTACGCCCAGCATCGACAGCATCTTCACGGCGCTGGCGTGGATGTAGCCGCTCGCGTGGACCGGCATGCGTGGGAGGCCGCTCAATCCGGCCTCCGAGACATCCACGCCGTGCCTATCGCCCCACCATTGTCGCGCAGCGGCCAGTCCCACGAAGTTGGCCATGCTCGCTCCGGTGGTGATGATGCCCCCCCATGCGGCCGGCAGACCGAACAGCTCCTTCAGCCAATCGAGGCAGACGTGCTCGAGCTGGACGGCCAGCGGCGAGCCGAGCCATGCGTAGGCCTGCTGGTCCAGCAGACCGGTCAGCCAATCCGCCCCCATGGCAGCGGGCGTACTGCCCCCCGTGACCCAGTGGTAGAAGCCGGGACCGGAAGTGGTCGCGGTCGCCGGGAGTCCGAGACCCCACAGCTCGATCAGCGCCTCGAGCGCGCCGACGCCGTCGCGCGGGAGTGCCCCGCCGAAGTCGCGCGCGGCCTGGTCGGCATGAGGCTCGAGCACCGGCCTCCGATCCACTTCTTCGAGATACTCCCGGGCCTTCGCCTCGAAGAATCGGACGACCTCGTCGAGCTCGTTGCGGTCGGGAACCCGCGCGGTATCGGACACGACAGACTCCTCTGGCGGTTCTTGGGGCTCCGGGCCGACCCGGAGCGACTTGCGACGCTTGCTCCTCACGCCTTACCTGTCCGGAACCCTCCCCGGGGTGATTCACCAACGGATCGGGGAATCACCATGTTGATCGTACGTGAAGTGCTCCACTGCAGGCCCGGCAAGGTCCGAGAGCTGGCGTCGAAGTTCAAGAAGGTGAACGAGATCATGTCCCGGATGGGTCACAGACCGTTCAAGATCATGACGGACGTCGGCGGGGTTCGATTCTGGACACTCGTGCTCGAGAGCCAGGTCGAGGATTTCGAAGCCTTCCGCAAGCTCGAGTCCGAGGTCATGTCCGATCCCGACGCGCAGGCGGCGATGCAGGGTTACCATGACCTGGTCGTGGAGGGCCGACGAGAGCTGTACAACGCGGAGAGTTGACGGAGCCCGCAGCAGGCCAGAAGTCCTCCAAGGACCGACAACACCGTCGCGACCCTCCGATTCCTCGAGGGCCTGCGTCTTGCGAGAGGAGCGAGCCTTGGTGTCGGACGAGCTGAGCCGATCCGGTGCATGGGAGCCGCCCGGGGGCTCCCGGGTCGGCGATCTGCTCTTCGCGGGGGCGGTGACCGCTCTGTTCTCCCTTCTCGTCCTGCGCGTGGTGCCGGAGCTGCTGGACGGGAGGTTGGTCGACACGGACAGCTACATGCGCCTGGTGCGCGTCCGTCAGCTCGCGGAGTCGAGAGCGTGGTACGACGCCACGATACCCCGCAGTGACGCCCCGTTCGGGGAGACGCTCCACTGGACGCGCCCGGTGGACGTGCTGATTCTCGTGCTCACCGGCGTCCTCCGGCCTGCGCTGGGGTTCTCTCGCGCCCTCCACGTGGCCGGCGTGGCCCTGTCGCCCCTGCTCCTGATCGCGGTCTGCTTCGCGACGGCCTGGGCGGTGCGCCCGCTGGCCGGTTCCCGGGTCCGCTATTACACCATGATCGCCGTGCTGGCACAGGTCGGAGCTATGGGCTATGCGCTGCCCGGGCGCGCCGATCACCACATGTTGATCCTGCTCGCCTTCGTGGCGATGCACGGGGCGGCGATCCGGCTCCTTCTGGATCCGTCCCCATCCGTGCGCGGCTGGCCGTGTGGAGCATGGGCAGCATTCGGGGTGTGGATCAGCACCGAGTTCCTCGTGCCCGTCGCCGTTCTCATCCTCGCCCTCACCCTTTCCTGGATCCGCCGCGGGCGGGAGATGGCGACCCGCGCGCGTTCCGCAGGAGCCGGCCTCGTGGGCGTCACGGCGCTGGCCGTGGTGCTCGAGCATCCGCCGTCTGCGCTCCTCGCCCCCGAGCTCGACCGCGTCTCCATCGTCCACATTCTCGTTTTCGGCCTGGTGGCGTCGTTCTGGGTCGCGGCAGCGTCCGGGCTCGCCTCGGACCTCAGCCGCCCCGGTCGACTGCTGCTCGCCGTCGTGGGTGGAGCGGTGGGGTCCGGGGTCGTGCTTCTCGCCTATCCGGGCTTCTTCGCCGGGCCGATGGCGGACGTGGATCCGGAGCTCAAGCGGAGCTGGCTCCCGTTCCTGACCGAGTTCCAGCCGTTCCTGGTTCCTCATGGAGTGGCGGACGTGGGGCGGATCGTCGCCTACCTGGGCTCGGCGCTGATCGCCGCGGTCGTGGTGGCCCGCGGTCTGACCGCGGATCGGGGGACGCGGCGCTTCGACGTGTGGATCCTGCTCGGTGTCGGGCTGGCGCTCTTCTTCCCCCTCGGCATTCGCTGGGTACGCTTCGTCATGTACGCGGAGCTGCTCGGCGTGCTCGGCGCCATGGCCCTGCTGTCGTATGCGCTGGCATCCTTCGGGGTCCGCGAAGCCTCGCCCCTGTCGGGGCTACGACGGGCCTTCACGGGGGCCGCCATCATCGCCGGCCCCTTGCTTCTCGGCGCCGCCGTGATGGCCGCCGGTGGGGAGGCGGGGGGTGCGGTTCAGGCCGCGGCGGCCACTCAGACCCAGGCCTGCCCCGTGGAGGAGCTCGTCGCCGCGCTGGACGACCCTGCAGGGTTGGGCGACCGTCCGCGCATCGTGCTCGCGCACGTGGACCTCGGGCCGGTCCTCCTGTACCGGACACTCCACTCGGTGGTGGCGACGCCGTACCACCGGAACGCCAGGGGGATCCTGGATGCCAGGCGGGTCTTCGAGACCCCTGATCCCGACGAGGCGAAGCGGTTGATCGACGAGCGCGGCGTGGACGTGGTCGTGGCCTGCGGTGTCGAGGCTCCCGCGGCGCCGGAGGGCGGAGCGGCGCCGTTCGTGACGCGACTCCGCTCGGGGGACGCGCCCGATTGGGTCCTTCCCTGGCGGGCCAGGCCGGACCTCGGGATCTGGGAGGTCGTCAGTCCCTGACCCGGCCGCGGACCTGGAACCCCGCCCCCACAGAGTGGAAGGGAGAATCCCCGACTTCGCGACCCCGATGCGTGGAACATCTTGAAACGAGATGTTCCACCATGCCCCGACGGAGGCCCCATGGTCCGGGAAGGGGACACCACCTCGCTGCTCGCCGACCTGGCCGACCTCCCGTACTTCCGCGTCGACGCGGACCGCAACGTGGTGGCTCTCAGCCCCGCGATGGAGCGCCTGACGGGGTTCGCCGCCCGCGACGTGTTGGGGCGCTCCTGTCTCACGCTCAACCGCTGCCCCGAGTGCCTGAAGGGCTGTGGAGTTTTCGCGGACGGGTCGGTGCAGGACGTGCGGCTCCAGCTGTACCGCTCGGACGGCACGCAGGTCGAGGTGCTCAAGTCAGGGCAGGTCCTGCGTGACGAGGCCGGCGCCGTGACCGGCGCCATCGAGTTCGTTCGTCCCTCCGGCACGCCCATTTCCGCTGCGGCGGGTGCGATCGACCCGTTCCGGCTCCTGGGTGCGCTCGGACGGCTTCTCATCGTGGCCGACTCCGACTTCCGCGTCGCGGCCTTCAATCCAGCGCTCGCCGAAGTCGTCGGCATCCCAACGGACCGACTTCAGGGCACGCCCCTGGAAGAGCTCCTCGGGACCGAGCTCTTCGGTCCGGCCGCCTCGTTCCGCTCGGCGGTTGCCCAGGGCGAGCGGAGGGAGGGCTGGGCCGCGGAGATCTCAGGGCCCGACGGAACCACGCGGAGCGTTTCCCTCACGGTCGGTGCGGTTCCCGAGACGATCTCGTGCGGAGTGCCCGAGGGGCGCTACGTGGTCATGATGAGACCCGAGACGGGGCCAGGACCGGCGCCGGCGTTCCAGGGGATGGTCGCCCGGTCGCCGGCGATGCAACGGATCTTCCGGTTGGTCGAGCTGCTTCGTGAGAACGATTCGACGGTCCTCGTGACCGGGGAGAGCGGCACGGGAAAGGAATTGGTCGCGCGCGCGCTCCACGACACCTCCCACCGACGGAGCGGCCCCTTCGTCGCCGTGAACTGCGCTGCGATCCCCCCCGAGCTGCTCGAAAGCGAGCTCTTCGGCCACGTTCGAGGCGCGTTCACCGGGGCGGTGAAGGACCGGGCCGGACGTTTCGAGCTGGCCGACGGCGGGACGCTGTTCCTGGACGAGATCGGGGATCTCGCCCTCACCCTGCAGGCGAAGATCCTGCGTTTCCTGCAGGAGCGCACGTTCGAGCGGGTCGGCGACTCGCGTACGCGGACGGTGGATGTCCGCATCATTGCGGCGACGCACGTGAACCTGGTCCAGGCGGTGTCCGAGCGCCGCTTCCGGGAGGATCTCTACTATCGGCTGCGGGTGGTGCCGATCCACATCCCGCCCATCCGGGAGCGCCGCGAGGACCTCGAGCTGCTCATCCGCCACCTCCTCGGACGAATCGGTCGGGAGAGGGGTCGATCCCTCCGCCTCGCCCCGTCGGCCGGCCGGGCGTTGCTCGGATACGGGTGGCCGGGGAACGTCCGGGAGCTGGAGAACGCGCTGGAGTACGCCACCACGGTGTGCCAGGGCCAGACCATCCACGTCGGCGATCTCCCCCGCGAGATCGGCAATGAGGAGCAGGCGGATGCACGCCTCCCCGCCGGTGGTCCCGCGTTCGCGCAGGCGACGGTCCGGTCCGTGGACGAAACGGACCCCGACGGCGCCGGGTCCCGGCGGGCGTTCGAGGTGCGTCGCATCCGGGCGGCGCTCGAGTCGGCTCGTTATCGGCGTGACGAGGCGGCCCGCATCCTGGGCATGAGCCGCACGACCCTCTGGCGGAAGATGAGGGAGTACGGCCTGTAGCGCGGCCGCGGCCGCCGCCACGCGGCCGATCGACTGCCGTTTCGGCCCGGGCCCTTCTGAAACGTCACGGTTCAGACGTTTCAAGACGTTGCAACGCTCCGTTTCGCCTCAGGACCGTACACCAGGTGTGTTATTCACATAAGTCGCTGTGGGATAGTCACATAAGCGCGCGACCCCATGCGGCATCGCTGTTGCTCCTCGTGTCGATGGCGCCGGTGACAGAACCCGGCGGCTCGACACGAGGAAGGACGATGAAGAAGCTGCTGATCCTGGGGGGTGGCACCGCGGGGACCATGATGGCATCCAAGCTCCGCAGGGCGCTGGACCCCGACCAGTGGGCGATCACCGTGGTCGATCAGGACGATCGCCATGTCTATCAACCCGGCCTCCTCTTCATCCCGTTCGGGATCTACCGAGCCCGCGATGTCGTGAAGCCGAGGAGACGCTTCATCCCGAACGGGGTGGAGCTCGTTCTGTCGGGCATCGACGTGATCGACCCGGACACGTCCTCCGTCCGGCTCTCCGACGGGTCGAGGCTCCCGTACGATCTCCTGATCGTCGCGACCGGAAGCCGCATCGTACCCGCGGAGACTGAGGGGCTGACCGGGCCGGGCTGGCGGAAGAACATCTTCGACTTCTACACGCTCGAGGGAGCCCAACAGCTGTTCTACGCCCTCGAGCGGTTCGAGCAGGGGCGGCTCGTGCTCAACGTTGCCGAGATGCCGATCAAGTGTCCGGTCGCTCCGCTCGAGTTTCTCTTTCTGGCGGATTGGTTCTTCCACCAGAAGGGGAACCGGGACAGGGTCGAGCTCGTCTACGCGACGCCGCTGGACGGAGCCTTCACCAAGCCACGGGCATCCGCGCTTCTGGGAGGCTTGCTCGCAGAGAAGAACGTCCTGGTCGAGACCGAGTTCAACGCGAGCGAGATCGACGGTGACGGTCGCATCCTCAAGAGCTGGGACGGGCGAGAGGTCCGGTACGATCTGCTCGTGTCGATACCCACGAACATGGGGAGTGAGGCCGTCGAGCGATCCGGGATGGGTGACGACCTCGCCTTCGTCCCCACGGAGCGGGAGACGCTCCGCTCCAAGGAGCACAAGAACGTGTTCGTTCTCGGTGATGCCACCGATCTCCCCTCATCGAAGGCCGGGTCGGTGGCCCATTTCCAGGGGGACGTCCTCGAGAAGAACGTGCTCCGCGCCATCGATGGCCGGAAGCTGTGCGAGGACTTCGACGGACACGCCAACTGCTTCATCGAGACCGGATTCGGCAAGGCGGTGCTCATCGACTTCAACTACGACACCGAGCCGCTTCCTGGTCGTTTCCCGCTTCCCGGCATCGGCCCGCTGAGCCTTCTCGGCGAGAGCGAGGCCAACCACTGGGGCAAGATGGCGTTTCGCTCGGTCTACTGGAACCAGCTGCTGGCTGGACGCGAGATCCCGTTCGTCGACTCGAAGATGTCCCTGCTGGGCAAGTGGAGCTGACTATGACGATCTCGGAAGTGATGGACCTCTCGCCGGCGGAGACCGGTACGTCGGAGATCCTCCAGGAGCTGAGGGCGCTCAACGCCAAGATGGACCGCATCGAGCACGTCATCGACGCGGTCACACACCGTCTCGAAGGGCTCGAGGAGATGCGCGAGGACCTCTGGCCGATGGTTCATGGCGCCTCCCAGGCGATCTCTCGCAAGCTCCACGCGCTGGAGCAGGGCGGTGCGCTCGGCTTCGCCCGGGAGGCGGTGAAGATGGGCGAGCGGGTTGCGACGTCGTTCTCAGAAGAAGACGTCCGTCTTCTCGGCGACAACGTCGTCGGAATCCTGAGAACCGTTCGCAACCTCACGCAGCCCGACGTCATGCAGCTCGCGGACCGGGCCGCCACGGCCCTGCACGGGACCGACGAGGGCGCGCGCAGGCGGCCGGGGCTCTGGCGAGCGTTGCGGGACCCGGAAGTGCGGCGTGGCATGACGCTCATGCTGAACGTGCTCCGGGAGATGGGATCCGAAGGCCATGCCAAGACCGAGGTGGCGCTGGCCACCTCTTTCGACGACGCGGGAGTAACGACATGAGCACGATGCTGTTGGCGGGAAGCCCGATCGAGGTGGATGCCGAGGGGTTCCTTCTGAATCCCGATCAATGGACGCCCGAGATCGCGGCGGAGATCGCGGCGGGGAGTGGGATCACACTCAGCGAGAAGCACTGGCAGGTGATCGACTTCTGCCGCAGGACGAACGCGGACAAGGGAGCCCCCCCGACGGTGCGCGGCATCACCAAGGGAACCGGGATCTCGACGAAGGAGATGTACCAGCTCTTCCCCAAGGGACCCGGGATCCTGGCCTCGCGAATCGCCGGCCTGTCCAAGCCGAAGGGGTGCATCTGATGAACACCACGATGGAGGCGGACGTCCTCTCCCCCGTCGAGGCGAACGAGACCTCGCGCAAGGTCGCCATCATCTGCTCGAAGGGGAGCCTGGACATGGCCTACCCGGGCCTCATCATGGCCAACGCGGCGCGCATGATGGGTCTCGAGGCGATGGTCTTCTTCACGTTCTGGGGATTGGATATCATCAACGACAAGAAGGTGGATCACCTCCACGCGGGGATGCTGGGAAATCCGTCGAGCCCCATGCCGCACTCGGTCATGGGACTGCCCGGAATGGAGGCGCTGGCCACCGGCATGATGAAGAAGAAGATGGAGAAGCTCGACATTCCCGACGTTCGCGAGATGCTGGAGATCCTCGGAGACGCCGGGGCCGAGTTGTACGCGTGCCAGCTGGCCATGGAGATGTTCGGCCTGGAGGTCTCGGACCTGGTACCACAGGTCACCGAGAGCATCACCGCCATGGATTTCTGGGAGAAGGCGGAGGGGGCACAGGTCGTCTTCATCTGACACCACGACCTGCGCCATCCAGCAACATGCCGTCACCTCGAGCGTAGGGGCGAGGCGGGTACCCCTCGAGACGGAGGTGGGGCATGGTGGGCCGGATGCTGCAGAGCGCCGGTTGGGTCGTGATCGCGTGGACGACATTCACCGGAGGCGTGGAGGGCCAGAGCGCCATCCCCCCGGACAGCGTCACCACCGTCGTGGATTCGGACACCGTGCCGGGGATGGGGGCGGTTGGCGGTGTGGCCGTGGATGCGCTGGGCTACGTCTACTTCGCAGACTTCCGGAACTCCGTTTGGAGGTACACGCCGGGAGGTCCTGTGGAGCTTTACGCGAGCGGGTTCTACGGCGCGTCGGGGAACGCGATCGGTCCGAGGGGCGAGCTGTACCAGTCGAGCTTCCACGGCAACTTCGTGTCCCGCGTCGATCGGGACGGCACCGTGGAGACGTGGGTGGACGAGGGGCTCAGCGGGCCCGTCGGGATCGCCGCCGGAAGCGAAGGCGAGCTCTACGTCTGCAACTGCAATGCGGGCACCATCGCGCGGGTGGCACCGGACCGCAGCGTATCAACCTTTTCAGCCGGCGAGCTGTTCGCGTGCCCGAACGGGATCACGTTCGACGACCGTGGCGATCTGTACGTGGTGAACTTCGGAAACGTGAACGTGGTGCGGATCACGCCGGACGGGGCTGCGACGCGCTTCGCGGAGATCGCCGGGGCGGGAGGCAACGGACACATCGCGTTCGCACGGGGTGGCTTCTACGTCACGAAGTTCCGCGGACATCGGGTTTATCGTCTCGAGCGGGACGGCACGTATCGACCGGTCGCCGGAGATGGACGTCAGGCCGAGCGGGATGGGCCGGCGCTCGCTGCGTCGATGAGCCAGCCGAACGGCATCGCCTCCTCCCCCGCCGGCACCGAGCTGTGGGTGAACGATCTGGTCTCGGGCAACGGGGTGGGCGGGGGCGCTGCGCGCTCGACCTTGCGGCGCGTCCGTCTGGTGTCGCTCTCCGACGTGCTCGAGCGGATAGGCCCCGAGGAGGGTCTCGAACCCGTGCGCGTCGCCTATGAGGCCTTCCGGGCGGCAAGACCTTCACAGGACGTTACCGCCGAAGCGATCGCCGTCGGGTACCGCTTCCTGTCCGGGGGAAGGGCGGCCGCCGGAGTGGCCGTGTTCGAGCTGAACGCGAAGGATCATCCCGACGACCCGAACAGCCAGTTCCAGCTGGGAGAGGCATACCGGTACACCGGGCAGCGCGACCGAGCGGTGAGACAGTACGAGCGGGTATTGGCGCTCGCGCCCGACCATCCGCAGGCGGCCGCACGCCTGGCCCTGGTTCGAGGGAGCTGAGGACCCTCGCTTCCAACTTTCTCGATTTCGTAGACGTCGTATACTCCGAGACCTCACCGCCCCGGCCGGAGTCGGCGGACCATGAGCGCGATCGGAGAGCTGGAGTCACTCATCCTGTTGGCGGCCCTTCGACTGGGTGCCGTCGCGTACGGAGTCTCCATTCGTGACGAGATCGAGTCACGCACCGGGCGACGTCTGACCCGGGGTGCGATCTACACGGCGCTCCGCCGGCTCGAGGCCAAAGGGTTCCTCGTGGGGCGGCTGGGTGAGTCGACCCCGGCGCGCGGGGGACGTGCCAAGCGCTTCCTCACCGTCACGGAGGCGGGCCTGAAGGAGCTCCGCTCGAGCACCCGGGACCTCGACCGGATGCGTGCCGGCCTCGACGACCTGTTGGCTGAAACCTGATGGCGGGCATGCCGTCCTCCTTGCTGCGCGGGCTGCTCCGGACCCTCCTGGGCCCGGATGAGCAGCATGCGCTCGGGGACCTGGACGAGGAGCTCGAGCGCCGCGTGCAGAGGGGTGCGCGCCGCGCCCTGGCGGAGCTCTGGTACGGGCGGGAGGCGGCGTCCCTCGTGGTCGCCGTGTTGGTCGGACGCCTGGTGGGGGTGCTTTCCGAGGAGGGAATCGTGAGTGGTCTGGGACGGGACGTTCGGCACGCCGTTCGCGCTCTGTCGAGGGAGGTAGGGGTCTCCCTCGTGGTCGCCGTCACCCTGGCAGCGGCGATCGGCGCGACGACCGCGATCTTCGCGGTGGCCGATGCCGCCTTCCTGCGCCCGCTTCCGTACCCCCACGCGGACCGCCTGGTGCGGGTGTACTCGGGCTCGCGGGAGGCCCCGCAGGCCGCGTTCGCGCTGTCGCCGCTGGACGTTCGGGACATCCGGGGTGCCGATGCGCTCGTGGAGGACGTCGGTGTGTGGACCCTGGGCGAGACCGTCCACCTCACCGAGGGCGACGAGCCCAGGCGGCTCGAGGCGCCGCGCGCGAGCGCTTCGCTCTTCCGGATCCTGGGAGTCGAACCGGCGTTGGGGCGTTTCTTCGTGCCCGAGGAGGAGGTGCCGGGCGGCGACGACGCCGTGGTGCTCTCCTGGGGCCTCTGGACGAGCGCGTTCGGAGCGGATCGCGAGGTGGTGGGGCGATCCGTACGGCTCGACGGGCGTGGGTATCGGGTGGTTGGGGTCGCGCCCCCCGCCGGGGCCCTCCCCCGAGGGGCGGAGGCCTGGCGGGCGCTCGCCCTGGGTCCCGAATGGTACGACGCAGGACGTTGGGGTTGGCAGTTCCTCGGAGGTGTCGCGAGGCTCCGCCCCGGCTCGACGCCCGAAGCCGCGGCGCGGTCGCTGACCGGCCGGCTTGCCGAGGCGGTTCCGCAGCGTGTCGAGCGCGGTCAGACCCGGGTCGTTCGTACCCTCTACGAGGAGCGCGTCGGCACCTCGGGCCCTGCGGTGGTGCTGCTGCTCGTGGCGGTAGGCCTCGTTCTGGCGATGGCATGCGCGAACGTCGTCGGTGTGATGCTGGCCCGGGCCGAGCGCCGGACCCGAGAGCTCGGACTACGGCGCGCACTGGGATCCGGCCCGTGGCCCCTGGTCCGCATCGTCCTCATCGAGGGCGGGCTCCTGGGCGTGCTCGGCTGCCTGGGCGGTCTCGGACTCGCGCGCTTCGGCCTGGCGGCGCTGACGTCTGCCGACCTCGAGGCGATGCGCGCGCTGGGCTCGCTCAGCATGGATCCGCGCGTGCTGGGCTTCGCCTTTGTGGTGACGGCATCGACCGTCCTCGCGTTCGGAGCGGCGCCGGCGCTCCGCGCGCTGCGGGCAGACCCGCAGGTGGTCCTACGGGAGTCGGGTCTGCGCGCGGGCGTGTCGAGGCGATCGGCACGCCTGCGTGACGGCCTGGTGGTCGGGCAGGTCGCTCTGGCGTGTACGTTGCTTGCTGCGGTGGGGCTCGCGTCCACCGCCTTCTTCCGCTTGGTCGATCGGGATCCCGGCTTCCGCGCTGAGGGGGTGCTGACCGCCGCGATCGAGCTTCCCGCCGGCGAATACCAAGGGGCGGAGGGGGTCGCGTTCTACCGAGCGCTCATCGCCCGGCTGAGCGCGTTGCCCGGGGTGACGGACGCCGGTGGGGTCCAATTCCTTCCGCTGACGGGGCGGAACTGGTCCGCCTCCATCGAGCTGGTCGATCCCGACCCCTCGGTCACGGACCCGGACCCCGGTGGCAACATGCGCCCGGTCGCTCCAGGGTACTTCAGCACCCTGGGCATCCCGGTGCTCGAGGGCAGGGCGTTCACGGACGCCGACGACGACGCCTCGGCTCCGGTCGTCGTGGTCGACCGGACCCTGGCGCGCCGCTACTGGCCTGAGGGGTCCCCGGTCGGCAGGCCGGTCCACGTGGGGGCTTTGTCGGGCGCCACCGCGACCGTGGTGGGCGTCGTGGAATCGGTCCCCGACGAAAGCCTGGCACGCCCCGGGAACGGACACGTCTACTTTTCTGTGCTGCAGCGCCCGATGCGCCGCATGATCTTGGTGTTGCGCACGGACGGCGAACCGTCGGCGCTCGCGCCGGGCGTGCGTGCGGCGGTGCGTGAGGCGGATCCCCGCATTCCAATCACTCAGGTATCCACACTCGAGGCGGTGGTGACACGGAGCGTCGCCGGACCCCGGATCGCGCTCGTGCTCCTCATAGCATTCGGGGCGGTCGCGGTGCTTCTGGCGGCTGTGGGGATCTACGGTGTGCTCGCGTACGCCGTCGCACAGAGGCGGGGAGAGATCGGCACGCGCATGGCCCTCGGCGCCGCCCCCGCGGTCGTGCTCCGGTCGGTCGTGGGGCGTGCGATGAGGCTGTGGGGTGTAGGCGCCCTGCTCGGTGTGCTCGGAGCGCTCGCCGCCGCGGGGTTGATGCCCCGCCTGACCGAGGAGGTGCACGCCGGGGAGCCTCTCCCCTACGTGGCGGCCTTCGCGGCGCTCGCGGCGGTTGCGCTCCTTGCGGCGCTCTTACCGGCGCTGAGGGCGACTGCGGTGGATCCCGCGGAGACGCTGCGAGTCGAGTAGCGCCCGCGAGCGGAGATCGGTCAGCGCGGCACGCGGTCGCGCAGCAGCACCGCCGCGGTCAGGAACGTGACCGGGTAGCCCACGATCTGACCGACGACGAAGGCCGTGGGGTGCGGGAAGGACGACCAGTTCGAGATGCTTCCGGCCAAGGCCAGCCCGACAATGACACCCGCCCGCGATCCACAGGCGCCGTGACGTCGCGATCCGGGCTGCGACGAGCGCCCCGGCGAAGGCACCGAGAAGCTCCGAAGAGAACGCCAGGAACCACCCCGAGGCGGGAAGCGTCCGCATGTACTCGCGGAATAGCTCCTGTTGCTCGGGATCGAGTGGGTCGAGACCCTCGGGCAGCGGGTACAGCCGCGCGCCGACCCACTGGAGGGCCAGCACGACCACGCCCACGGTGAGCACTCCTGCCACCAGGCCGGCGATGTTTCGGATCATCCCGCGTCCTCCTCGGTCTCCAGGGTGGGAGCGCTGCGACCGCCGGTTCGCCGGCGGGCTCGACGCGGTCCCGGGCCAGGCTCGGCTACCGCTCGGCGCGGTAGCGGATCACGTGCGCGCGCTCCATGGTGATCAGCCCACCACCCATGATGGTATCCAGCAGGGGCAGCACCTCGGCGAGCTTGCCTTCGTCTTCGACCACTTCGACGATCACCGGAAGGTCGCTGGAGAGACGCAGCACCCGGTCCGTGTGCAGGCGCGCGCTGGCGCCGAAGCCGGCCATACCCCGGACGACC
>QJYK01000341.1 GCA_003248075.1 Gemmatimonadota bacterium | reverse complement strand
GGTGGTCGATGCGCTCATCCACGCCGACAAGGATTTCGATTTCGCCATGGTTCCGGGTGCCGATCACGGCATCGGCGGTGACTGGGGCGTGCGCAAGCGCAACGACTTCTTCGTCCGGCACATCCTCGGCCTGGAGCCGCCCGACTGGAATGTGGCCCAGGTTGCAGGCGACGGCGGAACCCGTTGACGTACGGGTACGGAGCTCCGTCGCACGGTCATGTCACCGGGCGTCGGCACGTGGGTGTCGGACTGCTGGCCCTGATCCTGGCGGGATGTGCCGCGGAGGCCACGACCTCCGTGAGTGACGAGGCCGACCTGTCCGAAGCGTTCTCCTTGGCCGCGGGCTGGCTGGGGGACTACTTCGGAACCGGGAACGGGCTGGTGGATGGGCAGCCGTTCGAGGTGCGCGATGCCGTGCTCCGGATCGCGTTCGACGTCGACGCCGTTGCCCTCCCGTCCTGTCCCGCTTGTGTCACCGTGTCCCTGGACTCCGTGTTCGTCCTGGTGAACATCCGGGTGCCGGACCCGGTCGAGATGGCGTTGACCTACGACCGCGGGGTCGTGCGACACACGCTCGCCCTCACGCGCTTCAGCGCTGCCGGGGGTCTCGGAAACGCCATCTCGGCGCGCGCCACCATCGGCACGGCCGGTGTGGCCACCCCCTTCTTCGACGTCACGTATGCGCTGGAGCGTCCCTGAGCCCTGAGCCCGACACGCGACCCCGGCGGTCGGCGCCGTCGCCACGTGGCGAGCACCGGCGACGGGACCAGCGCGCTCAGGTGATGATCAGGATCGCCCCGTGCGGGTGGCTTCCCCCGAAACGCAGCGTCGCCGCGGCGGTGTCGAAGAAGTAGAGGTCGCGGATGTCGCGAGCGTTCACGTTCCGCAGTTGCTCGGTACCGCCGACGTTCACGTAGTTGAGGTAGATCTGGATCGTGCGGGATTCCGAGATCAGCGGCGTGGAGCCGCTGACCGTTACCGCCCCGCCGGTCCCGCTCACCGTGACGGGGTCCGTGGCCGGAACGAGGCTCCGGTCGCCACGGATCCGGAGCCACTCGGGCCTGAGTGACGACACGGCCTGGTGGGCGTTGTCGAAGCCCAGACCCTCCATCTCCCTCGCCCCCAGGTGGTCCCGACCGCTTGGAAGGCCGGTACCGCCGGTTCCCCGCCCACCGCCCGTGAGGGGAAAGCCGGCTCCCATGGTGAGCCCGAGCGAGCCTCCGACGACCGCCCATAGAGATCGATCGATCGGCTTGCCGTCGTGCCAATCACCATGCGCTACCTGGGACGCGAAGAAGCCGAGTCCTGCGCCGAGGATCGCGCCGCCGATTCCCCAGCCGACCCTCGACAGCACGCTCGGACCCGCCTGCTGGTTTCCGCCGGCCACCTGCGGCCAATTGACCGGTGGGATCGGCGGTCCCACCGGGGCCTGTCCCGCCACCCGAGTCGACGAAAGCGCCAGCGCGATGGCAACGAGAGCGATCAGTATTCGTCCCATGGTCTCCCGAGGGGTGGAAGTCCGTAAGCGGGCAGATGTTGCACGTCGACGCACGGGGAAACGGTCCAGCCGCAGCGCCCAATACCAAGGTAACGCGGCCCGCGTCGAGAGGCACTTGCCGGACGCCCTTGCACCCTCCGCACGCGGGGTGCACGTTTTTTCAGTTGGTGCAAGGTGCATGCGAGACCGAAATGCTTCCCGAGGTCGGACCAACCATGGGTGCGCGTCACCTGAAAGCCGGCCTGCCCACCCCCCTGAGCCCCCCGTGACGAGGCGGCCCGCCGTGCGGTGGAGGCAGCTCCTGTTGCCCGGGGTCTGCTTTGTCGGGTTCTGGGCTCTGGGCGCGAGCATCTGGCGCTCGACCGGCTTCGTCCAGCCCCTCTTCCTGTTCGGGTACATCGGCACCGTTCTGGGGACCGGGCTGGCACTCTATGCCGTGCTCCCCAAGAGGAAGAAGCAGTGGGGCCGGCGCTTCACCCTGGTGGGCGTGGGCGGTGGGTTGTTGGCGTTCATGGGTATGGTCCAGAGCGAGAACCTCCAGATCGAATGGCTGTTTCTCGCGCTGCTCAGCGGTCTCGGCGCCGGGGTGGTGAGCCACTACCTGATCGCCAAGGTGATCGGCCCGCTGCTCATCGGCCGGCTCTGGTGCGGGTGGGGATGCTGGACCCTCATGGTCCTCGACCTCCTCCCGTTCCGGCGGTCGCCCGGCCGTCTCGCGCGAAGGTGGGAGTGGCTCCGCTTCGCCCATTTCGCGGTGAGCTTCCTACTCGTGGCCGTGCTCTGGTACGCGTTCCGATACGGGGACCGGCTCTACTACGGAAGCCCCACGGGCCTCCGGTGGATGATCGCCGGGAACGCGCTCTACTACGCCGTGGCCGTGGGAATGGCGGTCGCGCTTCGCGACAACCGGGCTTTCTGCAAGTACGTCTGTCCGGTCACGGTTTTCCTCAAGGCGACCTCTCGGTTCGCGGTGCTGAAGATCCGGGGGGACATGACGCGCTGCAACGAGTGCGAGGCCTGCGAGAAGATGTGCCCCATGGACATCCGCATTCTGGACTACCTCCGGGAGGGGACGCGCGTTCTCTCGACCGAGTGTATGCTGTGTCAGACCTGCGTCACCGTGTGCGCGAAGGACGCGCTCGAGGTCTCGGTGGGGTTGGACCTGGGCGGGGACGAGCGGTTGCGGAGAATCCAGGAGGAGTCGCGAGCGGCATGACGCACCGGAACGGGAGGCCCGCACCGGCCGGAATCGTCGACCGGTGCGGGCGCGGCCGTCACGGGGTCGACCGTCCGGGCGGCAGCAGCGGGCACAAGAGGAAGACGTCCCCCTCGTCCTGCCGGTCGTTGCCGTTCACGTCCACCCACCAGCGTCCACCCAGGTAACCCGGGTCGCCGGGCCCGAACTCGGTCACGCCGCCCGACAGCTTCTGGAACCTCCCGTGCGCCGGCAGCGTCTCGGCCGTCACGAACGTGTCGTACCAGAGCCCCTGACTGCTCACGTAGACCATTCCCAGCGCGCCGTGGTTGCGTCCACCGGCCGCGGAGAACTCGGAGCGCCCGGCCGCCGCGACGACCGGTTCCGTCGGCGACAGGGACTCCTGCCCGCAGCCGAGCAGCAGGGTGGCGGGTGCGAGGAGTAGCACGGTCCTCCAACTCATGGTTCGTCCCTCCCTCAGGGGGTGAGCGTGTCCATCGTGGAGGCCAGGGGGCAAGCCCCGTTCCGGTGGGCCACCCCGCGGGCGGCCGGCCGAATCCGATTGGGCGGGAAGGAC
Source organism: Gemmatimonadota bacterium (assembly GCA_003248075.1). Lineage (GTDB taxonomy): Bacteria > Gemmatimonadota > Gemmatimonadetes > Longimicrobiales > Gaopeijiaceae > SZUA-318. The sequence continues at coordinate 751 of QJYK01000341.1, read as the reverse complement.
TTGCGAGCGTTGCACGCAAACCCACGAGCCGTCGGGGACGTTGCAGCGGGATCGTTGGAACGTTGCAGGGAGGAGGGGATGGAACGTGGGGAAACGAGTCGCCCCCGCCGGACCGGAGTCCGACGGGGGCTTGTGACTCGCTGGAGTCTGCGCGGCTGGTGTGCCGCTCAGCTCCTCAGGTCACGGGCAGGTTCACGGTCTGGACATCGGAGCTGCCCAGAATCCACAGGATGCCCTGCACGGTACCCAGCCCGGAGCCGACCGAGGCCGGGATAGCTGTCACCGTGTAGACGCCCTCGCGGAGGCCCGTGAACGAGTAGTTGCCACCCGAGTCAGCCGCGCCGTTCACCACGGCGCCGGAAGGCGTGCACGTGAACGTGTTGGGAACGACCGGCGTCGCAGCCGGCGTCCAACTGGTATTGGCGCAGAGCTGGAGCTGGATGTTCATGCCCGAGGCGGCGGAGCCACTGCCACTCAGGGTCACCTGACCCTTCACCTCACCGGTGAAGTACAGGAAGGTCCAGTCAGCCCGGCCGGTGTTGTTCACAAGACTGTTCTTGTAGTCGAAACTCGGCAGCGGAATCTTGGTCGCTGCTGAGCCGACTGTCCGGCAGTTCTGGCCGCCGCCGTCGCACGTGTTGCTGGCCGCCGTCTTGGCGTGCGCCGTGTCGGTGTTGGCCAGGAAGCTCCTCAGCACCAGCGTGCTGGTGTTCGGCGTGGCCGGGTCCACCTTCACGACATATTGACCCTC
>QJYK01000184.1 GCA_003248075.1 Gemmatimonadota bacterium | reverse complement strand
CTGCCCCCATCCCCGGTGTACGGGAAGCGATGTCGAGGCCGGCATGCACTGCTCCTTCCGCGGCGTCGATTCGAGCCGCGCCGGAGGGTCGAGACGAGCGCGGCCACCAACCTATGCGCCGAGCCCCCCACGGGCCACGGCGCCGCGAGGCGACGCGACCGCCCGCTCACACCCCCTTCGCCGTCAGTGCCGAAGGCCCTCCGGCGCTCCCCCCTCCTCGGTGACCCGGCGCTGCACCGGCACGTATTTTTCGAACCACGCCAGGATGTGCGGGGTGACTTCCATGAGCAGCTTGGGCTCGCGCGGTCCGTGCGGCGTCCGGGGAAGGATCAGCATCTCCGTGTCCACACCCCGGCGACCAAGCGCCCGGTAGAACTCTTGACCCTGGGTGAACGGGACCCGCTCGTCGTTCGCACCGTGGATGACCTGCGTGGGGGTCGTCACGTTCGCGATACGGTAGATGGCCGAGTGACGCTCGTACTCGGCATAGTCTTCCCAGAATTCGGCGTCGAGGTGCGCGGCCAGGTAGTCCTGGATGTCCGTGGTGGTGACCATGGAGATCAGGTTGGGAAGGCCGGCCCCCATGCTCGCCGCCTTGAAACGGTCGGTGCGCGTGACCGCGAACGACGTCATGTACCCGCCGTAGCTCCATCCCATGAGCAGGAGTCGGTCGGGGTCGGCCACGCCCAGGTCGATCACGTGGTCCACGCCGGCCATGAGGTCGTCCATGTCGCCGTACCCCCAGTCCCGCACGTTCGCGTAGCGGAACTCCTTGCCGTAGCCCGTGCTCCCGCGGGGGTTCGGGCGGAGCACCGCGTACCCCTGCTGCGCGAAGGTCTGGAGCATGTAGATGGACGGGGCGCCGGTGAACGACTGGCTGAAGACGCCGGCCGGCCCCCCGTGCACGTTGAGCACCAGCGGCACGCGCTGACCGGCCCGATAGCCGACCGGGTACGTCAGCAGCCCCTCGATCGTGTACCGCCCGTCCTGCGACTTCCATGTGAGCAGCTCGGTCCTCCCCATCTCGGGCATCGGGACGTCGGCATGGATGTCCGTGATCTGGGTGGGCTGCCACGACGTCACGCGACTCACGTAGATGTCCGGCGGGTCGTTCGGGGTCTGCCAGGTGAAGGCCATCCGGTCGGCGTTCTTCGCGAAGGCCGTGGCCCCCATCACGCCCCACCCCGTGGTGAGGGTCCGGGGTGCGCCTCCGTCCACGGGCAGGGCCCGGAGGTGACGGGTGGTCCCCATGGACTCGACGACCAACACGGTGCTTCCGTCCCGGCTCCACGACGCCAGTCCGCCGCTCCGATCGTGTGTCTCATGGAGCTTGCGGCGCTGCCCGCCTTCGGCCGGAACCACGAAGATGTCCGCGAGCCCGACCGGCTCGGGCTGGTCCCCCGTCGACTCGTACGCGACCGAGCGTCCGTCGGGCGAGAAGAGGGGGTTCCCCTCGATTCCGTTCCCACCGACCAGCTCCCGCACCGGGAAATCGTGCTCGCCGTCGCCGCCCCGCGACTCGAGGTTCACGACGGAGATGTCCCCGTTCAGGCGACCGGTGTTGATGCGCGGATCGGACTGATGAGAGAAGACGATGGAGTGTCCGTCGGGGGCCCAGTCCCAGCCGGTCACGGTGAAGTCGCCCTCTGTCACACGGTGCGCGTGCTCCTGCATCGAGCCGTCGAAGGGACCGAGATAGAGGTGTACGTAGCGGTAGTCCGAGTCGGCCACGATGACGTCCCGCTTCTCCTTCTTCGCGGTCTTCCACTCCTCCGACTCGGGATCGCGCATCGTGTACGCGAGGTGCGTGCCGTCCGGGGACAGGGCATAGCTACCCACCCCCTCCGACGCGTCGGTGACCTGCGCCGCCTCACCGCCGGCGACCGGGAGCGCCCAGACCTGACTCTCCCCGCCCCTGGACGAAGTGAAGAGCAGGTAGCGCCCGTCCGGAGAGAACGAGGGACTCGAGGCGGACTTGTCGCCCTGCGTGAACTGTCGGGACCAACTCCCGTCCGCCGCCGCCACCCACACGTGGCTGAGGTACTCCGACTGCTCTCCCTCCATCTTCGGCTCGGTGAGGACGAAGGCCACCAGCGACCCGTCCGGCGAGATCGCCGCGCCCCCGACGCCGCGGAAGCGCATGGAGAGCTCCGGCGTCCATCCGGCGGCTGCCACATCCTCCTGCGCCCATGCGACCGGCGCCGCGGCGGGAAGGAGGACGGCCAATGCGAGTACGACGGAGAGGGCCCTGAGGGCACGTGTCCGGGAGGTGGGCATGGTCACAGCTCCGCATGGGTGGCGACGCGACTGCGGACAGAATGGACGACGACGCCCCCATCGGCAACGAGGCCCCCTGTCCCACGCCCGGCGGACCCCTCCGGCGGGCGCGACCGCCGCTTGTCGGAGGGTGGGGAAACACCCTACGGCAACATCGTCCGGTCCCCTACGCCGACGAGGGACGGTCCGAGCCATCCTTCATGCATCGAGTCCCCCCGCCGACGGCACGCGCACGCAAATCAGGTCCGTCGGCCTCGAGCCCGGAGGTGGAATGTGATCCCCTCCCTGCCCTCCTTCCCCGCGTCCTCCTGCGCGGAGCCACGGGGCCCACGAGGCCCTGGCATCGAGGTGCAGCCCGGCGGCCCGTCGCCCGGAGAGGCAGCGCGTCGCTGGCCGCGGCCCGAGGCCCGTTTCGAACAACGCGGAATCACCACCCTCCACGCGCCCGCATCCGTCCTGTCCCGGCCCTTGGACGCGTCCCGATCAGCCCCGAGGAGGACAGACCCATGACCCGTACACTTCGATTGACGCTCCCGGCGCTCCTCGCCTGCGCCGCCTCATCGTGCGTCGACGACCCACTCGGCCCGCCCGCCAGATCGGCGTTCCAGCGAGCCACCGCCTTCACGGCGAGCGCGGAGCTCGCAACAGTGTCGTCCGTGGGAAAATCGATCTTCTTCGACGCCAGCCTCTCCCTCGAAGGCAATCAGTCCTGCGCCGCCTGTCACGCGCCCGAGGTCGGGTTCACCGGACCGCTCTCGGAAGTGAACGCACTCGGTTCGGTGTACGAAGGCTCCGTCGCAAGCCGATTCGGGAACCGCAAGCCTCCTTCGGCAGCCTACGCCACGCCCAGCCCGATCCTCCACTGGGTCTCGGAGAAGGGCGGCCCCCTCTTCGTGGGCGGGAACTTCTGGGACGGCCGAGCCACGGGCGAGCGGCTCGGCAGTCCGGCGGCCGAACAAGCCCTCGGCCCGTTTCTCAATCCCCTTGAACAGGCACTGCCAGACAACGCCTGCGTGGTGTACCGCGTGTGCACGGGGACCTACGGATCGGACTTCGAGGACGCCTGGGGCGTGGACGCGTGTGACATCGCTTGGCCGGCGGACGTAACGACGCCGTGCACGACCGAGGGCGCGTCCGTTCTCCTGTCGGCGGCGGACCGCTCGAAGGTCCAGACCGCGTACGACAGGATCGGTCTCAGCATCGCCGCCTACGAGGCGTCGTCAGAGGTCAACGCGTACACGTCGAAATACGACGCCTTCCTCCTGGGCCTGACCAGGCTCACTCGCCAGGAGAAGATGGGCCTGCAGATGTTCAAGGCGAAGGGGAAGTGCGCCGCCTGCCACGTGCTCGACGCCGGCCCCAACGGCGAGCCACCGCTGCTGACCGACTTCACGTTCGACAACCTGGGAGTCCCGCCGAACCCGGAGAACCCCTGGTATGCGAGCTCTTTCAACCCGTCCGGCCTCGCGTGGGTGGACCGGGGCCTGGGCGGATTCCTCTCGACGCGCCCGGACTACGCGGCCCAAGCCGGGGACAACGAGGGAAAGCAGAAGGTCCCCACGCTTCGCAACGTCGCCCGGAAGCCCTCCGCAGGCTTCGTGAAAGCCTACACGCACAACGGGTACTTCAAGACTCTCGAAGGCCTGGTACACTTCTACAATACACGCGACGTGAAGGATACCTGCCCGGGTGACTACACTGAGGCCCAGGCGCTGGCCGAAGATTGCTGGCCGGCGCCGGAGGTGGA
>QJYK01000121.1 GCA_003248075.1 Gemmatimonadota bacterium | reverse complement strand
ACGTAGAAGAGGTACGCATCCGCCTGGCCCGAGTCGTAGATCGGCAGGATGTGGGGGGGCTGCAGGTTCGCGGCCGTCTTGATCTCCGACAGGAACCGTTCCGCGCCCACCACCGCCGCGAGCTCGGACTTGAGCACCTTGAGCGCCACCTTACGCTCATGGCGCAGATCGTCGGCGAGGTACACCGTGGCCATCCCACCTTCGCCCAGCTCCCGCTCCAGGCGGTAGCGACCCCCGAGGGCCTCGTTCAGGCGATCGATCGCAGGCGCGCTCATCGACGTTTCCGCACGGGGGTCAAATGCCCGGTGAAGGAGGAGCGAGCGACCGAGGATCCAGAATGATACGCGCCGGGCCCCGGCGACGCCTGTTCGCTCAGCTTCCCTTCTTCTTGCGGTGGGTCGGCGCGGCTGCGATCTGCGGCAAGCGCTCGCCTCGGGCGCTGACGGCGACCAGCTGAGCCAGGCGCCGCTCCCGGGTATCGGCCCGCTTGGCGCTCATGACATAGAAGGTGGCTGTGCGGCGGTACCCCGGGGGCTGCGCCTGGAACGAGCGCCAGGCATCCGCGTGTGCCTGGAACGCCTTCTTCAGCTCGGTGGAAAACGTCATCGGACGGGTCTCGAACGAGTAGGGCTCGTGCTTGTCGGGGTCGAAGCGCTCGAACGCCGCGCGGCCCGGCGGAGCGATGCGCCCCTGGGCCTCCAACTCAGCGTACCGCTTCAGGTTCACCGCGCTCCACTTGCTCACCGGCTTGCGGGGCGTGAAGCGGATCTCGTAGGCCTCGTCGTCCACGCGCCGACGTACGCCGTCGATCCATCCGAAGCACAGCGCCTCGTCCAGGGCCTCCGCGTACGTGATCCCTCCCTTGCCGCTGTCCTTCTTCCAGAAGCCGACCCGCAGCTCGGCTGCGCCGTCGTGGTTCTTCTCGAGCCAGCGGCGGAACTTCGCGGGGCTCTGGAAGAATTGCCGCGATCCCGGGGGATTCCGTGCCATCCGGCTCAGCCGCCCGTCCGATCGGGGAGGTATCTCTTGGGAAACTTCGCGACGACGGTGTAATTGGGATCGACGATGTTCGCGACCGTGCTCACCGCGAGCTGCCCCACGAGCATGTAGGCGTCCAGTCGCCCGAACCCGTACTCCGCCTCGAGCCACTTCACGAGCTCGACGTGCGCGAGCCGGAAGGCGTCGATGAGCGGCCGGGCGCTTCCGGCGACCATGATGTACTGATCGTCTTCCAGGCGGGGCCAGGCGATGGGATGGTTCCTGACGAGGTCGATGCGCAGCACCACGTCCATCGAGGTCTCAAGCCCCGTGCCGTTGACCTCGCCCTCACCCTGGAGCGCGTGCCCGTCGCCGAAGTAGAGGTAGGCGCCCTCGTGGAAGACCGGTAGGTACACCGTGGTGCCTTCGCGCACCTCGGGCGCATCCATGTTCCCTCCGAAGCTGCCCGGCCACAGCCCCGCGAACGCCTCCTGGCCCGCCGGCGCCACCGCCACCCGGCCCAGCATCGGCTTCAAGTCCACGGTGATCTCACCGGTACGGCTGTCGGGAAGCGTCGTCGTCCCGGTCATCCGGTCCGGATCCAGCCGCCACTCGTATCGACGGAAGGGGATCGGGTCGTTGAGCATCGGGGAGCGCGCGTCGGCGGCAAGGCCTCCGAAGTCGGGATACAGCTGAGCCGCGGCGAGGTGGTGGTTGGGGCGGACCCGAACCACCTCCACCACGAGCATGTCGTCGGGCTCCGCGCCTTCGATCCAGAACGGGCCCACCTCACCGGGGAAGGCCCCACCGCCTTCGTCGTAGTACGCGCCGTGCATGGTTCGCGACACGAGCACGGTTCCCGGGTGGATGCGCGCGACCGGGTCCCGCACCTCGAACGTCGGGTACCCGACCGTAGGGGTGAACCGGAGCGTATCCTGCGCCGTCGCGCTCGACGTCGGCGCGACGACGAACAGGAGGACAAGGAGCGTCGGTCGGGTGCGCATCGGGGCCTCCTGTGGCGCGGGTCGAGGGATGGCGGGACTTCGCCGCCCGACAACCTGCGCCACCGACCGCGCGCGCGCGAGTCGGTCCTCAGGGTCGCACGGCCCACCCCAGCTTGAGGAAGAAGGTCCGTCCGGTCGTGGTGAGCGGCACGTGCGACCCCTCGCGGTCTGCGAGACCGTCCCGGCCTTCGGTGTAGCCGAGAAAGACCACGGTCTGGGGGTTCACCTTGTACGCGTACAGGAGCTGAGCGAAAAGCGAGGTCGTGCGCGGGTCCACCGCGGCGACGTACGCCTCGGGGTTGCGCCGGGTATGGCGGAGCTGGAGGACGGTCCGGAAGAACGAGCGGGGGCTGAAGTTGTACACGGCCCGGAGCTGGCCGAGGTTGGCCGTGAAGATGGATCCGCCCTCGTAGGTGAGACGCTGCAGCGTGTGCTGCAGCGAGGCCTCGACGTTGCGCCCCAGGCGCAGCTCGACCGAGGGAGCGATCCGCACCTCGCGCGCCTTGCGGAGGTTGGCGTAGTCGACCACGTCACCGACGTCCCCGTTCAGCCCGAGCCCGAGGGTGCCGGAGGGCTGTATGGTGACGTCGAAGTAGAGCAGCTCCAGGCCCTCGAAGGTCCGATCGTCGACGTGCTCCTTCTGCGCGAAGTTGGGCCAGATGCCGACGCTGCTCTGCAGGGGGCCCCGGTAGACGAGCCCGGTCCAGAGCCCTCCGTCGAGTTGGTTGCCGGCGAAGTCTTCGTTCCGCCAGGCGCCCGACGAGAAGCGGAGCTCCTGGAACCAGTGATCGCCGTCGCCCAGGACCCGGCGCACCAGGTTCGCGGAGCCACCCCGAACGCCCGCCTGGGTCAGGAAGCCGGCGTCGGCACGGAAGCCGGGTGTGATCCGACTGAAGGAGCCGTTGAACAGCCAGCGGCGGCTCACCCAGTTCGCGCGCGCGGTGACCGCGTCCCCTGGAAACGTGCCCGTGGCCTGGGCGTGCTCCTCGGCGACCGCGTCTGGGTACTCGGTGTCGGAGCGGAGCAGCTGGAGCTGGACCGACAGCGAAGCGTGAGGCCGCCAGAAGCCGTCGATGCCTGCCACATGATTGTGATAGCCGGATCCTTCCCGGAGGGTCGCCAGGCCCCCGAGCGTAGAGGAGCCACCCAGGTCGCGTCGGATGCGGGCGACCGAGGTCGTGACGCCCCCGTCCACGTCGGCACCGGCGGAGAATTGGCTTCCGGGGATGAGCAGGCGGTTGACCCGGTCACGGGCGACGAGGAGGCCGAGCGCCTGGGCCCCCACCTTTCCCGATACCTTGCCCCCGGCGATCGGATCGGCGATCGAGCGGGTGAACACGGCCTGGATCGGGGTTCCGAAGAAGTCGGCACCTTCCAGGAAGAAGGGACGCTTCTCCGGATAGAAGAGAGCGAAGCGGTTGTTCACGGCGAGCTGGGCGACGTCGGCCTCGACCTGGGAGAAGTCCGGGTTGACGGTCGCGTTCAACGTCAGGTCCGAGGTGATGCTCCACGCGGCATCGAGCCCTGCCTCGGTCTCGGTCGGTCCAGCGGCCAGCGGGCCCGACGGGAACCCGGAACGGACGTCGGAGCGCGACGCGGTGAGGGTCGGAGTGAGCTGGAGCGCCCCTCCCGGGCGGATCCCCTCGAAGCCGGTGACGACGTTCGCCTGGCAGAGCAGGCACGCGTTGTCGCGGTCCCAGGGCGCGCTCCGGGTCTCCAGCGCGCTCGAGCGTGGCCGGAGTCGCGACAGGGTGATCCCCCAGGTGCCCGGCCCCTCCGTGGTCGGGAAGCGCAGGGACCGGAACGGGATCGAGGCCTCCACCACGTACCCGTCGCCGGAGATCTCGCCGGCGGCGTTCCAGATCGCGTCCCAGGACGGGTCGGTCAGCTGCCCGTCTGGGCCCTGGTCCGGCCGACCCACCCCCTGCTGGGCCACGACGGCGTCGGCCTGGACGCCCAGCGCAGAGACCGCGAAGCGGAAGGCCCGCCGCTGATCGTTGAAGGGATCCAGGGTCATCGCGATCTGGTCGTGACCGTCGATGCGATCGCGGTCGACCACGTACGCACGGATGCCGGTGGGTTCCGGATCACGTGCGAGACAGCCCAGGTAGAGGTTCGCGGCGTCGTAGGTCAGCCGACATTCGGTTGCCACCGGCGCCGGCAGGTTCTGGCCCGGAGCGACCTCCCAGAGTAACGGGATGACCGTCGCCGAGGCCCAGGCCCCCTCGTCCAGCTGTCCATCCACCCGCACCGGCTCGTCGGTCGGGGACACCTCGAAGCCGAGCCTCCCGTCCGCCCTGGGTGACGGCGCTGGAGCGGTGACCCGGATGGTGTCCGCCCCGGGCCTGGACCCGGAGCTCTGGGCGGCCAGTGGAACGGCTCCGGCGAGCAGCGCGCCCAGGAGCCATCCGGAAAAGTCCCCGCTACCAACGAGCGCTCCCCGATTCCGTCCCATCCCCCTCCTCCCCGTCTCGTGAGCGCCGCCCCCCTGGGCGGACCTTGACCGACTGGACCGTCGGTGTTCTACTATTGAGGCAATACTAGAATACTAGTAGATCGTCGTCAAGGATGCTACTATGACTATCGTCGATCGGGTAAGGCGATAGGCGGAGCGTCCGTAAGGAGGAGGGTGGCAACCGTGGCGACCATGTTCACGGACCGGGAGCTGGACATCATCAACGTGCTCTGGGAGCGAGGCGCGTCGACCGTCGCCGAGGTCCGGGACGGGCTCGAGGACCGGCTCGCGTACACCACGGTGCTTTCGCTCCTCCGAACCATGGAGGAGAAAGGACAGGTCGCGCACGTCGAGGAGGGTCGCGCGTACCGCTATCACGCCCTGGTGGGCCGCGGGGAGGCTCGGGTGACCGCACTCGAGCGCCTCACCCGGACGCTCTTCGGCGGATCGTCGGAGCGTCTGCTGACCCACCTGGTGTCGGATCAGGGACTCACCGAAGCGGAGATGGAAAGGATGAAGCGGATGCTGGAGGAGCGCCTCGGAGGTGAGCGATGATGGCGGCGTGGATGGCCTATTGCGCGATCCTCGGGGTGCTGATCTCGGGGGCCGCGCTGCTCCTGGAGCGGATCGTGGACCGGTTGGGAGGGGCCACTCGACGCGTCTGGGCGTGGGCGCTCCTGGCGACCCTGGCCCTCCCGGTGGTCGGTGTCGTGCTCCGGTCACAGGTGCCGGCCGACGTCCCGGGAGCCGGGTCGTCGCCGAGCCCGGTAGCCGAGGCCGTGGTTCGCAGCGTGGACCGGTTGGCCGGTATGGACGGTGCGCTCACGGTTGCCTGGATCGCCGCATCGCTCCTTTCCGCCTCATTGCTGCTGGGAGCGACGGTGCGCACCCGACGGCATCGTCGCGGCTGGCGCGCGGTCACCGTGGACGGGATTCGCGTCTTGGTGTCCCGCGACGTGGGGCCGGCAGTGGTGGGCATCGCGCGGCCGATGATCGTCCTCCCTGCCTGGGCGCTCGACGCCGGGGTCGCGGAGCGCACGATGATGCTGCGCCACGAGCAGGAGCACCTGGAGGCCGGCGACCCCCGGCTGGCGCTGTTCGGGCTCGTCCTGGTGGCCCTGATGCCGTGGAGCCCGGCGCTCTGGTACATGGCGTACAGACTGCGTCTCGCCATCGAGGTCGACTGCGACCGCAGAGTCGTGCGGGGCGGTGGAGTCGACGTGCGGGCGTACGGGTCCCTGCTGCTGGCCGTCGGTCGGCGACGGAGCGCGCTTCCGTTCGCGGCCGCGGCGTTCTCCCGTCAGCGCTCGGCGTTGGAGCATCGCATTGACCGGATGACCCACGCCCACGCCGGCGCTCCGCGTTGGCGGAGCACGGTCCTCGGTGTGGGCGCCGCGGCGATCCTCGGGGTCGCATGGACCCTGCCTCAGCCGGTCAGGGCCGCGCACCTGGACGGAGCTACCGTGAGCTGTCCGAACGCCGAGCCGACGGCCCCGATCCTCCGCTGGGGTTGAGGACCGCGTCGGCCCTCGCCCAGGGTTGCGTCTCCTACGTCACGGGCGCCGGCCCCGGGGCGTCGGCGAAACGAAGGCGCAGCTGCGCCGCGAGCATCCACCAGCTGAGTGCCGCCTGAAACGCAACGGTCGCCACCGACACGTACCAGAGGTGCCGCAGCTCGAACCAGGAACGACCCCCCAGCCAGACTGCGGGGATCACGAATGTCACCAGCCGGGACGCGGAAGCCATCAGGGCCGGCACCGTGTTGCCCATTGCCTGGAACATCCCGGAGCAGGTGAAGATGATCCCGGTGGCCAGGAAGTTCCACGAGATGATCCGGAGGAACTCGGCCCCGACCGCAACCACGCCCGGGTCTTCCGTGAAGAACGCGATGAGCAAATCCGGGCGAAGCTGACAGAACACGGTCAACGCGAGCATGATGGCGGACAGCGTGGTCGTCGCCGTGCGGAACGTCTCGCGAACCCGGGCCGGCTTGCCGGCGCCCACGTTCTGGCCCGCCACCGGAGCGGTGGCGAACGCGATGGCCATGGCGGGCAGGAAGATCGCCTGCATCACCCGCGAGCCCACTCCGTATCCGGCCTGCGCCTCGGGCCCGAAGCCCCGGATCACCCAATAGATCACGCCCATGTAGACGAACATGAGCGCGAACTCTCCCCCGGGCGGGAGTCCGACGACGAGGATGCGCCTCCACGCGGTGGCGCGGGGCCGCACCAGCTCGCGTCGGAACGTGACGAAGCGCTCCAGGCGGACGAAGTAGACGAGCATCATCACCACGCCGACGGCGACCGAGATCGAGGTGGAGATGCCCGCGCCCGCCACGCCCAGCGGACGGCCGGTGCCCCAGCCGACGATCATGATGGGCGAGAGGATCGCGTTGAGGATCACGGTCAGGATCTGAACGAGGATCGCGGGCTTGACGATGCCGGTGCCCCTGAGCGCGGCACCCATCGAGATCAGGGCGAACTGCAGCCCCAGTCCGGGCAGGAACCAGCGCAGGTAGGTCGTACCCGCCTCCATCGTCGCGGCATCGGCGCCCAGGGTGGCCATGTACCGCCCCGCGAGCGCATAGCCGCCCAGGAGTGTCACGAACGCACACAGGGCTGCGAGGCCGAGACTCTGGTTGAAGATGAGGTTCGCGTCCTCACGATCCTTGCGCCCGCTAGCCTGTGCGATGAGCGCCATCGTGCCCACGCCCAGGATCTGGGTCAGCGACATGACCAGGAACTGGACATTCCCTGCCGAAGCGAGGCCGGCGATCGCGGCCTCGCCGAGCTGTGCCACGAAATAGAGGTCGACGAGGTAGTAGAGCGTCTGGAAGACCATGCCCACGGCGATGGGCACGGCCATCCGCACGATATGGCCGGCGATGGGGCCTTCGGTGAGGTCCTGCATGGGAGGCTCAGCCCTGCTCGTTCGTGGAGACTCCGAACGCCGGCCCGGCGAGTCGGAGGGCGTGCGCGCGGAGGTCGTCGGGCCAGCGATCGGTCTCCGCCTCGAAGCGGTCGGGCTCACTGCGGAAGAGCGCACGCACCGCCTCTTCGAAGCCCGGGCGGTCGCCGGCGACGGCGGACATGAACCGATACGCGGCGTCCTGCGCGGCGCGTACCTGGTCGCGTCCCTCGTTCAGCCGCCGGGCCTGGTCGACCAGGCGTCGGAGCGCGGCGGAGGCCCCTCCACGCTGGGCGGCGAGCCAGGCCCAGTGGCGAGGTAGCAGCGTCACCTCGCGGGACACGACCCCCAGGCGGGGACGGCCGGGCCCCCTCCGCCCCCCGCGGGCCGGCCCGCCGCTGGCGATGGTGGCGGCCTCGCGGAGGCGGTGCCGCGCCCCCACCTCCTCCGGACTCCCGCGCAGGTCGAGGTCGACGACCCGTCCCGTCGCGTCCTCGAAGACGAGGATGTCGTGGCCTCCGGCCTCCCCCACGACGCGCTTCACCGCGGCCGCCACTTCAGCAAGCGACCCGCTGGCAAGGCGTCGATCGCCGTCGAAGGCCGTGCAGAGGATCGATCCGTTGTCGGTCATGAGGGTTCTCCTTCGGCGAATGGGCCACCTATTTTATCAGGGTAGAATCCCCTGTCAATAACACCCGGATAAAAATGGTGAACGGATCCCTGTCCCGGGTCGTGCGTCCGCTGAGCGAGGCTGAGCGGGCGGGGCTCCTCCGTGAGGCGGAAGCCCTCGAGCGCCAGGGTGCCCGAGCCCGACGAGCCGCGGTCCCCACGGGCGCCGTGGTCATCGGGATCCTCTGGGTGGCCACGCTCCTCGCGTCCGACGCGCCGTGGCCGGTGATCACCGGGTTCTGGGTGGTCGTCGGGTCGCTGTTGGTGTGGTGGGTCGGGAGGGGTCTCGCCGCGGAGGGCTCCGCCATCGGCGGGGCTGCGGCCGCCCTGCGCGACGCCCTCGCGCGTGGAGAGGCCGAGGAGGTACGGATCCGGGCGACGGAGCTCGTGGAGCTCGAGGAGGTCGAGGACGAGGGCGCGTGTTGGGGCTTTCAGGTCGGGGAGCGCCGCATGGTCTTCGTGTGCGGTCAGGAGTTCTACGCGACGAGTGCCTTTCCGTCGCTCGACGTGACGCTCGTCCAACCGCTGAGCGCGCAGGGCGTTCCAGTGGACGTCTGGATCGAGACCCACGGCCCGCGGGCGACGCCGGATCTGACCATTCCCGCGAACCGGAAGTGGGAGCTCGAGGTTCCCGGGCACCTGGACGTGGTCGAAGCGGCCGTCGAGACGCTGGAAGAAGATCTGGGGCCCGCGGCGCGGAGCTGACGGCTTGGAGCAGGGCGCCACTGCGGCTGGCGTGCCCGATCCGTGAGTGCCTATTGTTGGCCGCTGCCCCGACCGTCCGACCCTGCGCGCACCTCATGATCGAAATCCTCGGCGATCGCTACCGCATCCTGCGCGAGCTGGGACGCGGCGCGATGGCCACGGTCTACCTGGCCGAGGACGCGCGCCACCGTCGGGAGGTGGCGGTCAAAGTGCTGCTACCCGAGGTGGCGGTGGAGATCGGGAAGGAGCGCTTTCTCCGCGAGATCGAGATCGCCGCCGCGCTCGGTCACCCCCACATCCTCCCGCTGTACGACTCGGGAGAAGACGGCGGGCTCCTCTACTACGTGATGCCGTACGCGGAGGGGGAGTCGCTCCAGGACCGTCTGGCCCGGGAGAAGCAGCTCCCCATCGACGACGCGCTCCGCCTGGGACGCGAGGTCGCCGACGCCCTCTCCTACGCCCACTCCCGGGGGGTCGTCCATCGGGACATCAAGCCCGCCAACATCCTGCTGCAGGGGGGCCACGCCGTGGTGGCCGACTTCGGCATCGCCCGGGCCGTCACCGTGGCGGGCGCTGATCGATTGACCCGCACCGGCACGAGCGTGGGGACTCCTGCCTACATGAGCCCGGAGCAGATCGCGGGCGAAGCGGACGTAGACGGGAGGAGCGACCTGTATTCGCTCGCCTGCGTCCTCTACGAGATGCTGGCCGGCCTGCCGCCCTTCAGCGGGCCCACGGTGGAGAGCGTGACGCGGCAACACCTCGTGGTGGAGCCGCGGCCGGTCACGAGCATCCGGCCGGCCGTTCCCGCGGACGTGGCGGCCGCCCTTCAGCGGGCCCTGTCGAAGAACCCCGCGGACCGGTTCAACCCGGTGGGTCAGTTCGCCGACGCCCTCCGGCTGCGGTCCGCGTCTGCCCCACCCGTCGGACGCAGGTCCTGGGTCCGGCCGCTGGCCTCGATCGCTGCGGTCGGCGCGGTGGCTCTCCTGGCGGCCGCGATCGTGCGGATGACCCGCGTGGCGGACGCGCCCCTTCCGTCCATCGGAAGCACGATCCAGGTGACCCGGGATTCGGGTCTCGAGGTGGACCCGGCCATCTCGCCCGACGGTGAGATGGTCGCGTTCGCGGCCGGCCCTCCAACGGGGATGCGTATCCAGGTGCGCGCGCTGACCGGAGGGCGCACCCTGACGCTTACCGACGGTGAAGGGAACTACCGGTGGCCCCGGTGGTCCCCCGACGGCTCCGAGCTCGCCTACCAGGGCCCGGACGGGATCCGCGTCATCCCGCGCCTCGGGGGACCGTCCCGATTGGTGGCTCGGGTGCCCGAGGGAGTCATCGTGTTCGGCGAGGGCTCGGTCACGCGCATCGCGGGGCTGGCCTGGTCTCCGGACGGGCGGCGCATCGCCTTCGCCGGGTACGCCACGGACGGGCTGTTCGTCACGGAGGTGGCCCGGGGCGGAGAGCCCCGTCGTCTTCCGTCACCCCCCGAGCCGCATGGCCCGGCGTGGTCACCCGACGGGGCGAAGATCGCCCTGGCTTCCGGCAACGCCGACTTCGTGTTCGGCGGGGCTTACTTCGGGAACGCCGGACAATCCTCGATCTGGGTGGTTCCCGTGGACGGCGGAGATCCGATCCGCGTGACCGAAGACGAGTACCTCGACCTCAGCCCCGTATGGGCGCCGGACGGACGGCACCTGTTCTGGGTATCCGACCGGGGCGGGAGCCGGGACATCTATCGCATCACCGTCGACGCGCGTGGCGCGCCGGCCGGTCCCCCGCAGCGCCTCACCACCGGCCTCGACGTGCACACCATCGATCTCTCGCCGGACGGTCGTCACCTGAGCTATGCCAACCTGCGCACCGTGTCCAACGTCTGGTCCATGCCGATCCCCACCCGGGGCACCGGGTCGATCCGTGACGCCCGGCCCGTCACCACTGGCAACCAGACCATCGAAGAAGTGGACGTGAGCCCCGACGGCGCCTGGCTGGCCTTCGACTCCGACCGGGGTGGAAACGCGGACATCTACAAGCTCCGACTCGGATCGGACGAGCCCGAGCGACTCACCACGCATCCGTCAGGAGACTACGGCCCGTCCTGGTCCCCGGACGGCGGGCGCATCGCATTCCACTCCATGAGGAACGGCAATCGAGACTTGTTCGTCATGGGCGCGGACGGCACGGGGCTGCGCCAGGTGACCACGAGCCCCGCGCACGAGCTGGACGTGGACTGGTCCCCCGACGGGCGGGCGTTGGTCGGCGAGCTCATGGATCCTAGGGACGCGCAGGCGCAGGCGAAGCGCTTCGTCATCGTGCCCGTGGAGGACGGCGAGGCGTCGACGCGGACGATCCCGGCGATCGGCGACTTCGCGGCGTGGTCGCCCGGCGGTAATCTCATCCTTTTCCACGGCCCGGACGGGATGCGCGTCGTGAGCCCCCAGGGAGGGGAGTCCCGGCTGGTCGCCTCCAACGAGGCCGACGGCGGCGAGGCGTTCTACGGGGCGTGGTCCCCGGACGGCACAACGGTCTACTACCTCACCCACGGGCCGCGGGAGTGGGCGATCCGGACCGTAGCCGTGGACGGAGGGAACAGTCGCCTCCTGGTCCGCTTCGACGATCCGGAGCGGCAGCACACGCGCTACGGCTTCGCCACGGACGGCCGGATGTTCTACCTCACGCTCGGTGGTAACGAGAGCGATATCTGGGTGCTGGAGCTCGGGGTTCCGGGGGCGTGAGCGATCCCACCTGGAAGGCGCGGGTGCGCCCTCTGGTCCGGTGGGCCGCGGCCTACCTGGCGGCGGCGTGGTTGACCGCCGAAGTCACGTCCTACCTGTCGGATCTGTGGAGTTGGCCTGCAGTCGTGGGAAGGGTCACGTTCGTCCTCCTCGGCACCGGGCTCGGCGTTGCGCTGGTTCTCGCGTGGTACCACGGCGAGCGGGGACGACAGCGCGTGTCCCTCACCGAGTCGATCCTGCTCGTCTGCCTCGGGCTCGCGGGAGCCCTGGCCACCGCGAGCGTCGTGCGCGCCGAAGGCGAGGCGGGTGAGGAGGTCATAGGCCCGGTCGGGGACCTCCGATCATTGGTCGTGCTGCCGTTCCGGGACCTCAGCCCGGACGGGGGACACGAATACCTGGGCGATGGTATCGCCGAGACGCTGATCAACGGGCTCGCCCGCCTGGAGGGCCTGCGCGTCGTGGCCCGGACGTCCGCTTTCCAGTTCAAGGACCTCGGGATGGACGTGCGGCAGATCGCGGCGCGCCTGGGCGTGGGCGCCGTGGTGGAAGGGAGCGTGGCCCAGGCCGGTGACCGGGTGCGGGTGACGGCCATGCTGGTGGACGCTCGTACCGGCCTCGACCTCTGGTCCAGCCGATTCGATCGGGAGGCGGCCGCGGCGGATCTGTTCGGGCTCCAGGACGAGGTCGCCCAGGAGATCGTGGACGCGCTGCGCCTGGAGCTCGCCGGCACTGAGCGGATCGTGGCCCGGGGCACCCGTGACCCCGACGCCCAACGCGCCTACTACCTCGGGATGCACCACTGGACCCGCCGGACGACGCACGACATCGCGCTCGCCACCGATTACTTCCACGAGGCCGTCGCCGCCGATTCCCTCTACGCCGAAGCGTGGGCGGGGCTCGCGCTGACCTATGTGCTGCACCGTCCCTCCGAATACAACGTCCCGGGCTTGTCTGAAGACGAATCCCTCGACCGCGCGCAAGCGGCCGCTCTGCGGGCCATCGAGCTCGACGGCACGCTGGCGGAGCCGCACGCGGCGCTCGGGGAGGTGCGTCGGGCACGGCGCGACTGGGAGGGTGCGTACCGGGAGTTCCGGCTCGCGGTCGACAAGAACCCGGGGTATGCGACCGCCCACCACTGGCTGGCCGACCTCCTCATGGAGGGGCTGCGCGGCGAGGAGGCCCTGGAGGAGATCGATCTGGCGGCATCCCTGGATCCGGTGGCGCCTGCGATCCTCGTGGAGCGGGCCGAGGCCCTGATGATGCTCGGCCGCACGGGGGAGGCCACCGAGCAGATGGCGCACGCCGTCGAGCTCATCCCGGACAGCCCGCTCATCCGCCAGTTCGAGTTCGTCTTCGCGGTCACCCTCGACGAGTGGGAGCGGGCGGCCCGTGCCATGGCGGCGTGGTGCGAGCTGAGCGGGGCCGACCCGGACGCCGCGCTCCAGATCGCGAGCCCGCTTCGAGAATCGGGGCCGAGAGAACGGTTCCTCGAGGCCATCGCTGCCGGCCGGTTTCCCGACCCTCGTCTCGGGGAGCTGGCAGCCACCGAGTCTCTGCTCAGTCCTGCCGTCCGATTCCTCGCCGTTCGCAAGGTGCGGGGCGACGAGGCGGCCCT
>QJYK01000146.1 GCA_003248075.1 Gemmatimonadota bacterium | reverse complement strand
AAGGCGGACATGGCGACGAACGGCACCTTCCATCGGGAGCCGGCTGCGGCAGCCCCCGCCTCGGCACCATGCCGGAAGCCCTGATCGGCCAACGCCTTCGCGAAGTCCTGGGCCCCGGCGAAGCGGTCCGCCGGGAGCCTCTCCAGCGCCTTGCGGATCGCAGCGTCCACGTTCGCCGGGACGGAGCGCCGCGCCGCAGTCGCCGACACCGGCACTCCCTGGATGATCTTGCCCAACACAGACTGGGCCGTCGTCCCCATGTATGGCGGTTCGCCCGTGAGCAGCTCGTAGAGCACCGAGCCCAGCGCGTAGATGTCGGTCGGCGGACCCACCGTCTGGTCGCCCGTCGCCTGCTCCGGGCTCATGTAGTACGGCGTGCCCACGCTCAGCCCCGTCTCCGTCAGCCGCGCGCCACCTGCCGCGCCCACAGCCAGCGCGATCCCGAAGTCGCCCACCACCGGTTGGCCGTCCTGCATCAGGATGTTGGCCGGCTTCACGTCCCGGTGCACCACCCCGCGCCGGTGCGCGTAGTCCAGCGCGCCCGCCACCGCCGTCGCGATCCGCACCGCCTCGTCCACCGGGAGCTGCTTGTCTCGGTCCAGGCGCTGCCGGAGCGTCTCGCCCTCCACGTACGGCATCACGTAGAAGAGGAAGGAGTCGGCCTCGCCCGAGTCGTAGAGCGGCAGGATGTGCGGGTGCTGCAGGTTTGCCGTCGTCTCGATCTCGGCGAGGAAGCGCTCGGCGCCCACGACGGCGGCGAGCTCGGGCTTGAGCACCTTAAGCGCGACGCTGCGGTTGTGCCTCTCGTCGCGCGCCAGGTAGACCGTCGCCATACCGCCCTCGCCGATCTCGGACTCCACGGTGTAGCGGCCTTCGAGGGCGGCGTTCAGGCGTGCGACGCGATCCGTCATTGGGCAGGGACGACGAGCCCCATCTCCTGTGCGCAACCTCCCGAACGTCTGGACGTTCGGCCATTGGGGGGAAAGGGAACCCTTGGCAGGTTAGGGGCGCAGCTCGACGGATCGCAAGCTCCGAGGCTAGCTCGAGGCTAGCTCATTCGCGGTCGCTGGCTCGACCAGCTGCGTCACTGCTTCTTCAGCATCGCGCTCAGCTCCGTGAGCCAGTTGTCCACCAGAATGAGCTCCCCACCGCCCGTTGACACGGTCCTGAGCATCAGGAACCGGCCGTCGGGACCGACGTCGTAATTCGAGTGATGGAGATCCGGGGCGTAGGGGCGCGCCGAGAACAGCACTCTCTTCGGGCCCACGACAAACGACGATGCTCCCCCGACCTCCACAGCCACGAGATTGTCGTTGGCATCACGGTAGAACAACTCGCGTCCGTCCCGCGACCATACGGGCTCCGTTCCCCCGTCCGCCGAGACCTGCCATTTGGAGGCGCCGGCGTCGGGGAACTTGACCACGAAGACCTCGTCCGGGCCGCTCTCATTGGACACGTACGCCATCCAACGGTCGTCGGGGGAGAGCATCGGGGAGCGCTCCTCGTATTCCGTCGCGACCAGGGGCGCGCCCACGCTGTCGCCCTCGGTTCGAGCGGCGTAGATGTCCCGATCCGCCCCGGTGCCCAGACGATAGACGAACCACTTGCCGTCGTGGGAATACGTGACTTCGTCAATCTGACGGTCCGAGGTCAGCACGCGCCGGGAGGGACCGCTTCCGTCGGCACGCTTCACGAACGCCTCTCGCAGGGTCTTCACCTTGTCAGAGACAAAGGCGACGTCTTCCCCACCGGGAGACCACTGTGGTCGCGCGCTGTTGCCGCCGAACGTGAGGCGCGAGGGCGTCCCGGCGAGATCACGGACCCAGAGGTCCACATTGGCCTGACCGAGGAGCGGCATGACGAAGCGCGAGCCGTCCGGCGACATTGCGATCCCCATGCTACCCGTGCGGATTGGGACGTCCCAGCCGGAGACCACGGCTTCCGATGTTCCATCGCGCGCGACCCATACAGGCGTGACCAACGTCCTGTCGTCCCCTCGCCGATAGAGCAACGTCCCAGACGCGGACACGGCCAGGTGTCCCCTCACCGCCTGGTGAGCCCACGACCCTCCCCACACGTCCTCGACGATCCGGACGGCCGCGCCAGTGAGCTCCAGGCGATGGACGTCGAACGGAGCCGCCATGACGTCACCGGACGATGTCATCCACGCCAGATCACCGGTCGAGAGATAGAAGGGATCCGACCCCGACGGACCCAGCTCCTTCACCTCTCCGCTGCCAAAATCGACGGCAGCGAGTTTCGGGTCAGCCGACCCGATGGTTGCCACGATCTTGAAGACGGCTCCCTTGGCCCCTGGCAACACGCTAGGGTCCCAGTGCCCCGTCCCGTCGACCGGCGTCGTCAACGCCTCGACGGCCCCACCGTCGCGAGGCACCCGGGCAAGACCTCCCTCCGCGGTCACGAAGTAGAGCAACCCATCGTCACCCCACGAGAGCCCCCTCCACCGGGCGGAGTCCGCCACCGTGCGGATGCCTCCGGTGGCGAGCGTGACCACCTTGAGCGGTCCGGGACTCCCGACCGTGAAAGCCACCTCACTGCCATCTGGGGACAGCGTCGGGTCGGTAGCCGAGGTCGTTCCGGGAACGGGTGTGGCGTCGAGCCGATTTCGGTGCCTGACCCAGATCTGCCACGTTTGGCCGGAACCACCGACATAGGCGAATGTCTCCCCATCGGCCGATATCGTCACCGACGATCCGACCCATGGGTCCCGCCATTCCTGCCCTTGGGGGAGTGCCACGCTCACGCGATGCGTCGGAAGCTCCGGCGTCGTGCGCGTGATGAGGGCGATCACGGCGATGAGGGCGATCGACGACGCCCCCGCGGCGGCCGCTCTCCAGGCGGTGCGGCCGGTTGCCGTCGACGCATCGACCGAATCTTCCGTCCGGAAGGAGCCATCGTCGAAGGCGCGGGAAAAGTCCGCCGCCGTGGTGAATCGATCCGCCGGGAGCCTGGCGAGCGACTTTCGGATCGCGGCGTCCACGTTCGAGGGAACCGTCGGACGACGAACCGCCGGTGGGTCGATCTCATGGGTGAGGATCTTCGCGATGATCGCCTGCGTCGTCGGTCCGGTGTGGGGCGGCTCGCCCACCAACATCTCGTACGTCATGCACCCCAACGCGTACACGTCGCTCCGTCCATCGAGGACGTGGTCGGCGGTGGCCTGCTCGGGGCTCATGTAGTGCGGCGTACCGAGGGAAAGGCCCGTCTCCGTGAGCCTCGACCCGCCCGCGTTGGACACCGCGAGCGCAATGCCGAAGTCGGCCACCAACGCGTGGCCGTCGTGAAGGAGCACGTTCTCGGGCTTGATGTCCCGGTGGATCACCTCGTGGCGGTGAGCATAGTCAAGGGCGCTCGCCACGGCCTGTGCGATGTCTACGGCGTCCTCGACGGGGAGCTGGGTCTCGCGGTTCAGCCGGTCTCGGAGTGTCTCGCCCTCGACGTAGGGCATGACGTAGTAGAGAAAGGAGTCGGCCTCGCCGGAGTCGAACAGGGGCAGGATGTGGGGATGCTGGAGGCCTGCGGTGGTCTTGATCTCCTGCACGAACCGCTCGGCTCCCAGCACCGCGGCGAGCTCGGGCCGGAGCACCTTGACCGCGACCTTCCGATCGTGCCGCAGGTCCTCGGCCAGGTAGACGGTGGCCATGCCGCCCTCGCCAAGCTCGCGCTCGATGCGGTAGCGGCCTTCGAGCGCGTCGTTCAGGCGGAAGATCGAATCATCGGACAATGGGCAGGGTCCTGCTAGCGCCTGGGAGTGTGGTCCACCAACCTAGGGCAGACCCGCCAGGTTTGCACATAATCGCGAGAGCCAGCGTGGCGCTCGACTTCCCACGACCCCTCCCCAGCTTCGACCAACTCTCCTGACCTAACCTGAGTTTTGGGGCCCCAGTTGGGGTCCCACCGACCCCTTTCCGGCCCGACTCCCACGGTCACGAAAAAGCCGGGAGCCCTTGCGATCCAAGGACTCCCGGCCAGTGCCCCGTCAGGGACTCGAACCCCGAACCTACTGAT
>QJYK01000025.1 GCA_003248075.1 Gemmatimonadota bacterium | reverse complement strand
GGTCGCCGGATGAAGAGGTGGCTGCGCCGCGTCCGCGGCGCGATCGGCATGGGCCTGACCTGGGCCCTCGCCTGGTTCGGCGCCGGCATGGCCCTCCTGCTCGTGGTGGGTCCGGACGCCGCCGACGTCCCCTTCCCCCTCGGGTTCGGCTTCCTGGGCTTCTTCGCCGGCGTCACCTTCACCGGGATCCTCGGAGTCGTAGAGCGGCGCCGCAGGTTCGACCAGCTCTCGACCGGACGCTTCGCCGTCTGGGGGGGCCTCGGAGGCCTTCTCTTCTCCGGAGTCTTCGTCCCGATCGCGGGCCTGGGAGCCGGCGGCCTGCTGGTACTGGGTCCCGTGTTCGCGCTGGCGGGGGCGGGGTGCGCCGCCGGCTCGCTGGCCCTGGCCAGGAGAGCGGATGACCAGGAGCTGCTCGACGCCAGCGACGACGTCGGCGAGGTCGGGCTCAGCGAAGAGGAGACGCGGGAGCTGTTGGGCGACGGGAGCTGAGAGTCCTTGCGGATACGCCGCGCAGGCCACAACGTGACGTAAGTGCAGTCGCCCCGCCTTGAACTCGGCTTTCGACCCGGGGAGGTCCAATGAGAAGCGTGCTTCGCGTCCTCGTAGCTTCACTCATCGCGTCTTGCGTCGCGTCCGGGCTCTCGGCCCAGACGTCTCTCGGCGTTCACGCCGGAGCAAGCATCGCAACGCTTGGAGGCAGCGACGTGGGCAGCGCCGACGCCCGCACCGGTCTTAGCTTCGGCGCCTCCGTCACCTTTCCGATGCAAGGGAATCTCGGCATCCAGATCGGTGCGGGCTACGTCCAGAAGGGTGCCACCGAGAGCGCAGAGGGAGTGCAGGTCGAATTCGCACTGGATTACATCGAGATGCCGGTGCTCCTGAGGATCGCCGTACCGACCACGGGCAACATCTCACCGCATTTCCTGGTCGGGCCAGCGGTATCCTTCAAGGCCAAGTGTGACGCGAGCGTCGCGGGAGGTGGGGCCTCCGTCTCCGTGAGCTGCGCGGACGCGGATGCTCCGATCAAGTCCATCGACATCGGCGGCATGGCCGGAGCGGGACTGGAGATCGCGACCTCTGGCTCGCTCAGTGTCACCCTCGATGCCTTCTTCAACCTCGGATTCTCGTCGATCGACGATTCCACGGTCGGAGACGACATCAAGAACCGCGCCTGGTCGATTCTGGCTGGTGTCGCCTTCCCGATCGGCTGATCGGGTCCGTGGAGTGAACGACCGCACCAACTGACCACCGGCTGGGGCTCTCCGCCGTCGGGGCGCGCGCCACCACAGAGGCGCGTGCCCCGTTCGGCGCCTTGCGAGCGGCGGAGGGCCCCCAGGGCTCGACGCCCCGCCGCCCGCCGCCTACAGGTTCCCCACCCGCTTGAGCACGATCGCCAGACCCGCCACCAACAGGACGCCCAGGGCGACGGCGACGATCCGGAAGTTGACGCCAGCGCCGCCGCCCGACGCGTTCGAGACGTATGCGGCGACGCCCGCTGCAGCGGCCAGTCCTCCGGCGAGCGTCGCCACGAGGACGCGCCGTACGGCGGGCGCGGCCTTGCTCGACTGACTGGCCAGGGCGAGGGCCTGACGGACCTCGTCGCCCGTGACGGCCGGGTGATGCTTCTCGTACTCCCGGATCACGGTGGACAGGAGCTCGGCCAGCTCCCGCGCCCGTGGGCCGGGTGCGGTGGGTGACGGGGTCACCATCGGGACGAAGAGCACGTTCGCCTCCCAAGGGTCTGCGGGTGCATTCGCTCCATGAAGATACGGCCCCCCGGGGGCCCCTCTTCAAGAGACGGCACGCGCTTTTCGCGTGACGCGCCGCCGCGTGGTATGCTGTCCGGCGCCGGCGCCGCCTGGACGCCGGACCACCCGTGGAAAGAGGGAGTGGAATGGCCCGGCTCGTACCCCGCGGCGCTCCGGGACCCGCCGTGTTCGTGGGGCTGTGCCTGCTGTTCGCCGGCTGTGCCGGACAGGAGGATGCCGCCGTGCCCCAAGGAAGCGTCGAGCGGTCCCCGTTTGGCAGCATGCCCGACGGAAGGCCGGTGGAGCGGTTCACGCTCAGCAACCCCCACGGACTCGAGGTGTCGGCGATCACGTACGGCGGCATCATCACGTCGCTCCTGGTCCCCGACCGGGAGGGCCGCATGGGCGACGTGGTGCTGGGCTTCGACACGTTGGAGCCGTACCTGGCCGGCACGCCGTACTTCGGCGCGATCATCGGGCGCTACGGCAACCGCATCGCCGCCGGGCGCTTCGAGCTGGACGGAGCCCCCTACAACCTGGCCACGAACAACGGAGCCAATCACCTGCACGGCGGGAACGTGGGCTTCGACAAGGTCCTGTGGGCGGGGGAGCCCTTCCAGAGCGACAGCGCGGTGGGCGTGGTCTTCACCTACTCATCCCCCGACGGCGAGGAGGGGTATCCGGGCACGCTGGAGGTGCAGGTCACCTACACGCTCACGGACGACGACCGTCTGGTCTTCGACTACCACGCCACCACCGACGCCCCGACGCCGGTGAACCTCACCCAGCACAGCTACTTCAACCTCGCGGGCGAGGGGAGCGGCACCGTCCTGGAACACGAGTTGTTCGTCGCCGCCAGCGCCTACACGCCGGTGGACGACGGGCTGATCCCCACCGGCGAGGTCGCGCCCGTGGAGGGGACGCCCTTCGACTTCAGGGAGCGCACCGCCATCGGGGCCCGCATCGACGCCGACGACCCGCAGATCGCCAAGGGCCCGGGCTACGACCACAACTTCGTGCTGGACACGGCCGGTGACGGCCTGCTCAGCCTCGCTGCCCGAGTCGTCGAGCCGACCAGCGGCCGGACGATGGAGGTCCTGACCGACCAACCCGGTCTGCAGTTCTACGCCGGCAACTTCCTCGACGGCACCCTGGTCGGGAAGAGCGGCCGGCCGTATGGGCACCGCGGCGGCTTCTGCCTGGAGACCCAACACTTCCCCGACTCCCCCAACCAACCGGCCTTCCCGTCCACGATCCTCCGGCCCGGCGAGCAGTATCAGACCCGCACGGTCTACGCCTTCGGGGTCACGCGGGCGACCGGCGCCGGCACATCCGGACAGGAGGGCTGATGGCGGCGCTCGACTGGATCATCATCCTCGCGTACCTGGGCACCGTCATGGGCCTGGCGCTCTGGGTCTACACCAAGCGCCAGGACACCCCGGACGACTACTTCCTGGCCGACCGCAACCTGGGCTGGTTCATCGTCGGCGCGTCGATCTTCGCGTCCAACATCGGGTCGGAGCACCTGGTGGGCCTCGCCGGCTCGGGCGCGACGGACGGGGTGGCGCTGGCCCACTACGAGCTCCACGCCTGGTGCCTGCTCGTGCTCGCCTGGGTCTTCGTGCCCTTCTACATGCGCTCGCGCGTCTACACGATGCCCGAGTTCCTGGAGAAGCGCTTCAGCCCCGCCGCACGCTGGGTGCTGTCCCTCATCTCGCTGGTGGGGTACGTCCTCACCAAGATCGCCGTGGGCATCTTCGCCGGCGGCATCGTCTTCCAGACGCTCCTGCCCGACGTCAGCCTCCAGCTCGGCGGGCTCCAGCTCAACAGCTTCTGGATCGGATCGATGGCCGTCATCCTCATGACCGGCTTCTACACGGTAGCCGGTGGCATGAGGGCGGTGGCCTACACCGAGGCCCTGCAGACCCTGATCCTGGTCGTCGGCTCCGGGCTCCTCACCCTCTTCGGGTTGAAGGCGCTGGGCGGGTGGGGCGGACTGAGAGCGGCCCTCGACCCCGACCTCTTCAACCTGTGGAAGCCACTCATCCCGCAGGGCGTGGAGGGGACGTGGGCTCCGGTCATGGAGCCCACGCGGCTCGCCTGGTACTTCAACGGGAACTACCCTTGGCTCGGCATGCTCTTCTGCGCGCCGATCATCGGGCTGTGGTACTGGTGCACGGACCAGTACATCGTCCAGCGCGCGCTCGGCGCCCGCGACGAGACCCAGGCGCGCCGGGGCAGCATCTTCGCCGGCATGCTCAAGCTGCTGCCCGTGTTCATCTTCATCATTCCGGGAATGATCGCGCTGGCGCTGGCCCGCACCGGCACGTACGCGACGCTCTCTCCGCTGGTGGACGCGAACGGGAACGTGGTGCGCGAGGCGGCCCAGGGCGCCTTCCCGCTCCTCGCCACCGCCGTGCTGCCCGTGGGCGTGCGCGGGATCGTCGTGGCGGGGCTCCTGGCCGCGCTCATGAGCTCGCTGGCCGGCGTGTTCAACGCGTCGTCGACGCTGTTCACGATGGACCTGTACCAGAAGTGGCGGCCCGGCGCCTCCAAGCATCGACTGGTGTGGATCGGGCGGGTGGCCACGAGCATGATGGTGCTCATCGGCCTGGCGTGGATCCCGGTCATCCAGGGCGCGCGCGGCCTCTATGAGTACCTGCAGGGCGTGCAGAGCTACCTGGGCGCGCCGATCTTCACCGTGTTCTTCCTGGGCGTGTTCATGAAGCGGCTGAACGCGAAGGGGTGCCTGTCGGCGCTGGTGGTCGGATTCGCGCTGGGCGCGTTCCGCCTCGCGGTCGACACACCCGTCTCGCTGGGGTTCGGCAACTACGAGGGCGGATACGTTGCGGGCTCGTTCCTGTGGTTCGTGAACAACATCTACTTCCAGTATTACAGCCTGTTCATCTTCCTGGTGACGGTCACGGTGATGATCGGCGTCAGCTACGCCACCGAGGAGCCCTCCTACCAACGGATCTCCGGCCTCACCTACGCCACCATCACCGAAGAGCACCGAACCGCGTCGCGCGGGAGCTGGGATTGGCGGGACGTCGCCGGCTCGGCGGTGGTGCTCATCATGATCCTCATGGCCTACCTGTACTTCCGAGGATAGACGGCATGGCCCGTTTCACGCAGGACCAGCTCGACCACGCAGCCTCCCTGGCGGGACCGCTCGACCGCGCCGGCGCCATCGAGTTCCTCAGGGCGCTCGACATCAAGATGAGCGTCGGCCACTGGTCCGCCGGGGACTTCATGGACCGCTTCGCGCCGGTGGGCTACCACTCGGACGACCCGGGCTTCGGTAGCGACTTCGAGTCCCAGTGCCGCCGCACCAAGGCCGCGGGCATCGACGCCATCGAGATCCACCAGAGCGTCTTCGAGAAGACGTTGAACGGCGACATCGACTGGGCGGGGCTGGAGCGCGCGCGGGACGGCTACGTGCCCGAGCTGGGCATGCGCATCACCGCGTGCAACTTCAACACGTGGACCAACCCGCGCTTCCGGCTCGGGGGCCCGTGCAACCCCGATCCGGCCATCCGCCGCGAGGCGCTGGACGAGCTCATGAAGGGCATCGAGATCTGCAAGGCGCTCGAGCTCGACATCATGAGCATCTGGCCGGGCTCGGACGGTGCCGACTACCACTTCCAGATCGACTATCTGGAGTCGCTCGGGTGGTTCACCGAAGCGGTGGAGGCGGCGAACCGCGAGGCGTCGAAGCACGGGATCCGCGTGGCCATCGAGCCCAAGCCCTACGAGCCGCGCGAGCTGTACATGATCGTGCCCACCGCGGCGTCGGCGATCCTGGTGGCGGCGGAGGTGAACCGGCGTTCGGGCGGCACCAACTGCGGGCTCACGGTCGACTACGGTCACCAGAAGATGGAGGCGACCACCGCGTCCACGGCCTGCGACCTGGCCGAGTACGCCGGCGTGCCCATCCACAAGTACGACGTGAACGACGCCCGCCAGGGGCGCAACGACCAGGACCTGATCTTCGGGACCGTCTCCATCCCGGAGGCCGCCGAGTACCTCTACACCACGTTCGTGCGGAACTACCGGGGCTGGTACAGCCAGGACCAGTTCACCTACAGGGACGATCCCACCCGCGCGATGGAGCGGAGCATGGTGAACTTCGCCAACATCGCCCTCAAGGCCGTGAAGGTGTACGCCCTCGCGGACGAGCTGGCGGCGGCGCGGCGGGCCGGCACCGGCCCGGACGTGCTGGACGTGGTGAGCCCCGTCCTGTTGGCCTGAGCGGGATCGGCCGATGAGTGACGGAGGCGCCGCGGCCTATACGCTGGGCCTCGACTACGGCACCGGCTCGGTGCGTGCCGTCGTGGTCGACTGCTCCGACGGCCGGATCGTGGGAACGCACGTGTCCGACTACCCGTCGGGTCACCACGGGGTCGTCACCGACCCGCGCGACCCACACCTGGCCCGACAGAGCCCGGCGGACTACCTGGAGGGGCTGCGCGTCGCGACGTTGGGGGCGCTGGCGGCTGCAGCGTCCACGGACGGGTTCACGGGGGAGCGCGTCATCGGCATCGGCGTCGACACCACGGGCTCCACGCCCATCCCCGTGGACGGCCGGGCGCGGCCGCTGGCCCTGGATCCGGCCTGGGCGGGGAACCCCGCGGCGCTGGCCTGGCTGTGGAAGGACCACACGGCTGCCCGCGAGGCGGCGGCGATCACGGCCGTGGCCGCCGAGCACGCGCCCGAGTACCTGTCGCCCATCGGGGGCACGTACTCCTCGGAGTGGTTCTGGTCCAAGGTGTGGCGTTGCCTGAAGGTGGCACCCGACGTCTTCGATGCCGCGGCGAGCTGGGTGGAGCTGGCCGACTGGGTTCCCGCGGTCCTGTCGGGCATCGAGGCCCCCCGGGACATCCGTCGCTGCGTGTGCGCCGCCGGCCACAAGGCGATGTATTCACGGGCGTGGGGCGGCCTTCCGTCGCGGGCGTTCCTGGCCCGCCTAGACCCGAAGCTCGCCGAGCTGCGGGACCGGCTCTACGAGGAGGCGTACGCGCCCGACCGGCCGGCCGGCACGCTCTCGGCGGAATGGGCCGGCGCGCTCGGCCTGACCGAGGGCATTCCCGTGGCCATGGGCGGCTTCGACGCCCACTACGGTGCAGTGGGCGCGGGCGTCACGCCGGGCACCCTGGTGAAGATCATCGGGACCTCCACTTGCGACATCGCCGTCGCCCCCGCCGACCAGCCCATGGAGGCCGTGCCGGGGATCTGCGGGATCGTGGATGGCTCGGTCATGGATTCCTTCTACGGCATCGAGGCCGGCCAGTCCGCGGTGGGCGACCTGCTGCACTGGTGGGTCGACGTCGTTTGCGAGGGCGACGCCGCCACGCACGCGCGCCTCTCCGACGAGGCGTCGCGCCTGCGCCCGGGCGAGTCCGGCCTGCTCGCGCTCGACTGGAACAACGGCAACCGCACCGTGCTGGTGGATCCGCGCCTCACCGGGCTGATCGTGGGCCAAACGCTCCACTCCACCCGCGCCGAGATCTACCGCGCGCTCATCGAGGCCACGGCCTTCGGTGCCCGGGCCATCGTGGAGCGCATGGCCGAGCACGGCATCCCCATCGAGCGAGTCGTGTGCTGCGGGGGGATCGCCGCCAAGAACGACCTCTTCATGCAGGTCTATGCCGACGTGCTGGGCCGGCCCATGCTCATCGCCGGCTCGGACCAGGCCCCTGCCCTCGGTGCGGCCATCTCCGCCGCGGTCGCCGCGGGGGCCGAGGCCGGCGGATACCGGACGTTCACCGAGGCCCAGGCGCGGATGACGTCACTCCGGGACGAGCGCTTCGAGCCCCGCGACGAGGCGCATGCGGTCTACGACGAGCTGTACGGCATGTACCGGGAGCTCCACGACAGCTTCGGCGGCGTGGCAACGGACCGAGCCGCGCTGGGCACGCTGATGAAGCGACTCCTGGACCTGCGCGATCGCGTGACGGAGGCCTGATCATGGTGGCACCCGAGCTGAGAAAGCGCGTCCACGACGCGAACATGGCCCTGGTCGAGAGCGGACTGGTGACCGGGACGTTCGGCAACGTGTCGGGCATCGATCGCGACGAGGGCGTCGTCGTCATCAAGCCCAGCGGCGTCCCCTACGCCGAGCTGTCGCCCAGGCTCATGGTGCCCGTGTCCCTGGAGAACGGCCGGGTGCTGGAGGGGGACCTGCGCCCCTCGTCGGACACGCCCACCCACCTGGAGATCTACCGTGCGTTCCCGTGCGGCGGAGTGGCCCACACACACTCGACCTACGCCACCGCGCTGGCGCAGGCGTGCCTGCCGCTTCGCTGCATGGGCACGACGCACGCCGACCACTTCCGCGGCGACGTCCCCCTCACCCGTGACCTCACGGAGACCGAGGTGCTGGACTCCTACGAGCGCCATACGGGCGTCGCCATCGTCGAGGCGTTCCGCTCCGCGGGGATCCCCCCCGAGGAGATCACGGCGGTGCTCGTCGCCCATCACGGTCCGTTCACGTGGGGCACCGACCCCGCCGCGGCGGTCGAGGCGTCCCGCGTGCTCGAGCACCTGGCGCACATGGAGTGCCTCATCCGCACCATGGCGCCGGACGCTCCGCGCCCCGGCGCCCGCCTGGTAAACCGTCATTTCGATCGCAAGCACGGCGGAGGGGCCTATTACGGACAGGGTTGAGGCGCCGCGAGCCGTCCTCTGGGACATGGACGGGACGCTCGCCGATTCCAGCGAATACCACTGGCTGTCGTGGCAGGAGGTGCTGACCGCCGAGGGCGTCCAGGTCACGCACGCCGACTTCCTGGCGACGTTCGGCCGCAGGAACGCCGAGATCCTGAGGGTGTGGATCGGCCCCGACGTGGAGCCGGAGCGTGCGGCCCGCATCGGGGACGCGAAGGAGGTGGCCTACCGCGCGCTTCTGCGGGCGGGAGGCGTCGAGCCCCTTCCTGGAGCCGCCGAGTGGGTGACGGCGCTGCGGGAGCAGGGGTGGCGCCAGGCGGTGGCCTCGTCCGCGCCCCGCGCCAACATCGAGGTCATGCTCGAGGTGCTCGGGTTCACCGGGCTGATCGACGCGTTCCTCGGCGCCGAGGACGTGCTGCGCGGCAAGCCCGAGCCCGACGTCTTCCTGAACGCCGCCGCGCGGCTGGGGGTGGTGCCGGCGCGCTGCGTGGTGGTGGAGGATGCGGCCGCGGGCATCGAGGCCGGGCGCCGGGGCGGCATGGCCACCATCGGGGTCGGCCACGGCAAGGTGGACGCCGCCGACCTGGTGGTGCGCTCGCTGACCGAGCTCGGGCCCGGTGCGTTCGCAAGCCTCCTCGGTGACCGGTAGCTTCGGCCGGGCGACGCCCCGAGTGCCCGGCTCCGCCTCCGGAGGTTCCGACATGTCCACGTCCCGAAGCCGCCGCGACTTCCTCGCCACCTCGGCGGGGGCGGTAGGCGCCCTCGCGGTCCCGGCCTGGCTGAGGCCCGGCGCCGTTCCCTCGCCGACCCTGGTCCGGAGCACCCCCGCACGCCTGGCCGACGCGCGCATCGACATCCTCACCGGCGAGCCCGTCGGCACCATCGCCCCGGAGATCTACGGGCACTTCGTCGAGCACCTGGGCGGGGTGGTCTACGACGGCGTGTGGGTCGGAGAGGACTCGGCCATTCCGAACGTCGGCGGGATCCGCAAAGCGCTCGTCGACGCCATGCGCCCGATCCGCCCCGGCGTGATCCGCTGGCCCGGCGGCTGCTTCGCCGACGCCTACGACTGGCGGGACGGCGTGGGGTCCGTGGGCGGACGGCCGAAGCGCACGAACTTCTGGGCCGACGACCGTCGGCTGCGCGACCTGGGCGACGTCCCCGCGCGCTTCGACAGCAACCGCTTCGGCACGAACGAGTTCATGCGCTTCTGCCGGCTGGTCGGCGGCCAGCCGTACCTTGCGGCCAACGTGCGCACGCTTCCCGCCCGCGCGTTCTTCGACTGGGTGGAGTACTGCAACTCGCCGCGGGGGAGCACCACGCTGGCCGAGCTGAGGGAGGCGGGCGGCGACGCCGAGCCCTTCGCCGTGCGCACCTGGGGCGTGGGCAACGAGTCCTGGGGGTGCGGCGGCAACTTCACGCCCGAGGAGTACGCCGCCGAGTTCCGGCGCTTCGCGACCTGGGCGGTCCCGGACTACGGCGTCGGGCTGCGCTTCATCGCCGCGGGACCCAGCGGCAACGACCGGGCGTGGACGCGGCGCTTCTTCGAGAAGATCGCCGAGCGCAACGAGCTGGGCCGGTTGTGGGGCTGGGCGCTGCACCACTACTGCTCGAGCCCGAACGGCGAGGCCGTGGACTACGACGACACGGCCTGGTACGAGCTCCTGGCCAGCGCCGATCGGATGGAGTCGCTCGTCACGGCGCACTGGGGCGTGATGGGCGAGATCGACCGGCAGCACCGGACCAAGCTGGTCGTGGACGAATGGGGCGCCTGGCACTCCATGACCACGAACGTCCGCCCGACCGATCTCTTCGGCCAGCAGTCGACGATCCGTGACGCGCTGGTCGCCGGGCTCACCCTCGACACGTTCAACCGCCACGCCGACAAGGTGGCCATGGCGAACATCGCCCAGCTGGTGAACTGCATCCAGTCGCTGTTCCTGGCGGCGGAGGACCGGTTCCTGGTCACGCCCACGTACCACGTGTTCCGGATGTACGCAGCTCACCAGGGCGCGACTTCGCTGCGCACCGAGGTGGCCTCACCCGACCTGGCCTGGACGGATCGGGACGGCGAGGCCCGTGCGCTCGGGATGCTGGACGGCTCGGCGTCGGTGCGCGAGGGCGCCCTGCTGCTCACCGTGACGAACCGGCACCCGACGGAAGCCGTGGAGGTGGAGATCGCCCTGCGTGGCGCGGCCGCGACAGCCGCGCGTGCCACCACCCTCACCCACGCCGACATCCGCGCGCACAACACCTTCGAGGCGCCCGAGACCGTGAGGCCGGTCACGACGTCGCTGGACGCCCCCGGAGCCACGCTGATGTACCGCTTCCCCGCGGCCTCGGTGACCGCTCTCGAGCTCACGCTCGCCTAGCGGGAGACGTGACCGGCATGCCGATCTACCTCGGGCTGGACTGCGGCACACAGAGCCTGAACGCCGTCGCCCTGGAGATGCGGGGCGAGGTCCGGCGCGTGCGCTATCAGGTCTCGCTCCCCTTCGACGAGACGTTCCCCGACTACGGCACGGAGAGCGGCGTTTTCGTGGGGAAGGACCCCCTGGTCGTGACCTCGTCCCCGCGGATGTGGGCGGAGGCCCTGGACATGATCCTGGGCCAGGTGGCCACCGCCCTCGGCCCCGACGTATCGAAGGTCGCGGCGATCTCCGGGTCGGGGCAGCAGCACGGATCGGTGTTCCTGACCGCCGCGGCCGCTGGTATCCTGCGGGAGATGGATCCCACGCGCCCGCTGGTCGCGCAGCTCGACGGGGCGCTCGCGCTGGAGCGCTCCCCGGTGTGGATGGACGGGAGCACCGGACCGCAGTGCGTCATGATCACCTCGGCCGTGGGTGGGGCGGAGGAGCTGGCTACCCACACGGGCTCACGCGCGTTCGAGCGCTTCACCGGACCCCAGATCCGGAAGGTCCGCGAGACCGAGCCGACCGCGTGGGCCGCCACGGACCGCATCCACCTGGTGAGCTCGTATCTGGCCACGCTCCTCCTGGGCGCCGAGTCGCCCATCGACGCCGGCGACGGATCGGGGATGAACCTCCTGGACCTGGGTCGGGGCACGTGGTGGCAGCCGGCGCTGGACGCCACCGCGCCCCGCCTCAGGAGCCGGCTGCCCAGGGTGGTGCCGTCGGACACCGTGGTGGGGCGGCTGTCCCGCTACTGGCGCGCGCGACACGGCCTCCCGGCCGCGCGCGTGGTGGCGTGGACGGGAGACAATCCCTCCAGCCTGATCGGCCTCGGACTCGTGCGTCCGGGCACGACGGCGGTGTCCCTGGGGACCAGCGACACGGTGTTCACGCTGATGAGCGAGCCCACGCCGGATCCGTCCGGCGCGGGGCACGTCTTCGGGGCCCCCACCGGCGACTTCATGAGCCTGGTCTGCTTCCGCAACGGGTCCCTGGCGCGGGAGCGCGTGCGCGACGCCTTCGACCTGGACTGGGAGGGGTTCTCCCAGGCGCTCCGCGACACCCCGCCCGGGAACGGC
Organism: Gemmatimonadota bacterium; assembly: GCA_003248075.1. GTDB lineage: Bacteria > Gemmatimonadota > Gemmatimonadetes > Longimicrobiales > Gaopeijiaceae > SZUA-318. Next base: position 1,179 of record QJYK01000025.1, on the reverse strand, counting down.
GGCGCGCTCATGCTGCCCTGGTTCGAGGCCGAGATCACCCCGCCCGTGTCCCGGGGCAGGCCGCGCACCCGGGGCCTCGACCTGGGCGACGCCGCGGCGAGCGTACGCGCGTGCGTCGAGGGTCAGATGCTGGCCATGAAGCGCCACTCGGCCTGGGCCGCGCCCGCGGCGGGGCCCATCCACGTCACCGGAGGCGCGGCCGGCAACCCGGAGATCCTGCAGGTGATGGCCGACGTGTTCGAGGTGCCGGTGATGCGCGTCGACGTGACCAACGCAGCCTGCCTGGGCGCCGCGCTCCGGGCCGCCCACGCCGACCTGGCGGCGGACGGCCTGGCGGCCGACTGGGACACGGTCGTCTCCGGGTTCACGGACCCGGTGGCCGAGGTGCGGCCCCGGCCCGAGGCCTCCGCGGTGTACCGGGAGATGGCGCGGCGGCACGCCGAGCTCGAGAGGCGGGCGGTGGGGAAGGATCTGGCACTATCTTGATCGGCATGGATACGTCAGATCGGGCTCGGAAGATCGAGAGGCGGATGGCTAGCCTCGTGCGAGAGGGCCGGGCACGTGCGCCGTCGTCTCGCTCGCGCTCAACGACGGAGCGTGAAGGTCCCCGCCCGAGCGGCTCCGATCCTGAAGGGCGGTCGCTGGCATACCTCCTCGAAGAGCGGGCCGAGGGCCGGTAATGCGTCTGGGACGCGTCGGCGGTGATACCCTTGATCCTCCCGCAGCCCGCCACCGAGTGGGCCCGCGCGCTCCTCGCCGAGGATGCGGAGGTGGTCGTGTGGTGGGGCACCTCCGTGGAGTGCGCCTCGGCCCTGGCCCGACTCCGCCGCGAGGGCGCGTTGAGCGAGGAGTAAGAGGCAGCCGCCATGGGGGTTCTGGACTCCTTGGTCTCCGGCTGGTTCGAGATGGGCCCGGGGGACGCCGTGCGTGCTCAGGCTCTCCGTGCGCTGCGTCTCGACGCGCTCCGCGCTCGCGATGCCCTGCAGCTTGCCGCGGCGCTCGAGTGGGCAGGTGCTCCCGTCACGGGTAGCCTCGTGACGTTCGACGGGCGGCTCGCCATCGCGGCCGCTCGGGAGGGTTTCTCGGTGATCGGGCTCGACGGGTAGGGCCGGCCTTAGGACTCGGTCCACCGGGTAGAATCTGCCGGAGTCCCGCTCGTTTTGCCGCGCTTCGTCGCCC
>QJYK01000164.1 GCA_003248075.1 Gemmatimonadota bacterium | reverse complement strand
AACATGATGACGGTCTTCTCGATCAGGTTCTTGATCGCACCCATCGGCGGCCCTCCGTATCAGATGGCAGGCAGGAAAAAGGTAAGCCTCATGAGACGGGGCTGTCCAATATTGCTCTCGCCTCCACGAGGTCAACTGCGTCGAAGCTCTCAGCGCCGGTTCTAAGTTGGACAGAATCGCCGGTCTGGATTGGACAGTCCGGCGATGCCCACTGGGGCCCGAGGGGGTGACCCGGGGGCGGGTCGGCGCGGCCGGAGCGAGCCCGTAGGGCGAGCGCAGGTCGCGCCGAGCGGCGGCCGGGTCAGTGGCCCCACGCCTGCCGGACACAAGGAAGACGACCTCCAAACGTGGCTATGGTCTGCGGGTGATTCCAAGCATCCGCGGAGCAAGCCGCGCAGGAGGTCGCCCCTTGATGTTACCGAGAGAGAGGTCGCAGATGAACCGGCTTCTGGAGGAGAAGCTGCCTGTCGCCGAGGTCGCCCGTCGAGTCGGGCGGTGCCGCCAGACGGTCTACAACTGGCTGAAGCGCGCCTCGGCCTCGGAGGACGGCTCAGGCCCGGCTGTCACGCAGCGCCAGCGGAAGAGCAAGCTGGACGATTACGTGGGCTACATCGAGAGCCGTCTGGAGCGGTTCGACCTTCCGGCGACGACGCTGCTGGAGGAACTCCGTGGCCTGGGCTACACGGGCGGGATCACGATCCTGAAGGGGCTCGTCGGCCGTATCAAGGAGCGCCACGTCCGGCGCCTCGTCGACCGCTTCGAGACGGAGCCTGGCCGCCAGGCGCAGATGGACTGGGCTTCGTGCGGAACGATCGTGCACCGGGGTGTGAGGCGCAGGCTGAGCCTGTTCGTGCTGGTGCTGGGGTACTCCCGCGTGATCTGGGCGCAGTTCGTCGTGTCGGAGCGGCGCCCGATCCTGATGGAGCTACTCGAGCGTGCATTCCGCGCGATCGGCGGTGTGCCCCGTGAGCTGCTGGTCGACAATCTGAAGCAGGTGATCGCGACGGCTCGGTCGACGGAGGGGCCGGCGGTGGTGCAGCCGGGTTTTGCGGATTTCGCGGATCACTGGGGCTTCGAAGTCCTGGCCTGCCCACCGTACTGGCCGCGGGCAAAGGGCAAGGTCGAGCGCGCGATCGCGTACATCAAGGGCTCGTTCCTCGAAGGGCGCAGCTTCATCGATCTCGCCGACCTGAACGCACAGCTGGGCGTGTGGCTGAAGCAGACCGCGAACGTCCGGCTCCACGGGACGACCCGGCAGAGACCGACCGACCGGCTGGGCGAGGATGTCGCCGCGATGCGGCCCGTCTGCAGCACGCGGCCCTATCCGATCGCAGAGACGGTGTCCCGGCGCGCCGACCATGACGGCTGGATCAGCTACGAAGGCGTGAGCTACTCCATCGATCCCACTGCTCTGGGCGGCAGGCGCGGGGAGCGGGTGGAGGTCCGGGTCTCGACCGAAGGCGAGCTGCGCGTCCATCACCAGGGACGGCTCGTGGCCGTGCATCGGAAGAGGCCTTCTGGAAGTGCTCCGGTGGATGACCCGCAGCATGCGGCGTTAAGGCGCAAGCTGCGCCAGAGACCCAGCTGCGAGCGGCCGCGTGGCAAGGGCGTGCACTTCGAGCAGCGAGTCCCCGATGCGATCGTGGCCCTGCTCGCCGAGGCCCCGCGGGTCGTGGAGCGGCCTCTGGCGCACTACGAGGCGCGGTCCTGATGCGACTCGAGCTGGCCTACGCACGCACCCGCCAGGGCCTCGAGAGCCTGCGCATGACGGCGGCTCTCGACGCGCTCGACAACGTCCTCGAGGCAGCACGCGTCCAGGAACTCCCCGGTGTCGACGTGCTCGACCGTCTACTCGAGATCGAGCTCGCCGCGCGCCACGATCGCCGCGTCGAGACGAATCTGAAGTTCGCGGGCCTCCCCTACAGAAAGCGGCTTGAAGACTTTGACCTCGACGCCCAGCCCTCGATCGACCCCGGTGTCATCTCGCAGCTCGCTACGCTTCGCTTCCTCGAAGAGGGCGTGAACGTGCTGCTCCTCGGGCCACCGGGAGTCGGGAAGACCGCGCTCGCGGTCGGCCTCGGCATCAAGGCACTCGAGGCGGGACACAGGATCTTCTTCATCGCATGCCACGACTTCGTGACCCGCTTCCGTCGCGCTGCTCGGATGGATCGCGAGGATCGGCTGCTCACGACGCTGCTCCGGCCTCGCCTGCTGATCCTCGACGAGATCGGCTATACGCCCCTCGAACAGCGCGAGGCGACCTTCCTCTTCGAGGTCATCGCCAAGCGTTACGACCGGGCCAAACCGATGATCGTCACGTCCAACAAGAGCTGGGCCGCTTGGGGAGACATCCTCCCCGACCAGGTCATGACCGCCGCAATCCTCGACCGGCTCCTGCACCGGTCGGTCACCCTCAACATCCAGGGCGAGAGCTACCGGCTACGCGAACACCGCAAGGCCGGGCTCCTCCCGCAGGCCTGGACCACCCAGAAGGAGGTGCCTCTGAAGCGCTCCAGCAGCCCGTAGGAGTGTCAAAGTGAAACCGGCGATTCCGTCCAATTCGTCACCGGCGTTGACATGGTAGCCGCGAACCTCGGCTCCCGTCCCCGCGGCGTGTGTCGGGCGTGAACTTGGCCCGTTGGCTCTGTAAGACTCACTGCAATCTTATGACCGTGAACGGGCACCGGTGAATCGCCCCGGGTTCTCCGGAGAGCCAGTTATGTGAGTGCCAGCTCTGCTGGCGCGTTCGACTGCTGCTGATGATACGACTCCTCGAACTCGGCGGGCGGCACGTAGCCGATGGGTCCGAGGAGACGCCGGTTGTTGAACCACTCGACCCACTCGAGCGTGGCGAACTCGACATCCTCGAGGGTACGCCAGGGGCCTTTGTGCCGGATCACCTCCGTCTTGTACAGGCCGATGATGGACTCGGCCAGAGCGTTGTCGTACGAGTCGCCGCGGCTACCGACCGACGGAACCACCCCCGCCTCGGCAAGACGCTCGGTGTAGCGGATCGACAGGTACTGAGTGCCCCGGTCACTGTGATGGACCAGTTCGTCGAGGTCACCGGCCCGGTCGTGAAGGGCCTGCTCAAGGGCATCCAGGGCGAGATCGGTTCGCAGCGAGTTCGTGACGCGCCAGCCGACGATTAGTCGCGAGAAGACATCGACCACGAACGCCGCGTAGACAAAGCCTATCCAGGTCGCGATGTAGGTCAGGTCTGCGACCCACAGCTGATTGGGACGGGTCGCCGTGAAGTTGCGATCGACGAGGTCGAGTGGCCTTTCCGATCGACTGTCGGGCCTTGTGGTGATGCAGAACGCTCGACCACGAACGACTCCTCGCAGCTGCATTTGCCGCATCAGGCGCTCCACCGTGCAGCGAGCCACCTGAACGCCCTCTCGCCGCTTGAGCTGCCGCCAGACCTTCCTCGGACCGTACACCTGCTGGTTCTCGTCCCAGACCCGGCGGATCTCGACCTTCAGCTCCTCGTCCCGACACTGGCGGCGAGAGCGCCTCGACGGATCCGCCGCGCAGGCGCGATGGTGGTAGTAGGTCGCCGGGGCGATCGGCAGCTGCCTGCAGATCGACTCGACCCCATGGCTGGCCCGGTGAGCGTCGATGAACGCCACCATCACTTCACTCGGCGGTCGAGCTCCGCCTGGGCGAAATACGCAGATGCTTTGCGAAGGATCTCGTTCGCTCGCTTCAGCTCCCGGTTCTCACGTTCGAGATCCTTCAGCCGAAGCCGTTCGTCAGTCGTCAGGCCGGGACGAACACCAGCATCGCGTTCGGCCTGCCGTACCCAGCGCCGTAGCGTCTCCGCAGTGCAGCCGAGCTTGCCCGCCATGGATTGGATCGCCGACCATTGCGATCCATGCTCGCTCTGGTGGTCGCGCACCATGCGCACGGCACGCTCACGAACCTCTGGTGAAAACCTACTCGGTCGGGACATGGGCACCATCCTCTCAACGAATGGGCCCTCCGGGAACCCCGGGGCGGTTCAACCTTGTTTCCCGGAACAAGTGGCATCGCAGTCAGGGTAT
>QJYK01000117.1 GCA_003248075.1 Gemmatimonadota bacterium | reverse complement strand
GAAAAGGGCGCTCGGAGTCCAGCGCTGGTACGCCGACGAGTCGTGGCACGACGCGCAGCTTCGGTTGGTGACGCAGCCGACGATCAACATCCAGGGGCTGGTCGGCGGCTACACGGGACCGGGGGGCAAGACGATCCTGCCGCATCGCGCCGCCGCCAAGATCGACATGCGCCTGGTGCCGAACATGACCGCCGACGGCACGCTGGAGCTGCTGAAGGCGCACCTCGCGAAGCACGGGTTCGGTGACATCGAGGTCAACCGCACGGGTGGGTACGACCCCACGCAGACCGACCCTGACTCGAAGCTCGTCGCCGGACAGGTCACCGCCTACCGAAACCAGGGCGTCGAGCCGCTTCTCTGGCCTCGGCTCGCAGGATCCTGGCCAGGCGTCACGTTCACGGGGGCGCCGCTGCGCATGGCTGCGGGGCAGTTCGGGATGGGCATCGGTGGCGGGGCACACGCCCCCGACGAATGGTACCTCATCGAGTCGTCGAACCCGAAGGTCGCCGGCCTGGACGGGGCGGTACGCTCCTACGTCGAGCTGTTCCGGGCCCTGGCCTGAGCGTAGGGCGTGCGGCGACCGACTCTCAGTGGAAGAACAGATACGCGATGAAGATCGCGGCCACGATGCCGGCGCCGTCTGCGATCAGCCCACAGGGCACGGCGTGTCGCGTCTTGCGAACCGACACCGACCCGAAGTACAGCGCGATGATATAGAACGTGGTGTCGGTGGATCCCTGGAACGTGCTTGCGAGCCGGCCCACGAAGGAGTCGGCGCCGTAGGTCTGCATCGCGTCCACCATCATGCCCCGCGCGCCACTCCCGCTCAGCGGCTTCATCAGCGCCGTGGGCAGCGCTTGCACGAAGTCCGTGTCGAAGCCCAGCGCAGCGAAGCCGCGCCCGATGCCCGCAACGAGGAGGTCGAGTGTACCCGACGCGCGGAACACCCCGATTGCCACGAGGATGGCGACGAGGTAGGGAATGATCTTCACCGCGACGGGGAAGCCCTCCTTCGCGCCTTCGATGAACGCCTCGTAGACATTCACACGCCGGACCATGGCCACGGCGATGAACAGCGCGATGATTCCGAAGAGCATGACGTTGGCGACGAGCGTGGACACAACCTCCACGCGGTCCTCGGGAAGGCGGGCGAAGTACCAGAGCGTCAGGGCGATCGCCCCCGTCAGCCCTCCCAGGTAGGCCAACACCACCCGGTCGAGCAGGTTGATGCGCTGCGCCACCGCCACGGCCACGAGGCCCGCCAGGCTCGAGAAGAACGTCGCCAGCAGGATCGGAAGGAAGACGTCCGACGGATTGGCAGCCCCCATCTGGGCACGGTACACCATGATGCTGATGGGGATGACCGTGAGGCCGGACGTGTTCAGCACGAGGAAGGTGATCTGGGCGTTCGATGCGGTGTCCTTGTCGGGGTTGAGCTCCTGGAGCTCCTGCATGGCCTTGAGGCCCAGCGGCGTCGCCGCGTTGTCCAGCCCCAGCATGTTGGCCGCGAAATTCATGATGATCGAGCCGAACACCGGGTGCTCTGCGGGGATCTCGGGGAACAGGCGCCGGAAGAAGGGGCGCACCACCTTCGCGAGCGCCGCCACCATCCCGCCGCTCTCACCCACCCGCATGAGGCCCATCCACAACGTCAGCACACCCGTCAGCCCCAGCGAGATCTCGAAGCCGGTCCGAGCCATCTCGAACGTGCTGTTCACCATCTCGGTGAAGATCCCGGTGTCGTGGAAAACCACGAGCTTGACGGCCGCCACCCCAAAGGCGATGAGGAAGAACGCGATCCAGATGACGTTGAGCGCCATGGGCTACGGCATCCGCGACAGGAGCTCGACCAGCACCGGCACATGTCGGCGCACGGCGTCGTCCGGGGTGATGAGGGGAAACTCGTAGGTGACGACGGAGATCCCCTGCTCGCCCCCCCAGGTCCCGAAGGATCCGGGCGTCGGGTACCCGACGTCGGCTACCAGGGGCAGGCCCGTCCGCTCGGCGAGCCAGCGACCGAGGGCGCTCCCGTGGGCGTCGTCGATGCACGCCAGGGGCGCGTGCAACGCGATCACCGCCTCGGGGGCGAGGTCCTGGACGAGGGCCATGAGTGCCTGAACCTCCGGCTCGGAGCCCGGGGACGCTCCCGGGCTCAATGCGGCGTCCCGCGGGTCTTCCAGGGTCTCGCGGTGCGAGACCGACCCGGGACGCCAGTCGGAGGTCGGGAAGTTCCGGTTGAGCTCCACGCCGCGAGCGTTCCCCCGCGTCCCGCGGAGGAGCCCGTCGGGATTGGCGGCGAGCACCACCGCGCAATGCGGGGACGGCACCGACAGGTGACGGAGCGCGAGCGACAGCGCCGACGTCGTCTCGCCCTCGTTCCCGTGGATGGCGGCGAAGACGAGGAGTCGACATGCCCCGGACGGGCGCCACACCTCGAGTGGGTGACCGAGGACCGAACGGCCATACGTATCAGGCTCGAGAACGTGGGCACCCCGGTCCTGCCTCGGCCGAAGACTCATGGAGGTCATGGTCGGTGACCGTTGATGTTGACGATGAAGCGGTGCCAGATCTCGTCGAGGTGCCGGAGCACCGTGTCCTTCAAGGCGATGTCGGCGGCCGACACCGTCGCCGCGAGCAGATCGGGCGTGAGCGTCCGCTCGTACGACGCGGCCACGGGCCCGTGGCTGAGATGCCAGCGCTCCGGAGCGATCCCACCGCGGTCGCGGTCGTAGGGCCGGAAGAACCCTTGCGCGCTTCCCGACGCCATGCGCCCATCGAGCCAGTCGTGGAGCGGTCCGAACATTCCCCCGGACTCCACCTCCCGCGGCGTAAGGTCGACCTCGTAGCCCTCCGGCCGCGCGGCTTCGTCGAAGACGTCCACGTCGGTGCCCCAGTGGTGCCGCGACGCGCCGGGGAGCGCCGACCAGCGCAGGATGGCGAAGACGAGCTCCCGCTCGGCGAGGGCTCGGATGTCCAGTGGCTCGGCATCGGAATCGAGCACCGGGAGCTCACCGCGCGCCTTCCGGTTCCAGATCGAAAGCTGTCGCTCGAAGTCGCGGAAGCCGCTGTGGATGGACAGCTCGAAGCCGGCATCCCGGGCATCCGCGCGCAGCGCGCGGAAGGGCGTGACGACGTCGCGGTGGACCGGAGCACCGAGGTCCGCGGCCTCGGCGGGGCCGCACAGGAGGGCGCTCACGTCGAGGGGGGCCGCGCTCATGGCGACCATGTTACGAGGCCCCCGGCGTGCGCGCGACTGGCCCCAGGCGCCGGGAGCGGACGGAACGCGCTACGGCACGTCCATCCGTCGGAGCCGGCGCGTGGATATCAGCAGGAAGCCGCCGGACACGAGACCGGCGATGACGAGGGTAGCGCCCAGCCCCACGTGGGGATCCTCCACGAAGCGACGCGGGTCCAGCCCGTGCATCAGCGCGATCGCGTAGTGCCGAATGCTCAGGAAGCGCACCCCGGACACGAACCCGGAGAAGAACCCCTCCCACAGGACGACGTAGGCGAGACCCACTCCGATCGACTGCCGTGTGACCAGGCCGAGCCACAAGAAGGCCGAGGAGTACATGAGGACGCCCGCCAGGGACGACAGGGTGACGGCCACGGTGGCCGCGACGTCGTGATTGAACGCCAGCCAGCTCGTCAGGAGCGCGCTCGCCGCGATGAATGGAGCGGCCACGGTCACCGCGGCCGCGAACTTCGGAACCACGATCCGCCAGCGGGGAATCGGCGCGAGCGTCAGGTTGGCGAGTGTCCGGTCCTCCACCTCGTTGGCGAACGCGGCGCACGCGATCGCCACCACGATGAGCGGCGCGACCGAGCCGGCCAGCATCGTGCCGAGCACGATGGTCTCGAACTCCGTGACCCACGGGGTCGAGGAGGACCGTACCACGAGCATCGTGAAGAGCACCGGCAGGGCCGCGAGCAGGGCCATGATGCTCACCCGCCACCGACCCGTGAGCTGACGCAACGTGAGGAAGTAGATCGCGTCCAAGCTCAGCCCTCCACCAGGTAGCCGAACACGCTCTCCAGCGAGTCGTCCAGGGGCTCGATCCGGCGCAGGCTGATCGAGGCCTCCTGGGCGAGACGGGGCAGCTCCACCTGGAGGTCCCGCACCTTGCTGCTGAGCACGACGATGGCGCCGTCGGGGTCCAGGCTGACGGCATCCACCGAGGGGAGCCCGACGATCGCTGCCGCGAGCGCTCGCGGCGCGTCCGCGACGATGCGCACATGGTACGGGCGCTTGTCCAGGGCGGCACGGATGGCGCGGAAGCCACCGGATGCAGCCAGCTTGCCGTTGATGATCAGCAGAACCGTCTCCGCGAGCTGCTCGACCTCCTCGAGGATGTGTGACGAGAGCACGATGGTCCGCCCCTCGCCCGCCAGCCTGCGCAGCAGCTCCTGGAAGTGGACCCGTTGCCGGGGATCCGCACCGTTGAGGGGCTCGTCCAGGATCAGGACCTCGGGATCGTGGACGAGCGTGGCGGCCAACCGCATGCGTTGGCGCATCCCCCGTGAGTAGGTGCCCATGGCCAGGTCCGCCGCCGACTCGAGCTCGACCCGGCCGATGGCCCGCTCCGTCGCGGCGCCCGGATCGCGCACGCCCCTCAGCTTTGCCATCATCCCCACGAACTGACGACCCGTCATGAACGGGTACACCGTCTCGTGCTCGGACATGACGCCGATCCGGCCGTAGAGCGGAGGATTGTCCCGCACGGGCTCTCCGAACATCGTCACGGCGCCGTCGGAAACGGCAGCCAGCCCCGTCATCATGCGCAGCAAGGTGGTCTTGCCGGCACCATTCGGACCCAGCAGACCGGTGATGCCGGGCCTGATGTCGAAGGTCACGTCGCTCACCGCGACGACGCTCCCGAACCAGCGGGAGACGTGGTCCACCCGGATGACGGGTGCCCCGGTCGCGCTCACGGCGTCAACCTCCGGTACCGCTCGAGGAGCACGCCACCAGGGAGCAGCACCCAAAGCCCGTACCAGGCGACCAGGAGCCACGCGGGAAGCTCCCGGGCGGGCGCCACGCTCGTCACGCTGCTGACCTCACCGAAGATGAGGTCGTTCACGTGGACCGGGATGTTGCTCAGGTTGAACATCGAGATCCACTGGCCACCGAGCCCCTCGATCTCCTGGGCCAGCCCGGTCGTGAACGGGGTGGAGACGATGAACAGGCCCACCATGAAGACCGACGCGTACGCGCGCCGGGTCGTGAACCCGGCCACCATCATCGAGATCGTGGTCGTGTAGGCCGCCAACGCCGCCCCCGACAGCAGGATCCGGGGAATGTCCAGCCAGTTCGCCCGCACGTATGCCACCGGGTCGGGGTTGCCCATCACCAGTCCGGCCAGGAGGACGAACTGGGGCAGCCAGGCCACGCCCAGCGAGACGAACAGGAAGGCCCCCCAGCGTGCGAGGACGTAGTCGGCTCCGGTGAGTGGGCGCACCAGGTACAGGTTGATCACGCCGTCGCGTCGGTCGGGGCACAGGAGCTCCGGCGCGACCACCGCGGCGAAGACGAAGAAGAAGATTGAGGCGATCCCGTAGAAGTCCGAATGGGACGGCAGCTGCTCCACCGCCTCCGGACCCCCGAACCGCAGCGCGGCGCCTGCGACGAGCGCCATGATGAACGCGATGCCGGCCAGGAGGATGATGAACGCCCATGGCAGGATCTTGGCCCTCACCCCGCGGCCCAGGCCGAGCGCGGTGCGCACGCCGTTCTTGAAGACCGCGAAGCGCGCCCGCCCACGGCCCTCGCGTGGTCCGTCGTAGCGCTGGTATCCGATGTCGAAGACGGTCCCCTGCGCGTCGGCGACAACGGCGGACTCCTCGTGGGGCACCATCAGCGGGCCTCCCAGGTGTCGTCTTCACGGTCGAAGAGCTCCGCCAGGGCCCGACGCTGCGGCGCCATCCTGCGCAGCGGCGCACCGGCGGACACCACGGCGTCCCGGACGTGGTCGTAGACGGAGGCCTCGGTCCCTTCGACATGCAGCCCCGCTCCGTCGACGCGCACGGCCACCCCCCGCGCCCGAAGCTCCTCCATGACGACGTCGCGGTTGGCGTCCACCTCCACGAAGACCGTCTCGGTCTCGGTGGTGAACGAGCTCACCTCGCCCGACTGCACCACGCGACCTCCCTGCAGGACGATGATGCGGTCACAGGTGCGCTCCACGTCGGACATGAGGTGCGACGAGAACAGGATGCTGATCCCGAACTCCCGGTGCGTCTTCCGCACCAGGTCCAGCATCTCCTCGCGCCCGGCGGGGTCGAGTCCGGCGGTGGGCTCGTCCAGGAGGATCATGCGGGGGTCGTGGACCAGCGCTTGGGCCAGCTTGACGCGCTGCTTCATCCCGGTCGAGTAGCCGCCGATGGGTCGATACCGCTCCTCGAAGAGTCCCGCGTGCCGCAGAGTATCCGCTGCGCGGGTGCGTGCCCTGGACGGTGGTAGGCCGCTGACCTCGGCCATGTGGGTCAACAGCTCCGCCGCGCTCAGGGCGCTCGGGAGGCAGTCGTGCTCGGGCATGTACCCGAGGCGTGCGCGCACGGTGATGCTCCGTGCGGCGTCCTCGCCCAGGACGACGGCCCTGCCTGAGGTCGGCTGAAGCAGTCCGAGGAAGATCTTGATGGCGGTACTCTTGCCTGCGCCGTTCTCACCCAGGAGTCCGGTGATGCCGTCGAAGATGCCGAAGGTGACGCCGTCCAGGGCGACCACGCTCCGGTAGTGCTTGGTCAGGCTCTCGGCTGCGACGAGCGGCTCCACGGTGGTCAGGCCCCTAGGGAAACTCTGCACAGGAATGGCACCCCGCGTTGGGAGCGCCACAGCCCCGCAAACCAAGGCGGGGCGACGAAGGCATAGCCGTAGCTACGTCGAGGAGCCCCAACGAAGGCGACGGGGCCGTGCCGCCCCAACCCACGATCACGCATAGTCACCTCCCCTTGGCGATGGGCGCATGGGGGCGCGGGGTACCATACCTGTGCAGAGCTTCCCAGGTGTCGGCGGCGGCGTGTCACGATCTCTGACACGCTTCGGAGTATCCCAGTCGGCAGGCCCTGCGGAAGAAGCGGGAGGCCCGGAAGACGTCGCGCTCCACTCCGTTCCCCGTGGCCAGGATCTCGCCGAGTCGGAAGCAGCTTTCGGCGATGGGGGGCGAGCCCTCGTCGCGGCTCAGCGTCCCGTCGCAAGCCTTCTCGAAGAGCTCGACCGCGCGCTCGGCGTCACGCTCCACACCGTCCACGCCCATCATCAGCTCCGCCAGGCGGAAGCATCCTTCCATCTCGGTTTCACAGGATCCCTCCAACAGCGTGACCCCGCGAGATGCGTCCCGATCGACGCCACGGCCCGTGGCGTAGGCCCCACCGAGGTACGCGCACCCGAGCCGCGAGCCTCCGTCACACGCCTCGGTGAAGAGCGCGACGGCGCGCGGGGCGTCCTCCTCCACGCCGCGGCCATCCCGGTACAACCACCCGAGGTGGGCGCACCCGTCCATCCCGTCTCCGTCGCACGCGCGCCGGTAGAGCTCTGCCGCGCGCCCGAAGTCCTGTAGGACCCCCTTGGCCACCACACCGGGGACCACGCTGTCCGGGTCGACGTACATGTCGGCCAGCTCGGTGCACCCGACGGCTACGCCGCGATCGCATCCCTGCAGGAGCAGATCCGCCGCCGCCGCGGAGTCGGGCGGAACGCCCCGGCCGGCCGCCTCCTGATGCACGTGCATCCGTGCGAGGCGGACGCAGGCCTCACCGACCCCTTCTGCGCACGAAGCCCGGTACAGCTCCGCGGCCCGGCGCCAGTCGCGAAGCACGTGCTCGCCCTGCGCGGTCCGGTGTCCGAGGTCGTTGCACGCCGCGGCGTCGCCGTCCTCACAGGCCGCGTTCAGCTCGCGCGCCTCCCGCGCGCCCGGGTTGCATCCCGCGAGGGACAGGAGCGCCACGGTCAGCAGCGCGCGCATCCGATGTCGTGCCTGCAGGGTACCCGCCTCCTGTTGAGATCCGGCTCGCAGCGGCTCCGCCGGGCGCCGTCCACCGACCGAGCGGGCGGCTCACCGACGTCCCGACCGCGACCATCGTCACGGACATGCCTACGAAGGTCGGCACCTCCGAGGTTTCGACGGCTCCCTAATCCGTCGTCAGCGACTTCATCGGGTCCACGGACGACGCCCGCCGCGCCGGCAGGTAGCTCGCCAGGAGCGCGACCGCCAGCATCACGCTGGACATGGCCACGAACGAGGACGCGTCGAGCGCCTGCACGCCGAACAGCAGCGTGGAGAGGAAGCGTGTCACACCCAGCGCGATCAGGACCCCTACCACGACGCCGACGAGGGCGACGCGGCCGCCCTGCCAGACGAACATCCGGCGAAGCCCCGGCCGCTGCGCGCCCAGCGCCATGCGCACCGCGATCTCGCGCGTCCGCTGCGTGACGAGATAGGAGAGCACGCCGTAGATCCCGATGGCGCCCAGGATCGTCGCGAGCGCCGCCGCGATGCCGAGCATGAGCATGGTGAAGGAGAGACTGCCCATCGTGTTCGCGGCCAGCGTCTTCATCGTGAAGACCCGATACATCGGGGACTCGGGGATCATCTCCCTCACAACGGCGCGGATCTCGGGGGCGATCCGGTCCGCGCGGCTGGTCCGTACGACGTACGCAGGCGACGCCGACACCGCCGGCAGGTACACCGCTGGCTGCGGCGGCTGGCGGAGGTCGTCGATGCGCGTATCCTCGACGACGCCTATGACGGTGAACCACGGGCTGTTGGGGTTGTCCGAGGGACGGACCTGCTGATCGAGGGGACTCTCCGCGGGGAACAGCAGCTCGGCGGCGGCCTGGCTGATGATCACGTTGGGGACGCCCTCCTCCTCCTCGACCCGCTCGAAGAACCGGCCCTGGAGGAGCTCGATGCCCATCGTCTGGAAGTAGGCCCCGCCGGCGCCGGCGTTGCGCACCCGGGGCGGCTCCGCCCCGTCGGCCTCGATCCGCAGGGTGGAGACCGCCGCGAAGCCCGCACCCTCGTCCAGGGGCAGCGTCGTGACGAAGCCGACGGACCCCACGCCGGGCACGGCCTGCAGGCGGTCCATGAACTCGTACTGGAACCGGGACATCGCGGCCCGGTCCCGCAGGTCGTCCCGTCGGACCGCGACCTGGAAGGTGAAGATGTCGTCCGTGTCGTATCCCGGATCGACGTTGTTGAGCTGCCAGAAGCTGCGTGCGAGCAGCGCCGACCCGACCAGCAGCACCAGCGCCGAAGCGGTCTGGACGACCACCAACACGTCACGGGTCAGCGCGCCACGGCCCACCACGCCCCGACCGGCCTCGCGCAGACTGCCCAGAAGCCCGATGCCCGAGAAGCGGATCGCCGGAAGGAGCCCGAACGCGCACGCCGCCAGGACCGAGATCCCGGCCGCGAAGAGCAGCGCCGTGACGTCCAACCCCGCCGTCGCGAGCCCGGGGATCGGTGCGCTCCGGAAGCCACCGGCGACGGCATCCGGCGCCGCCCGGACCAGAAGTGGGACGCCGGCCCGCGCGATCAGCGCGCCCGCGATACCTCCCACGGCCGCGAGGAGCAATGCCTCCGCCATCTGGGCACGCACCAGCCCGGCGCGGTCCGCGCCGAGCGCGCGGCGCACCGCGATGTCCCGCCGGCGGCTCTCGGCCCGGACCATGAACAGGTTGGCCACGTTCGTACACGCGATGAGGAAGATGATGGCGACCGTCCCCAGGAGGATCCACAGCGCGGCCGCCACCTTGCCGACCATGCGCTCGCGGAGCGGCATGACGACGGGTTGATATCGCTCCATCGCCTGCACGTAGGATGCGGGGCCACCGAGTCGCTCCTGGACCCGCCGTGCCAGTGGCTGGAGCTGCGTCCGGAGTCCCTCCAGGTCGGCGTCCGCCGTCAGTCGGCCGACCACGCTCGGCCCGAACCCACCGGGGCGGACGTCCGCGGCTCGGATCTGAAGCGGCATCCAGAACGCGGTCCGCTCGTCGGGGAACCGGAACTCGGGGGGCAGGACGCCGATCACCGTACGCGTCTGCTGCGCGAACTCGTAGCTACGCCCCACGACCTCGGGATCGGAGCCGAACCAGTCCCGCCAGAGCCAATGGCTCAGCACCACTACGTTGGCGTCGTCCTCGTCCGTCGGGAGCCGGCCGAGGATCGGCCTGACGCCCAGCGTCGTGAAGAAGGACGGGGTCGCCCCCGTCAGGAAGAGCTGCTCGATGTGGTCCTCGGCCCGGGTCGTGGACGAGCCGGTCGTATAGAGGGCGAGGGTCTCGAGGGCAGAGACGGTGGCGCCGTACTCGACGTAGAGCTCGTCCGGCACTCCGAGGTCGTCCGGCAGATCCGTCCCGGGAGCGGTCCCCCCCACGAAGACCAGACGGTCGGCGTCGGGAAACGGCAACGGCTCCAGAAGGACGGACTTGACCACGCTGAAGATCGCCGTGTTGGCGCCGATGGCGAGCGCCAGCGTGAGGATCGTGACCGCCGCGAAGCCGGGTGCCCGCCGGAGCGCGCGCGCCGCCTGCCCGAAGTCACGACGCCACCCGTCGAAGAACCGTCCCATGTCCCACCTCCTCCCTTCGCGGGGGTCGTGACCGGGAAGCCAGGAATCGGCCTCCCGACGGTAGATCTCGAGGTTGCCGCCACTCAGACGCTGCCGGAGCAGCGCGCCGCCCATGTCGAGCGCGCCGGCCACCGAGTAGAAACGACCCAGCACGCGGCCACGCCGCGCGACGTGCCGGGCGTGCATCTCGTTGAGGTCGCCGATCGCGTCCTCGGCCCGGCCCGGTAGGCCGATCCACCTCAGGACGACCTGCATCCAGCGGGGGATCGTCACGCCGATCCTCCGAGCGCGTCGCCCAGCCCCGCGCTCAGGGCCTGGATCGCCCCGGTGGTGGCCCGGGCGGCTTCGACGCCCTCCGGTTGGACCTCGACGAGCCGGCGCGGCTTCCCACCGCGCTCCGGGCGCGAGGCCCCCAGCCGCGTCGATACGAGCCCCTTCTCCTCCAGGCGTTGGAGCGTGGTGTGTACGTTGGCGCGACGCACGGGGCGACCCGTCTTCTCCTCGATCACGTCCGCGATCGAAACCGTGTACGCGTCGTCGGGTCCAAGCCGCAGCGCGGCCAGGACCACGAGAAGCTCGAACTCCGCCAACGACTCCCGCGGCATGGACGCTCCTATAAAAGTCTGATTGTGACTATATTGGACGGGATCCGGGGCTCGTCAAGGGGATGCATGGATCTGCACCGACTCGCCCCGCCTCGCGTCGCGGGCGCTCGCCATCGCGGGGTGCGCCCTTCCGCGCGGCGTTCCTATCGGTTCCCCGCCATCCCTCCCACCACGGGCAGCGTGAGCCGCGTACCGTCCAGGTCCACGGTGACCTCGGTCCCCGGGTCGGGGCGCAGCGTGAACTCGCGGTCGCTGGCGAAGATCATCAGCCCGATGCTCTTGCCTGCCGGAACCGTCTGATCGTCCGGCTGCAGGTCGAACGTCACGTCGTAGAACCGTCCGGGCTCCAGAGGCTCACCGTGCTCCAGGGACGCGTGATTCTGCGGGTCGGCCCAGCCCCTGGTGATCAGGCTCTCGTACGGGTCGGGCGCGCGGCGCGTGCCCTCCGTCCAGGGCAACGCCACGAGCCACACGGACAGGTTGGCCGCAGGCTTGCTCGAGGCCATGCGGATCGTCACCCGAGGTGTGCCGCTGATCCGGACCGGCGCGGTAAGGGGCGGCGTGGCGTACAGGAGCCGGTGCTCCGTCCATTCCGCCTGCGCCAGGGCAGCTCCGGCGAACGAGAAGTTGTCCACGAGCGTCTCTCGTCCGCCGCCGCTCGCGGCTTCCCGGGTCAGGCCGCCCGTCTGGACACCGCCCGGCGTGGGGTGGAGCGTGACCGCAACGACTCCCGCCGCGGGGTAGTCGGGCTCGGGCACGGGATGCTCTCGGTCCCCTCCATCCGGAACGATCCAGGCACGGGGGCCATTCTCGATCCCGTTCTCGACCCCGTAGAGCCAGCGGGTGAACCAGCGGTTCATCAGCTCGAGGGGCGGCGGGCCGCCATGGCCACCGCGGTGCAGGTACAACGCGGAAGGGACTCCTCGCTTCCGGAGCGCTTCGTAGACGCGGATGCTGTGCTCGGGCATCACATTCCAGTCGTTCAGGCCGTGCGCGAGGAAGGTGGCGGCCCGGATGCCATCCAGCCGCTGCATGAAGTCACGCCCCTTCCAGAACGCGTTGTAGTCACCGGTGCGGCGGTCCTCGCCGGGCACCAGCTCGCCGTCGCGGACCACCCGGTCACACCTCGCACGCCGCTCGGGGCTGCCGCTGTCGATGAAGGCGTACAGCACGTCCGTGTCCTCGCCGAGGTACCCACCCGGACTGCGCACCAAACCGTTCGCACGGTAGTACCGGTAGTACGAGGTGTTCGGCGACACGGGGATGATCGCCTCGAGGCCCTCCACACCCGTGGTAGCGGCCGCCACCGGGATCGTGCCGTTGTACGAGGTCCCGGTCATCCCGACCTTGCCCGTGCTCCACGCGGCGGACACGGGCTCACCCCCCTCCGGCTCGCTGAACCCGCGCGCACGGCCGTTCAGCCAGTCGATCACCGCCTTGGGCGCCAGGGCCTCGGGATCCCCCCCGATGGTCGGGCACCCCTGGGAAGCCCCGGTGCCGGGCGCCTCCGAGTGGACCACCGCGAACCCGCGGGGCACCCACGTACCCACGAACGAGTTCGAGATGCGATGGTGATCCCCTCGATACGGGATGGACGGCATGGGCGTTCGCGGGGGCGACGGCGCCCCGAGCTCCTGGCGAACGTCCCAGAAGTACTCCCTCGCCGTCGAGCCCGTGCCGGAGAAGTAGGGGCTCGACTCGTAGATCACCGGGACCCGAAGGCCACCCCCTCCGGTCTGCGCCGGACGGGTCACGTCCACGTGCACACGGTCAAAGCGCCCGTCGCCGTCGCTGTCGAAGGATGTCTCGACCCAGAGCTCCTCGCGGATCCACGTGGTCGAGTCCGAGAACGCCGGCACCACCTGGGCCTGGCCGTCGCGGAAGATCGGCCCTACCTGCTGTGCCCCCGCCGCGCCCGCGGTGGCGGTCCCGGCGAGGATGAGTACCCGGGAAACGGCGGCGGCC
>QJYK01000208.1 GCA_003248075.1 Gemmatimonadota bacterium | reverse complement strand
GTTCGGACAGGTTCCGCCCGGCTCCTACATGCTGTTCGTCAAGCACCTCGGATACGGGGTCAAGCAGGACACGCTGGAGGTCCCCTCCGGAGAGGAGATCTCCGTGGACATGCGCGTCGATGCGGAGGTGTTCGAGATCGCACCTCTGACCGTTACGGTCGCCTCCCGCCCTTCGACCGAGCGTGCCATGGGAGGTCTGATCATCGATCGTGCTTCGATCGACAAAGTGCGGGGAAGGGTCCGTGACGCCGCGGACGTCATCCAGACTCAGAACATCCCCGGAGTCATCATTCGCAGACGTGGCGACGGCTCGCTGTGCGTGGGCTACGCGCCCGGACAGGTGCGCATGATGTTCAACACGGGCTGCGTGCCAATGGTGATCTTCATCAACAACGTGCGGGCGACCAACACCGAGCTCGCCCTCCAGATGCCTCCCGATTCGATCGACCGGATCATCCTCTACCGGCCGGTGGAGGCAGGGGCCCTCTTTGGGCTCGGCTCGGGCAACGGCGTCCTGGCGATCTACACGCGGAGCCGCTGAGGGGGGTCACTTCGTTCCCAATCGGCGCGCGAAGGCCAGGCTCCAGTGACGAAAACGTTGGGCAAGTAGCGCGTCGGTCCGCTCCGCCACAGGCAAATACACCTCGCGAACCCCGTCGAGCGCCGCTGCCCTCCAGACGTCGTCCCGGTCGTTTCTGAGGTGCGCGTGGCGCACCTGGTCCAGGCGTTCCGCCAGGGCGACGAGGCGAGCCTCCCGCGCAGCCGTCACCAGCACCTCCGCGAGCTCTTCCAGTGTAGGCAGCGGCACAGCCGCGAGCTCGGCGACGCGGTCCCCGAAGGCGGCGCGGATCTCGTCGTCTCCCAGTCGGAGCTCCTCGTCCTCGGTCTCGGCAAGACAGCTTGCCGCGAGCACCTCCACGTCGGTCACACCGACGTCCCGGAGGAGGATGAGGGGCACGCGTCCCGGGTGGAGGTAGGTGGGGTGATGGTCGTCCCCCACCAAGGTCGTGCGCGGTGCCATGGCTTGAGCGTGTGCACGAGCGAGCAGGCTCGCTCCGGCCGGATCGACGGCCGCGGCGCGCGCGGCGCGCGCCAAGCTCGCCGCCATCGCCGTGCCCCGATCTGGTCGGGTCACTCGTCCTTCTGCCACTCCACGTCTGCCGTCCCGGCGCGGTGGTTCTCCAGTCGAGCCAGGGTGAAGAGCAGATCCGAGAGCCGGTTGAGATAGGTCACCGTCGCGCCGTCGATCCCTTCGCGCGAGGCCAGGGCCACAACCGCACGCTCGGCACGACGGCACACCGTCCGGGCGACGTGCAGCGCGGCGGCGCCCCCGCTACCCCCGGGTAGGATGAACGCACGTAGGGGTGCCAGCTCCAGGTCCGCCTCGTCGATCCATCGCTCCATCTCCCGAACGCGTCCGGTCGGAAGCGGCGGCACGCCCTTCGGCGCCGGTCGGCCCTCCGAGGTCGGGGGGGTCGCCAACGCCGCGCCCAACGCAAACAGGTCGTGCTGAACGCGTTCGAGGTGTGCCCGCACGTCGTCGCTCCTGACGTTCGCGAGCGCCCACCCTACGGCCGCGTTGAGCTCGTCCACGGTTCCGTATGCCGTCACGCGGGCATCGTCCTTCGAGACGCGGGCCCCGCCCAAAAGAGCGGTATCACCGTTGTCACCGGTCCGGGTGTAGATCTTCATGGACAATCCCGTCAACGGAGCTTGGTGAGATTTCGCAGCGCTTGTGCCTTCTCCAGGAGCGAGGCACCTCGTTCCTCGGTCGCCCCGTCAGGTGACGACAGCAACGCACGGATGTCCATCAACACCTCCAGCTGCAGCTGGTCTCTCTGGTACTCCAGGTCGAGCCTGGACATCTCGGTTTGATCGCCACGCTCGCGGGCGCTGGTGAACGCCTCCCGGTAGACGGACTCGAGACTCTGGAGCACTCGCTCACGACTGCGCACGCAGGCCTCCCGGGCGATGGGTGCTTCGTGGTCAGACGCCTGCGAGCTGCCAGGCGCCGGGCCCGGACGCGTAGTATCCCCGCACTGTCTCCCTGAGTTCATCGAGACGGTCCGTGAAGTAGTGGTCCGCGCCGGGGATGCGCACCAGAGTGATGTGCGATCCGAGAGGCGCGAGCACCGCCGCGACACGTTGCCCCGATCCAAACTCGTCCTCCTCTCCTTGCACGACGAGGGTGGGCTTGTTGGTGCCTTCGAGAAACGTGAAGTCGTATTCGAAACGGTCGACCGGGAGCCCGAGACCGAGGAGGGACACCACACGGTCGTCCTCCGTACCCACAGACAGGCCCACCATCGAACCGAACGAAAAGCCGCCCACGACGGTCGGCAATGTCGGGTACCGCTCGGCCAACCATCGGATCGCCTCTCGAGCGTCGTCACGCTCGCCGATGCCCTGATCATGACTTCCGGTGCTGGCCCCTACCCCACGGAAGTTGAACCGAAGGACCACGAGACCCGCCTCGACGAGCCCCTGGGCGGCACGGTAGACCGCCTTGGTGTGCATGCTGCCGCCGAAGACCGGGTGCGGGTGGCAGAGCACGGCGGCACCGCTCGGTGCGCCGGCGGGCTCCTTTACCGCAGCTTCGAGCCATCCGTGGGACACCGGGATCTTCAACCTGCTGCCCTCCGACCTCACGAAAAAGAAAAGGCCCGCCGTCACAGCCGCTTCGCCGTGCGAGACGGGTACCGCGTAGCTATGTTCATCGTGCGTGCATCGAGGGTCAAGCAAGGGGAAGCGTCCCATGGCGGGCGACGCCGATCGGGAGAACGAGCGCAGAGCCAACGAGCTCTACTGGGGCTCCGACATCAGCGTGAACCAGATCGCCGAGGCGCTCGACCTCTCCAAGGGCACACTGTACGGCTTGATACGCCCGGAGCCCGCCGGCCTCACGTGCCCGGCGTGCGGCGACGAGGTCGTCTACCCCAACCGAACCGCCAAGGAGCGCGCGCTGGTTGCATGTCCATCTTGCGGCTGGGAAGGGGATGAGGACGAGACAGCCGCCCTGGGAGGGGACGGCACCATGATCCCGCCCGAGGCTGTGGGAGACGCGCCGCCGCGGGCGCGGGTCCTCGGGGACCGCGGCCGCGTCGTGCTCGGCGGGGCCTTGCTCGGCGCCGCCGCGGGGCTCGCGCTTGTCCTCTGGTCACGGCGACGCTAGCCCGCTTCGATTCCAAAGGCATGGCAACCCACGCAGCGCCGAGCGACCCGCGCTCGATCATCACCCCCGACGCGTTCGAGGTATCGCCGGAGCTGCTCGGCCTCCCCCTGGCCACACCCGCGCGCCGCTTCCTGGCGCTGCTGATCGACCTCGCCGTGATCGGCCTGGTCACGGCAGTCACGTCGAGCTTCGCTCTGGTTCTCGGAGTGGTGGCGGCCGCCTTTTTCGTGCGGGCCGGCTTCAAGCGCACGCCGGTGAGGGGAAGCGTCTTCGGCAGGGCGATGCGTCTCTCCGTAGGGTGTCTCGGGATGGTCATCGGCCTCACGACGGCCATTGTGTGGACCGCCGTCGGCTTTGGTACGGGCGGACAGGACGAGAGCGGTCCGGGCGTCACCGTCGGTGAACCCGGCGTGCGCGTGGGTGCCATGGAGCTTCTCGGGGGGCTGCGATCCTTCGAAGCTTTGCGCCGAGCCCGGACCGAGAGTGACGCCGAGCGTGCGGCGGCAGACCTGGCCCGTCGTCTGCGCCAGCTGAGCACACCGGACCGAGAGATCCGCGAGCTGCTGCTCGGGGCCGTTCCGGGCGACGCTGACTGGTCGGATCTCGCTCCTCTCATCGTGGATCGCGCGATGGAGAGCGAAGCGCCGCCGGCCGTAGCCAGCCCAACGGAGCTCGCGGCGGTCGCGGACACTCTGCGTATCTTGGAGGAGGAGATCGATGATCTCCGTTCGGCCGTGACCTCGCAGCGCGATGCGATGGCCGATCTCGAGCGGCGGCTAGAACGGGAGCAACGGGGTGGGTCGGTCTTCTCGACTCTGCGTGGCTTCGTCGACGAGTTGGGCTTCGGCTTCGGATGGGCTTCGCTCTATCTGACGGTGATGTTGTCGTGGTGGAGGGGACAGACCGTTGGAAAGCGGGCCCTCGGCATCCGGGTGCTCAGATTGGACGGTGAGCCCATCACCTGGTGGGCAGCCTTCGAGCGTGCCGGCGGATACGCCGCGGGATTCGCCACCGGGCTGCTCGGGTTCGCTCAGGTGTACTGGGACGCAAATCGACAGGCGATCCACGATCGGATCGTTGGCACGGTGGTCGTCGTGGACGGCGCGCCGAGGGTCGGGAACTGGGAGGAAGCCCTATGAGGTACTGCCCGTGAGCGATTCCGTGAGCCGCTCAGACGCGACGTCCACCGACGCGGATGAGTTCCGACGCGGGATTGACGATCGCTTCGAGAGACGCGTCGTCATGAACGTCCCGGATCGACAAAACCCGACGCTTCATCGACTGATCGAGATCGTAAATGCCGATGAGGACCTCTATGGGCTCTGGGTCACGGCGAACGTGAACGCCATGGAGCGCATGGGCATGACCGACCACGGCCCGGTCCACGTGAAGATCGTCATGAATCTCGCCGTGCGCATGCTTCGGCTACTTCTCGAGGCCGGCGTCCGACCCGCGGTGGTCACGGACTACGAGCTGACCTCGAACGACGCAGAGGTCGTCGTGGCACTCGCCGCCCTGCTCCACGACGTAGGAATGTCGATTCACCGGGTGGACCACGAAGCGTTTTCACTGTTCATCGCTCAGGGGAAGCTCCAGGAGATCCTCCCGCAGCTCTACGATGCGCGGCGGTCGACGATACTCCGCGCCGAGGTCCTGCACGCGATCATCTCGCACCGCTCTGGAGGACGGCCCCTCACCCTGGAAGCGGGTATCGTGCGCATAGCGGACGCTCTTGACATGGCGAAGGGCCGATCACGTATCTCGGTGGAACAGGGATCGCTCTCGATCCACTCCGTGTCGGCAGCGGCCATCGAGGGCGTCACGCTGGAGAGAGGACAAGAGCGAGCCATCAGCGTGGTCGTGAACATGTCCAACTCGGCCGGCCTCTTCCAGCTCGATCAGCTCCTGAGGGAGAAGCTCAAGGGGAGCGGCCTGGAGCCCCACCTGGAGGTCAGGGCGCGACTCGGTCAGGAGGAGAAGCCGCTCTTGACCGACTTCGTCCTCTGAAGCCGGCCACCGGGCCGGATCGCCGACCATGGATGTGACCGTCACGCTGCCCTTGGCCTTTCTGGCCGGCCTGGCCTCGTTTCTGTCGCCATGCGTCCTGCCCGTGGTGCCGAGCTTGATCGTGTTCGTCTCCGGCATGACGCTCGAGGAGCTCCGAGGAGGAGGCGTGCGCGACGCTCGCACGGGCGCCGTAGTGCATTCCGTGGTATTCGTGGCGGGCTTCACGGCGGTATTCGTGTCGATCGGGTGGGCCGCCACCTCGGTGGGGCAGGCCCTAACGCGTGCCCTCCCTTGGCTCAGCCGCATCGGAGGACTGGCTCTGATCGGGTTCGGCCTCTACCTGATGGGCGTCCTGCGCCTTCCGGCACTGGAAAGGGAGCTACGGGTACATGTCACTCGGAGTGGGGCCGGACCGATCGGCTCCTTTCTCGCAGGCGTCGCGTTCGGTGCCGGATGGACGCCTTGCATCGGGCCGATTCTGGCAAGCATCCTTCTCTACGTAAGCCTCGAAACGACCCGCGCCCAAGGCGCCCTGCTCCTGGCCGTCTATGCCGCCGGACTCGGGTTGCCGTTCATCGCGGCCTCGGTCTCGATCAACGGATTCATCGCCGGCGCGAGATTTGCGAGGCGTTGGACGACGGGACTTCAGCGTATCGCCGGGGTCGTCCTTCTTCTCGTAGGCGTATTTCTGACCACCGGAACCTATGCAAGCCTGACGGAGTCTCTTGCGGGGCTCGGTCAGTATATCGATCTGGAGATGCCATGAAGGGCGTGACCATCCTCATGACCGCCGCCTGCCTGACCGTGGCCGGCTGTCGCGCCGCCCCACCCGAAGAGATGCCGTCGGACACCGACGCGCTCACGCGCAACCTCCTGTCCACCGCTGAGGCCCAGGCCGAGGCTGCCCAGAGCTCCACGGCAGTGCGCCCGCCGGCGACCCCAATGCCGCGCCAGGAGGTCGACCTGGACACACTGGGCTTCGACCGTGGCCAGGAGAGCGCGCTGGTTCGGGTGGTGGAGATGAGCGACTACGGCTGCGGATACTGCCGTCGCTTCCACGAGGAGACCTGGCCCGTGCTCTTGAAGGAGTTCATCGAGTCGGGCAAGATCGAATGGAAGTTCATCGCCTTCGTGACCGGGATGTTCGCCAACTCGCCTGATGCGACGGTGGCGGCAGAATGTGCCCTGGAACAGGGCCCGGAGCAGTTCGAGGTCATGAACGCCCGCCTCTGGAGGGATCAGGGAACCTGGAAAGGCAGCGGCGAGGCGGCACCCCTTCTAAGGGGATGGGCATCCGAGCAGCGTCTGGACATGAAACGGTATGACAGCTGCGTCTCCGAGGGGCGCAGGGCAAGTCGCATCGCGGCGGCGAACGCCCTCACCCAGCAGGTGGGGGTGCGCGGGACTCCGACGTTCTTCGTTGTCGGTTACCCGCCCCTGCAGGGCGCCCTGCCTACCGAGACGTTCACGGAGATCCTCAACCTCGTCCACGAGGACGCCCAGCGTCGAGCGAACGGCGGCAGCTGAGACACCGTCCCCGGCTCACGCATCGCGATCACGGTGCGGCACACTTGCAACTTTTGTACAAAAGATGCAATTTGATCGGTCGCCCCGCGAGACGGAGATCCACCGGAGTCCGAGCATGACCGACCTCCCCGAGCCAATGAAGCCGGTTTCGGCCGCCGAGGCACGGCGGAACATCGCCGAGCTCGTGAACCGCGCTGCGTACGGCGGGGAGCGTTTCGTCGTCACGCGCCACGGAAAGGGCCTGGTCGCCATCGTGCCGCTGGCGGACGCGACCCTCCTTGATCGGCTGCGCTCGCTCGTCGAGCAGCGCGACTTCGAGGCTGCGCTTCGGGAGATTGCGCAGGAAGGAACGGTTTCCTGGCAGGAGGTGCGGCGCGAGCTGGACCTCTAGGCCTATGGGCAACGGTGTTGCCACTCGGATCCAGCCGCTGTCATGGCCACATAGGGCATGACCCGGCTCACCGCGTGTAGATCGCGAGCGCCCCGTTTGCGGCCTGGGCCCCGAACTGGAACTGGGCGTCCACCGGGCTGAGAATCTCGATCCGATCGATGATGTTGGGGTCTAGGTCTCTCAAGAACTCCGCACCCGAGGGCATCAAGACGTCATTCACGTAGACGGCGACTTGTGCGCAGCCGCCTCCGGGTGCCGCCCGCCGGCTCGATTCCACACAGAATCCCGGGACCTGGACCCCGGTGACAGGATCGGCCAACATGACCTCGCGCACTCGAATTCCCGGGGTGTTCATGTTGCGCAGCAGATCCCCGGCACTCTGCACCCGGGAAAGCATCGGCTCGATTTCAGACCGCGTAATGTAGTCCGCCCGCTTGGCGTCCGCGGCAAGGCTGGTGCGGCCGAAGCGGGAACGAGCCGTAACCACGAGACCCTCGACCTCGAGTGCCTCCGTCGCCATGCGAACCTCGATGTTCACGGTCTCCTGGCTGAAGACCGTCACCGAGTCGGTCCGCTGCTGGTAGCCCAGGTAGTCGGTGACCACCAGGTGTCGACCCGGAGGAAGATCGCTGAGCGCGAACATCCCTTCTGCGTCGGTGATTTCGCGCGAATTGGTGCCGAGCACCGTGATGACCGCACCCTCCAGGGGTCCCCCCGTGACATAATCCAGCACTCGGCCCACCAGGACGCCCTCCGACGACATCATCAGGATCAGATCCTGCACCTGTGCGTCACCTTCGGGAATCGTGATGAGCTTCGTGCGCCCTGAACTCTGGCCGAAGTGCGCCTGTACACGCACGTCCCGATCCGCGGGTATGTTGCAGAAGCGGTAATACCCTGACTCGTCGGCCCGGACCTCCACGGTGGGTAGGTCACCCGGCCGCCGCTCCGCGACGGCTGCGGTCACCAGAGCCCTGGCGAGCGGTACGCCGGTCAAGGAGTCGGTCACGGTACCGGCCAGCGATGCGTATCCCGGCCCGTCCTGCTCTGCCATGCACCATCCCATGAGCAGCGTTCTCTCGGAGGGGACAGCGAGCTCGATCGTGGTGGTCGTGCCGGCCTCGAAGCTGACCTGGCGCGAGGGCGCGCTCACGCCCAACGACTGCAGACGGGGATGGAAGAAGGACACCCAGAATGAGCCGTCGGGAATGCCCGAAAGCTCGAAATGGCCGCTCGGATCGGCATCGGTGATCGCGCTGGTGCCCAGGACCGCGACCCGCGCCCCACCGAGCGGCTCCATCGCGGTGCTGTCGAACACGATCCCCTTGAGCGAGGCGGTGCCGTCCTGCGCGGCCGCCGACCACGGCGCCAAGGCTGCCATCGTCGCCAGAGCGAGCGCGGTGCGGATGTGCCTGCCTATCGGAACGTCGTGAATCGCTTCGTCCATCATCCTCTTCAGCCTCGGGCCCTGATCGGACCGCTTTCAGGCCCCCGTCGAGAGGGAGCTGGTACCCGAGCTCCCGCGTCGACATTGGATACGCTGTCAGCGGCCCGGCAATGTCCGCCGGCGCGGCCCCACGCTCCAGGGAGTGTGGGCCGATGCCCGCCACGCAGCGAAAACCGCCCCCGAAACCCCTGGTGGCTAGGGATCTCGCAGGGCGGTCGACTCCGGGGGTGGGACTCGAACCCACGACCCTCTGATTAACAGTCAGATGCTCTAACCGACTGAGCTACCCCGGAATGTGGGCGCCCGTAGGTTCGGCCACCCGAATCCGGAAATAAAGAAACGGCCTGAGGGGGTGTCAACCGCTGTGCCCGAGGGCCGCGCGCCGCTGTGCGCGAGCCAGCAGGCTCCACAACACCCCGCCGATGTCGTGAGCCCCGGCCCAGAGCTCGGCATGCCTGTCCGCGGCAAGGCGCGCCGAGTCCCCTCCGTGGATCGACACCCAAGCGGGGCCGCGGTGGGGGTACGGACGCTCGAAGGCGTGGTAGCCAACAATCACTGCCGTCGGCCCGCCGTCGCCGATGAAAACCGAAAAGTCGGGCGACCAACCTCCCAGCGGCGCGGAACGGACCTGCAGACGGCCTGACTCGAGAAGCGAGGTCACCAAACGAACGTTCGTCGCTCGTCGGGGGATCTGGAGGAGACTGCGTGCCTCCGCGTCCAGAGTCAGGGCGCTCACCTCCGAAAGGAGAACCCGAAAGCTGCGCACCGGCTGCATCTCTTCGCTGGTGAGATCCACCGTGCTCAGGCGCACGCGGGTGACGGCCGTCAGGATCTCCGCGGACCGGCGCGAAAGGGCTCCGAAGACGTCCCGGAAGTCGGGACGTCGTCGCTCGTCGATGAAGTAGGCCTGAGACGGTACCAGACCCGGTAGGATAGGCTCCATGTGAATGCACCCCGACCATGGGCAGTGGTGGTCTGGGAACGTCTGGTAAGAAGTCGGGCGAGGCGATGGCGAAAGCGGCCTCGATCACGCCGAGGGCGCAGCGCGGCCGATCTCCAGCTCTGTCTGGTGGCGGGTCCTCAAGGGAACCTCGTGGCACCTCCGGCACCGGGCCTCGTAGCTCTCGGATCCGCCGACCTGGATCGTCGGCCCCTCGGCAGGCGCAGGGCGGCCGTCGATAAGGCGCTGGTTGCGTGTGGCGAGGTCTCCGCAGAGGACACAGATGGCATGTAGCTTGTCGACCCGCTCCGCGATCGCGAGCAGCAAGGGGATCGGACCAAAAGGCTCGCCGCGGAAGTCCATGTCGGTCCCGGCGATGATGACGCGAACGCCGCGGTCGGCAAGGGCGTTGGCCACGCTTACGATGCCGTCGTCGAGGAACTGCGCTTCGTCGATCGCGACCACCTGGGTGTCATCGTGAATCTGCTCCGCCACCTGGACCGAGGTCGAGACCGGATGGGCCTCGAGCTCCGAGCCGTCATGCGAGCTGATGCGGAAGATCCCGCCGTAGCGGTCGTCTAGCTGGGACTTGAAGACCTGTACACGCTTTCGCGCGATCAACGCCCTCCGCACGCGCCGCAGCAGCTCCTCCGATTTTCCGGAGAACATCACCCCTGACACGACTTCGACCCAACCATCTTGCGCCCCGTGATACATCGGCTCAGTGGCAAGTCGGCAGGTGGGGGAGCGATCCACGTGGTCGGCAGGACATTGCGCGTGCCTCGGGTGTAACACTGGAGTCACGCCATGGCGCGACGCGCGGGCGGGGCTAGTTTAGCCGGCGCCTTTCCCCATTGTCCAGCCGATGCACAGGATAGCCAAATGACGGTCCGCGCGTGGTTCGGGGCGTCAGTGATCGGGGCCCTGATCGCGGGCTCTGCGTTCACGAAGCCGCCCGCCGTTCAAGAACGTCCGACGTTGGTCGTCGTGATCGTGGTCGACCAGCTGCGGGCGGACCTCCTCGAGAGGTACACGGAGGCATTCGCTGGCGGGTTCCGCCGACTCCTGGACGAGGGGTACCAGTACACCAGCGCCTCCCATGCCCACGGGGTGACCCACACCGCGGCAGGCCACGCGACGTTGTCCACGGGGGTGTTTCCCTCGCGCTCCGGCATCGTGGCCAACGACTGGAGCCAGCGCCGCGGAGACAGTTGGGCCCCGATGTACGCGGTTCAGGACATGGACTCGCCCATCGTCGGCATCGAGGCGCTACCAGGCCGCTCGCCCCGCAACCTCCTGCGTCCAGGACTGGCGGACTGGATCCTCGAAGCCGACCCCGAAGCCCGTGTGGTGTCTCTGTCGGGCAAGGACCGTGCAGCGATCACGCTCGCGGGCCAGAGCCGGGGTGAAGTGTACTGGATGGTGCCCGAGCTCGGCCAGTTCGTGACGTCGACCTACTATCGGACCGACTACCCGGAATGGGTCGAGCGAGTGAACAGGGAGATCATGCCCGGCATCCTCGCCGACTCCGCATGGAAGCAGACGGTCGGCGAGCGCTTCCGCCATTTGGCCCGCCCCGACTCAGCGCCCTACGAGGGAGACGGGATCCACACGACGTTCCCCCACCTCGCCTCTGCCGAGGTGGAGCACGCCGATTCCACGGCCATGGATCCGATGGAGTACAACACGTGGGCGCTGGCCCAGCCGAGGCTCGACCGGGCAGTGGCGGAGCTCGCTGGTCGAGCGATCGACGAGCTGCGCCTGGGTCAAAGGGGCTCGGTCGACTACCTGGCGGTCTCTTTCTCGGCCACCGATTACGTGGGCCATGCCTATGGTCCGCTCAGCCAGGAGCAGTTGGACAATCTGGTGAGCCTCGACCGGGAGCTGGGCCAGCTCTTCGACCGTCTCGACCAAAGAGTCGGCCGCGGCCGTTGGATTCTGGGACTGTCCGCCGACCACGGCGTCATGACGATGCCAGAATGGACCGCCCAGAACGGAGGCACTGCCTCGCGTGTGGTTCTGCCGACGCTGCAACAAGGGCTGGTTCAGGCCCTCCGTGAGGCGGCGGCGGAGGGTACCGAGCCCCTTTACCGGATGGCGGAGCGCCTTGCGTCGCTTCTGGAGGAGCGCGGCCTGGTGGCCAAGGCCTACACCACGCACGACCTCACCATGGGCGAACCCGCCGATTCGTTCGGTACCTTCTTTCGCAACTCCTACTATCCGGGGCGTGCTGCGGGCTGGCTGACGCGGTATGGCGTCGAGATGCGGTTCGGCTTCGAGCAGCTCGTCCACGTGTCGACGGGAACCACGCACGGGTCGCCGTACTGGTACGATCGCCACGTCCCCCTGATCCTGCTGGGCACCGCGGTGCCCCCAGGTCGGTCCGACGAGGCCGCCTACACTGTGGACTTCGCGCCCACCCTCGCGGCGTTGGCTGGCATCCCCGTGCCGGACGACCTGGACGGCCGGTCCCTCCGACGATGAAAAAATTGGAAAAAATCGACCCGGGACCCTTGGCGCGCTTCAGGCCTCGATCCAGGGCATATGCCGCGCCGCACTTCGGTCTTGACAGGGGATGCCGCCAAGGACAAATAATAGGCGTCCGCGCGTAAACATTTGAAACTTATCTCCGGTCGGAAGGGGCGGTGACGCCTCTCCCTTCCGCGACCTCCACGGGGAGCCGGGTGGCTCCCAATCCCGGCCTCCCGGGGAGCCAGCCGATGAGCGCGCCGCAGGAAGACCGAGCCCGATGGACGATTCAGGATGCGGAGGCCTTGCTCCTGTCACTCCGGGGCGTGCTATCGGCGCGGTTGGTTACGCGGCCGGGCGGGGAAATCGAGGAGATCCATCTCCTCACTACCGATGAGGTGACTGCCAAGCAGACCGTGCGGAACGTGGAATCCGCGCTGTTGGCCCACCTCGACGTCAACGTCGATCACCGCAAGATCTCGGTCGCCCAAACGCGAGATCGGCCGGCCATCGCTGAGCCCGAGGGTACCCCCGATCCTCCGGTTCGTCTCCTACCCGAGCCGCCTCAGGGAGTCGACCGAATCCTCTTCGTGGGCCATCAGATCGAGACCGAGAGGTCCCATCAGGTCAAGCACCGCGTCGAGATCGAGTGGAGGGAGAAGTCCTTCGTCGGTGAAGGCAGTGGTGCCGACCTACCCAGGGGAAGGCTGGAGGCCGTTACCAGGGCCACCCTCGCGGCCATCGAAGCCGTCGTGGCCAGCGAGGAGTCTGAGAGGCGAAGCCCCGGCGTAACTCTTGCACTGGACGGAGTCAAGATCGTGAACGCCTTCGACAGGGACTTCGTCCTGGTGGCGGTGCACGCAATGGCCGGCAGGGACGTCACCTCGCTGGCCGGGGCGACCGTAGTGGAATCTTCTGCCGATCGTTCGGCAATCCTTGCAACCTTGCAGGCCACGGATCGCTGGGTCCGTGGCCGTATCTAGCTGGGCCCGAGGGCCCCGACACGCACTCGAGAGCGGAGAGAGGAGAACCCCCCTCGGTCTGCCGGCCATAGCGAAGCTGAGCGGTTGAGCGGAGCGCTCGCGGTTTCCATAGCGGAAAGTCGGAAACCGACGCCCCTTAGAAAGGAGGTGAGCGCATGTTTAGCTCGCTGTTCGATTTCTTCGGATCGCTGCTTTCCCTGCTCGGGAACGGCGTAG
>QJYK01000277.1 GCA_003248075.1 Gemmatimonadota bacterium | reverse complement strand
GTATCACCACCCGCGCGAGGACCTGCTCTTCGGCAGCCTGCTGCGCAACGATGCCGCGTTCGAGGATCGGCTGGGACGCCTGCGACGCGAGCACGAGACCCTCCACCGCTACAACGACGAGCTCTTCGACGAGCTCAGCGACATCGCCAGGGGAAGGCCGGCGGATCGGCCCCGATTGCTCCGCAACCTCGGTCGCTACCTGGATGGCTACCGACGACACATGGAGTACGAGTCGAGGGAGATCTTCCCCCATGCCCGGGGAACGCTGACCCCCGAGGAGCTGGGAGAGCTGGATGCCAAGACCCGCACCATCGACGACCCCATCTTCGGCGCCGAGCTGCAGCGGCGCTACCACCGGCTGGGACGGAAGCTTCGCTCCACGGTGGGCGGCATCGAGTCCGAGCTGATCGCTGGTGAGATCGACGCCATCGGATCGATCATCGAGCGCGTGTCGGAGCTGATCGACTCGATGACGGAGCGAAGGGGGAGCTGGGATGCCTCACTGGCATCCTTCGTGCGGGATCGCGCTCTGCGTGTGAGGTCCGCGCTGGGGCTGGCACCCAGGCCCAGCTGGCAGGCGCGAGTCATGAACGCCTGCACGCGGGTGATGATGAAGCCGTTGATGCGCTTCGGCAGCGTCGAATCCATGCGCAGCATGAGCGGTAGGCTGGACGAGCAGCAGGCCAGGCGTCTCCCGGACGACATCAATTCGCGCATGGTCGAGACCGAGGGCTACGCGGGCGAGTGGGTCAGCATCAGCGGCAGGCGCACCAGGAAGGTGATCCTCTACTTCCCGGGCGGCGCCTTCATCATGCGCGTCGCCGCCCAGCACAAGGTCTTCGTGGCGCGAATCTGCCGTGCAGCGAACGCCAAGGCCCTGCTCGTCCACTACCGGCTGGCGCCCGAGGTTCCCTTTCCGGGTGGGTTGGAGGACTGCCTCGCCGCCTATCACGATCTGCTGAAGCAGGGTCACGAACCGGGGGACATCACCATCGCCGGCGACTCCGCCGGTGGCGGCCTGGTTCTCAGCACCTTGCTGGCGCTGCGCGACGAAGGCACGCCGCAGCCTGCCAATGCGATCGTCCTGTCTCCGCTGGCGGATCTGACCTACAGCGGCGAGTCGCGCAAGTTCAACAAGCGCCGGGATCCCATGCTGCCGACCCACCGGGCCTCGGAGATGCACCAGCTCTACATCGGCGAAGTCCCGCCGGAGGACCGCTTCATCTCCCCGGTGTTCGCGGACTTCGATGGTCTGCCGCCGATCCTGGGACAGGTGGGCAGTACCGAGATCCTGCTGGACGACACGGTGCGGGCGGCAGCCCAGGCCGAGAAGGCCGGTACGCCATTCTTCCTGGAGGTGTGGAACGAGATGCCCCACGTGTTTCCCATCTTCGCCTTCCTTCCCGAGAGCCAGGTGGCGGTGGATCGCATGGCGGAGTTCATCCATCGCTCCGAGCTCGAGCCCCTGCCCGAGAGGTACGGGCGCGCGTCGTGAAGAAGCTCAGCCTCCTCGATCAGATGTTCTACAAGCTCGACGAGGCCGGGGTCGTCTCACCGATCATGCAGGGTGCGGTGGTGCTCGATCCAGGCAGCGCCGGGCATCCTCTCGACGCGGACCTGCTGGCCGCGCACATCGGGGCGCGGCTCCAGCAGATCCCGCTGCTGCGCCAGAAGCTGGTCCGGGCCCCGCTCGGGCTGGGCGACCTCCGGGCCGTCGAGGACCCCGAGTTCGATCTCGCCAACCACGTGACCCGGGCGACCCTGGCGGAGCCGGGGGATCAGGCTGCGCTCGTCGCCCATCTCGAGCGGTTCTCCGTCGAGCGCCTCGACCTGAAGAAGCCGCTCTGGCGCTTCGAGGTGGTCGACGGGCTCGCGGACGGGAAGCTCGCCCTGGTCTCGAAGCTCCACCACGCCCTCTTCGACGGCGTGGGAGCCGTCGAGACGCTGGGCAGCATGTACGACAGCGAGCCGAGGTCCCCGGAGGTGCCGGCCCGGGTCCGGCGCCGCCGCGTCCGCGAGCCCTCGGGGCTGGATCTCACCGTCCGGGCGCTCGGCACCGAGGTGTCGCGCGTGTTTGCGGGGCCTCGCTTCGTCCGGCGCAACGCGCTCGCGATGCTCGGAAGCACGGGCCGGACGCTGCGCGATCTCGTGCGCGGGGGCATCGGCCTTCCGGAGTGGATCAACGTCTCCACGACCTCCCTCAACGTCAAGGTGTCCAGGGACCGGCGGGTGGTGGCCTACCGCGTGTTCGACCTCGCGGAGTTCAAGACGCTGGCTCGCTCGCTGGGGTGCAAGGTGAACGACCTCGCGATGCTGCTGTGCTCGGTGGCGCTCGAGCACTACTTCAGCGGCATCGGCGAGGCGCTCGGCTCGGACCTGACCGCGGTGATGCCGATCAATACGCGCGAGGCGAAGCACGGAAGCGCGGGCAACGCAGTGGGCGTCTCGATGGTGAACCTGCACACCAGCGTTCCCGGCCTGCTCGAGCGCTTGAGGATGATTCGCGAGGATGCCCAGGCGGCCAAGGATCGCGTGCGCCCCGAGAGCGGCAGCCACGTCGACCTCGACGAGCTGATGGAGCTCGTTCCCCCGCTGCTCCTCGACGCGATGGCGGCTGCCGCGGGACGGCTGCTCGCGCTCGACCTCCCGTGGGACCGCTGGGCCATCGCCAACGCGCTCATCACGAACGTCCCCGGCCCCCGGGAGAACACCTACGTCGCCGGCGCGCGGATCGAGTACAGCATCCCGATGATCCCGATGGGCGACACCATGGCGCTCGCCTGGGGAGTCACGTCCTTCGGCGACAGCCTGACGATCGGGCTCCACGGCTGCGGCGAGGCCGTGCGCGACCCGCAGCTGCTGATCGAGGGGATCGACAAGGCCTACGCAGAGCTGTTGGCCGGGCGCGGGGCACGCCTGCACGACGCGCAGCCCGCCTGAACCGCGCCTCGATGGACGGGGCCCCGTGCGCGACGCAAGCGCCAACCGGCCATCCGCCCGGCTGACCTTCCTGGACAGCGCTGTCGCCTAGGCCCGCCGTGCCTCCACTCCCATGGCCCGACCCTCACGGACGATGTCCCCGTCGTCAGCGCGGCAGTCGCGGCTCCCAGATGATCGTCAAGAACTGATCAAGAAACCATCAAGACGCTGCTCCACCCGCTTCGACGACAATCCTCCTCGGGGCCCGCCGGTTGGCTTCGCCCGCACGGTCCACGCAAGGAGGATCTCCAATGTTCTCTCGCATCTCGCTTCGTTTGGTTCTGATCACGGGTGCGTGCGTGACATCCCTGATGGCCGGAAGCCCCTCGTCCGCGGGGGGCGATCCGATGGCGCCGGGTTCGGTGCGGGCCGCAGCGGCAGGGGGCTACCCGTCATTGGCCGGGGCGTGGTGGACCTGGGCCGTGGGGCTCTTCCCCGAAACTCCCATTCTGGACGAGACGGGCGAGCTGTGCGCCCAGGGCCAGTCCGGTCGGGTCTGGTTCCTCGCCGGCAACTTCGGCGGCACGACCGAGCGCGATTGCCGGGTGCCCGCTGGAAAGACGCTCTTCTTCCCGATCTACAACTCTCTGTGGTGGACTCCAGAGGACGGCCAGACCGTGGAGGAGATCCGCGCCCTCGCCAACGGCCAGATGGAGGTGGAAGGACTCGAGCTGGGGGTCACGGTCGACGGTACGGACCTCGGCGATCTGTTCGGCTATCGGGCCCAGTCGCCGCCGGGCGGCTTTGCCCTTCCCATCGAAGAAGGCTCCTGGGCCAATCTGTTGGGTATCGATTCCGGGGTTCGGGATCCGGCGGTCGCGGACGGCTACTGGATGATGCTGTCGCCGCTGCGGAGCGGAGCTCACGTCGTCATGATCCACGTGCGCGTCCCGGAGGGATCCGGGCCCGGCGAGGACTTCGTGATCGACGTGACCTACAACCTTCAGGTCATGGGTCAGCATCCCAGCCAGAGGTGACGCGGTCATCGCATTCGGGCCGGACGCCGATTGTGCAGGATGCGGGCGACTTCCTCTTGCCAGCACTCCTACGATCACCCGCCCCACTCAGCTCGACACCGACCGCCTCTCCACGTGGGCTCGCTCGC
>QJYK01000161.1 GCA_003248075.1 Gemmatimonadota bacterium | reverse complement strand
GGGGAATCGCGCCTTCCCATCCGATTCGTTGGCCAGGGCCATCGTGACCCGCGCCACCGAGTGTCGCTCCACGATTCTGCAGCCGTTCTGTTGGTTCGGAGCGGAGTTCGCGACCCGGCAGGAGTTTCTCACGCGCAGAGAGCTACCCCGCGACGCGCTGCGCCTGCAGCTCTGGTATCGGTCGCGCGGATACCGCGAGGTCGGCGTGGACACGGTCACGTCGGAGGCCCCGGACGGGATGACCACCGTCACGTTCCGGGTGGACGAGGGTCGACCCGTCCGCATCGACTCGATCGAGGTGTTGGGCGCCGAGGGTTTCGAGGGCAGCGGGCTCCTGGAAGGCCTCCCGATCGGCGAGGGCGATCCTCTGAGCACGATTCGCGTCGACGCGACGCGGGACACGCTGGTCCGCCGGTTGACCAACCGTGGCTACGCGCACGCCGACGTGCTACGCAGCTTCTTCATCCCCACGGGAGACTCGCTGGGTGCCCGGGTGACGTTCGAGGTGGCGCCGGGCCCTCGAGCACGGTACGGACACGTCACCGTGCAGGGGAACCAGAACCTCTCCGAGTCCACCGTGCTGCGGACGCTCCAGTTCCGGGCCGGCGACGTGTACCGCGCCGGTCAGCTCTACGAGGCGCAGGCAAGGCTGTTCGGGCTCGAGATCGTGCGCAGCGCGAGCGTCGTCGCGAGCCTGGACGCCAGCCAGGATTCGGTCGTGCCGATCACGGTCACGGTGCAGGAGGGTGATCTTCACCGCGTTCGGGCCGGAGCGGGGTGGAGCTCGTCCGAGTGTCTCGACGTCGACTCGCGGTGGGTCAGCCGGAACTATTTCGGGGGCGGCCGCCGACTCCAGGTTCGAGGTCGTGTCTCGAACATCCTCGCCGACGGCTTCTACGAGCTGCTCTGCCCCTCGAGTGGAAGCGGGCCGTTCGGACAGCTGAACTGGCTGGTGTCCGCCGAGTTCAACCAGCCGTGGATCTTCTCCACGCGAAACTCCTTCCAGGCCTCGCTCTTCGCCGAGCGCCAGAGCCTTCCGGACATCCTCGTGCGCAAGGCGGTGGGCGCCACGGTGGCCCTGACCCGGGCGATCGGACCGCGAACGCCACTCACCGCGTCCTACCGGCCCGAGCTGTCCCGCCTGGACGCCGCCGAGATCCTCTTCTGCACCAGCTTCCTCGTGTGCACGCCGCAGGACATTTCGGTGCTCCAGGGGGCCAACTGGGTCGCGCCGGTGGCGCTGACCTTCACCCGCTCGACGACAGACAACGTGCTGAGCCCCAGCCGGGGATACACGAACCTCATCGACCTCGAGCACGCCTCGTCGTGGACGGGCTCGAACTTCCCGTACAACCGACTCGTGGCCGAGATCACCGGCTACGAGCGCATCGGTGTGCGAGGCGTCCTTGCGGGCAAACTGCGCATCGGCTGGGTCGGCGCCGGCGCGTTCGAGGAGCTCAGCGCGCGTCAGTCCGAGCTCGATATCGTGCATCCTCAGAAGCGCTTCTATGCGGGAGGCGCGAACTCCGTGAGGGGTTTCGCGCAGGGCAGACTCGGCCCGCGCGTGCTCACCACCCCGGTCGACTCGCTCCTGCAGCCCTACGCCGGCTGCACCCCCGAAACCGTGCTCGATCTCACCTGCAACGCCTCGGATGCCCTGTCGAGCGCCTTCGAGGCCTTCCAGCCGCGACCGACAGGTGGCACGCGGGCGGTGGAGGGGAGTGTGGAGCTCCGCTTCCCCCTGTCATCGACGATCGGTGGCGCGACGTTCGCGGACTTCGGACAGGTGTGGGGCGACCGCCAGAGCATCAAGCCCGGCGCCCTGGAGGTCACGCCGGGGATGGGGCTGCGTTACCTGAGCCCGATCGGACCGATCCGCGTGGACGTCGCGTACCGATTCCGGGGCGCGGAATCGCTCCCGGTCGTGACGAACCTCTTGCGTCCCTACGATCCGGGGGTCGATCGGGAGGTGGACCGGATCCTGGTTGCCGGTCAGCCCATCGCCTGGGTCGCGACGGAGTCCCTCTCCATCCTCCACGATCCCGTCCTCTACGACGATACGGGTGACTTCTGGAGACGGCTTCAGATCCACATCTCCATCGGGCAGGCATTCTGATGGTCGAGCCCGACGCACCGCGTCCCGTGAAGCGGAAGAGGCGCCGCCGCAGGAGGCGCGTCCTGAAATGGGCGTCCTGGGCGCTGTTCTTCGTCGGGCTCGCGGTGGGGTTGATGGTATCGACCTTCGTGCTCCTTCCTCCGGGACAGGCTGTGGTCGTCGAGGCCGCCTTGGATCGGCTTCGGGTCGGGCTCGCCGGCGACCTCGCGGTCGAGAGCGTGCGCAGCGGCAACCTGCTCGAGGGGGCGACCCTCCACGGAGTGCGGCTGGATGCCGCGGAAGGACGACCCTTCCTGACCCTGGATTCGGTCCGCGTGCGCTACGCCTGGTTCTCCCTCCTGAGCTCGCGACCTCGCCTCGCCTCCGTCACCGCCTGGGGGCCGCACGTGGTCATCAGCCGGTACGAGGACGAAGATCGACCCAACGTCGCCAGGCTCACCGCCGACCGGGTCGTGCCGGACTCGGCGCGCTCCCGGTTCACGTTGGGGTTGGGTCGTGTTCGCCTGGAGGGTGGCTCCCTGGACGTCCTCACGCCGCTGTCGACGCCCGCCTCGGACGAAGTCCCCTCGGTGGACGCTCCTGACGGATCGGGGAGGCTCCGCCGGCTGAGCCTGGGAAGCATCACGTTGGAGGTGGCGGACGCACGGCTCGATCTCGGAGCTCCGGATCTGCTCGTGGGCGCGCTGGCAGAGCTGACCATGGAGGTCGGTGTGCTCAGGCGCCCGCTCCTGGTGACCGGCGCCGAGGGGCAGCTCCGCTTCGGAGATGCGGGTCTGCGGCTGGCCGAGGCGGAGATCCGCTTCCCCGGCTCGGCGTACGAGGGAGGACTGCAGCTCGGTCCAGGGGTGGCGGATGCGGACGGATGGGGCTTCTCCCTCGACCTGCGGACCCTGGGGCCTGCTTCCTTGGCGGACCTGGCCTGGCTCGACGAGCGGATCCCCGAAGGACTCTATCGCGGTGGCGTCGCCGTATCCGTCGGCGAGGCCCTTCGCGTCGAGCTCCACGAGGTCCGGACCGAGCTGGAGGCGAGCCGATTCACGCTCGACGGGCGCATCGACGTGGACGACGGGCCGCTCTTTCGCACGCTCGAGATCACCGCCAGCCCCCTCTCGATCGCCCGACTCCAACCGTGGCTCGAGAGGAGGCTGCCGGTGGACGGATGGCTCAGCGGGCGCATGAGCCTCTCGGGACGCCCCGCGGCCCTGGTCACGGAGGGGAGGCTCACGCTGGTCCCGCTCGGCTTCGGAGGGCTCCCCACCACCGCGGATTTCGCGGGAACCCTCCATGTCGGCCGCAATCCCGGTGTGACGGGCTTCCACGCCGGGGTGGCTCCCCTCAGCATGGAGCTCTTGTCGAGCCTCAGTCCGGCGATCCGGACCACGGGGGAGGGGAGGGCGCGGGTGGACGCCTCGGGGCGCGTGGACGACGGCGTCCGCTTCACGGCCGACCTGGCCCACGGGGGGGAGGGGTCCGACGACACACGCGTGCTCCTGGGAGGATCGGTGCGCCGGGACTCCGACAGCGTATGGCTGACGGACGTCCAGGCGGACCTGGCGCCGCTCTCCCTCGAGCTCGTGGCCGGATTCGCACCCGCGCTCGGCCTGCGCGGTACGACGCGGGGAGCCGCCAGGGCCCGGGGGCCGCTGGATGCGCTCCGGGTGACGGGGGAGCTCGAGGTTGGCGAGGGCTCGGCCCGCGTCGACGCGACGGTCGACCTGTTCGACCCCGGGCGCGATTATCGGCTGGAAGCCGGGCTCGAGCAGGTGCGGCTGGACCGCCTCGTCTCCAGGCTCCCCGAGCCTTCGGTCTGGACAGGCGCGCTGAACATCACGGGCTCCGGCCTCTCGTTGGACTCGCTCCAGGCTCGAGGGCGTGTGAGCGCCCGGGGCTCCCGGGTGGGCGGGCTGCATGTCGACTCGCTGAGCGCCGCGCTCCGGGCCGATGCCGGTGTCGTCACGGTAGACACGATGGGCGCGTCGCTCGGGGGTGTACGGATCGAGGGATCGGGGCACCTTGGGCTCACGGCCGGGAACGCGGGCACCGCGCGCCTGACCTACTCCACCCCGTCGCTCCTGGGGCTCAGGCCCGTGTTCAGGGGCGACACCGTGTACGCTCGCGACGAGCTTTCCGTGCTCGAGGGCTCGCTCCTCAGGGCGCAGGGCGTGGACCCCGACACGCTGCCCCTCGCCGCGGACATCGCCATGGATGGGGAGGCGTCGGGCTTCGTCGAGCTGTCCGGGTCGATGGACAGTCTCGCGGTGCGCGGTGAGACCACGCTCCGGCGGGCCCGTTACGGGCGCGACATGGTGGACTCGGCGTTCGTACGCTTCGATGCCCGGGATGCGTCCTCGCCGGATCGCACCGTGGCGCTCGAGGTCACGGCCGCGGGCCTGGAGGCTCGCGGGCGGGCGTTCGCGGGGGTCGAGGCAGACCTCACCACGCGGGGACGGTCCGGGGAGGGGCGTGTGACCGTCCACCGGGTGGCGGACGAGCGGTACGAGGTGAACGGCTCCTTCGCGCTGGATTCGGTCGGAGGCCGGGCCGAGATCGAGGAGGCGACGTTCGAGATCGGAGAGGCGCCCTGGCAGCTGGTGCGGCCCGCGATCATCGGGTGGTCACCGAGGCGCGTCGACCTGGGAGACCTAGAGATGACGCGGGTGGGGGACGATCCGATGCGCATGACGGCGGACGGAGCGCTGGATTGGTCGGGATCCTCCGATCTCAGGCTGCAGGCGCGCGGCCTCCACCTCGAGCGCGTGGCACGGGTGGCCCAGCTGGACGACGAGAGGCTGGCAGGCCACCTGGATCTGGATCTTTCCGTGACCGGGCCGGCGCCGGCGCCGCTCATCCAGGGCTCGTTCCACGTCGTCGAGCCACGTTACGGGACGCTGCAGCTGGCGGAGCTGTCCGGGGAGCTCGACTACGCAGATCAGGTGGCCCGGATCCGGGTCGATGCGATCCATGGGGACCGGCGCGTTTTCGAGGCGTCCGGTACCGTGCCGGTGGACCTGGCGCTGAACGCTGGAGGGGATCGCGCCGTGTCGCGCCCGATGGATGTGAACGTGAGCGCCGACTCACTCGACGCGTCGCTCGCCCTGGGCTTCCTGGACTTCCTGCAGGGCGTGCGCGGCGTGGTCTCGGGCGACTTCCACGTCGGGGGCACGGTCGACCGACCGGAGCCGTCCGGGGTGCTGCGACTCACCGACGGGGCGTGGGCCATCGAGGCCCTCGGCGTGGCGCATCGGAACATCCAGGGCACGCTGACGCTCGATCCGCAGGGCGTCGTGGACGTGAACGTTCACGGAGATGCGGGGGAAGGCGAGTCGACGATCATCGGCACGGTCACGCTGGAGCCGGCGACCGACCCCCGACTGGACCTGGATCTCAGCTTCGTCGATTTCGAGGCTCTCGCCCGCCGTGACGTGGAGGGTCACATCAGCGGTACGCTCCATCTCGATTCCACATACAGCCGCCCGCTCGTGACCGGTGCGCTGACCGTCGATCACGGCAACCTCTTCCTGGAGGAGTTTCAGCGAAGCGCGGAGATCGTCGACCTGACCGACCCACGGTTCTTCACGTGGGGGATCGTCGACACACTGGCGCTGTCCACCCGTCCGTTGCTGGCG
This sequence comes from Gemmatimonadota bacterium, assembly GCA_003248075.1. Classification (GTDB taxonomy): domain Bacteria; phylum Gemmatimonadota; class Gemmatimonadetes; order Longimicrobiales; family Gaopeijiaceae; genus SZUA-318. Next base: position 7,557 of record QJYK01000161.1, on the reverse strand, counting down.
GGGATTCGCAATCCGTTCTTCGACAACCTGCGCGTCGCCGTCGATCTGTCGGTCCCGCGGGACACCTGGCTGCGATCCGAAGAGATGAACGTCGAGATCGGCGGTCAGCTCCTGGTCACGTACGACCGCCTCAACCGGGACCTGGTCATGGTCGGAGAGCTGCAGGCGCTCCGAGGGCAGTACTTCGTCCTGAACCGGCGCTTCGAGGTCCAGGGGGGCACGGTGGGATTCATAGGCACGCCGGGTATCAACCCGACGCTGGACATCCAGGCCGTGGCGAGTATCCGGCGCGGTCCGGGCGAGCCCGCCCTCGAGGTGAACGCCACGGTGTCCGGCACTCTGACGCAGCCACGCGTGACGCTGGGCAGCGACGAGCAGGGCCTCTCGGAATCGGACCTGGTGAGCTATCTGATCTTCGGACGCCCCAGCTATCTATTGGCGGGTGGGCAGAACGCACTGGTCCAGGGAGAGCCCTCTTCGTTGCTCAGGAGCACGGCGGGGGTTGGCGTGACCTATCTGACCGGAGCGGTCGCCAACCAGATCGGGGCGGCCTTCGCACAGCAGCTGGGAATCGACTACCTCTCGTTCACGCAGTCCAGTGAGCAGACGTTCGGTGTCCTGTCCGGTAGCCTGGCGGGAAGCCAGCTCGAGGTGGGCCGATACCTCACGCAGGATCTGTTCGTCGTGCTGATCGTGCGACCTCCGGACGACGACAACTCGACGCGCTTCGGTGCCCGCGTGGAGGTCGCGGTCAGCAACGACGTCAGCGTCCAGGGCTTCTGGGAGGACCGCTTCCTGCGGAGCCGTGTCGGTGGCTTCGGCAACCTGAGCGGATTCGACACCCAGACGGTGGTCGGAGTCTTCGTGTTCCGCGAGTGGGGGTATTGACCCGCAACCGACCGGGAACCCGGGGGTGTAAGACCGGAAAGGATCTCCCTGGTCTCGAAGGAGAATGAGACGAGATGCAGACGATGAAGGTCTTCGCGATGATGGCGGGTCTCACCCTTCTGGTGGTGGGCATCGGCAGCTACTTCGGCGGATCGAGCGGTGCCGTCTTCGCGTTCATCATGGCCGCGGTGATGAACTTCGGCATGTACTGGTTCAGCGACCGCGCGGTGCTGAGCATGTACCGGGCGCGCATCATCGGTGCTCAGGACGCGCCAGAGCTCTACGCCATGGTGGACCGCCTGCGTCAACGCGCCGGGCTCCCCATGCCGACCGTCGCCATCGCTCCGTCGGAGCAGCCGAACGCGTTCGCGACGGGCAGGAACCCGGAGCACGCCGTCGTGTGCATGACGGCGGGCATTCTGCGGGCGCTTCCGCCCCGGGAGCTCGAAGGAGTCATCGCACACGAGCTCGGCCACGTCCGGCATCGCCACATGCTGGTCGGCACCCTCGCGGCGACGATGGCGGGCGCCATCGCGATGCTGGCCTCGATCGCCCGCTGGGGGCTCATCCTCGGGGGATTCGGAGGACGTGACAGCAGGGACGACAACCCCTTGGGCATCCTGATCCTGGCGATCGTGGCGCCACTGGCCGCAACCATCATCCACCTGGCCATCAGCAGGCAGAACGAGTTCCAGGCCGACGCGGCCGCCGCACGGATCACCGGTGACCCCATGGGGTTGGCCTCCGCGCTCCAGCGCATCGAGGCACAGGCACAGCGGTTGCCCATGGCCGTCAACCCGGCCGCGGCTCAGCTCGCGATCATCAACCCGCTGAAGGGTGGTGGTCAGGGCCTCATGTCCCTGTTCCGCACGCACCCTTCCACTGAGGAGCGCGTCGCCAGGCTACAGGCCCTCCGGGTCTGAGACCTGCCGCTCGGAGGCGCGTCGGCCGCGAATCACCCCGCGCCTACGCCGGTCGCTTCATCAGCACCGGGAGGGCGCTGCTCCTGAGGACCTTGTCGGCGACGCTCCCCAGGAGCGCCCGCTTGATGCCGCCGTAGCCGTGGGTGGCCAGGGCGATCAGGTCCGCACCCAGGCGCCCGCCGATCTCGGCGATGGCGCGGCCGACCGCGTCGTGTGACTCCACGTGGGTCGCCACGCTCAGCCCGTCCGAGCGCAATCCGTCCGCGACTGCCTCGAGCTGCTCCTGCGCGCGCTCGAGGGCGGTCTCGATGTCCGCCGGCAGCAGAGGGAAGATCCTCGGTCCCAGCGGCGCCGTGGAGCTGACGACGTGGAGCAACGTGAGGCGGGCTCCCACCGCCGATGCCAGGTCCGTGGCGGGTCCGAGTATCGACGCGGACAGCTCGGAGCCGTCCAGGGGGACCAGGATGTGCTCGATCGAGGTCACGTCGCGCGGCAGATGGGTTCCGGGCGCCGGATGCAGGATGAGCAGGGGGAGGGTCGTGTGCCGGACGAGCGCGTCGGCCACGCTACCCAGCCACATGCGGTTGACGCCCGTGTGACCATGGGTCGTCATCAAGACCATGTCGGCCTGAACGCTGTCCGCGTACTCGGCGATCTTCTCGGCGACCGAGCCTTCCAGGAGTGCCGAGTCCACCTGGGCGTCGGACGAGACCTTGGCCTCCACCTCCGCGAGGTAGACCTCCTCCTCCCGGCGGTGGCGCTTGTCGTATTCGGCGAGATCGAGGCCCTCGAAGTGGAACTGCGTGTTCGAGAGGAAATGATCGGGGGTGTGGGCGACGTGGACGTGGGCAAGGTGCAGCGAGGCCCCGGTGGCCTGCGCGAGGCCCCGGGCGAGGGGAAGGCTGCGCTCGCTGAAGTCGGAGCCGTCCAGGGGCACCAGAAGGGACTGAAGCATGGAACCCTCCTTTCGGCCGGCGTCCGCCGGTCCGGACGATGGGTCGACAAGGCACGACGGACCTTCGCACCCCTAAGCTAGGGCGCACGGCCGAGGCCAGATGTCGGGCATCGCCAAGGGGCGCGTGTAGGACTTCCCCCCACTCGGCGCGGGCGTCCCGCGGCGCTCCTCCCGCCGGATTGAACACGCTTCGGGCTTTCCGTACGTTTGCAGGCTATGTCCCAGGAGAAGCTGATCGTCCGCGGCGCTCGCGAGCACAACCTCCGCAACGTGGACGTCGAGCTGCCGCGGGAGTCGCTCGTGGTGATCACGGGGCTGTCGGGCTCCGGCAAGTCGTCACTGGCGTTCGACACCATCTACGCGGAGGGCCAACGGCGGTACGTCGAGTCCCTGTCGGCGTACGCTCGCCAGTTCCTCGGGCTGATGGAGAAGCCCGACGTGGACGCCATCGAGGGGCTCTCTCCGGCGATCTCCATCGAGCAGAAGACCGTCAGCCGGAACCCGAGGTCCACGGTCGGCACGGTCACCGAGATCTACGACTACTTGAGGTTGCTCTGGGCCCGGGTGGGCATTCCCCACTGTCCCAATTGCGGGGAGCCCGTGATCCGGCAGTCGGCGACCCAGATCGTCGATCGCGTCCTGGACCTCGACGAGGGCGCGCGCATCGAGGTGTTGGCTCCCCTGGTGCGCGGTCGAAAGGGCGAATTCCGTGACCTGTTCGAGAGGGCGCGCAAAGAGGGATTCGTGCGCGTCCGCGTCGACGGGGTGACCCACGAGCTCGCCGATCCACCCTCGCTCAACCGATACGAGAACCACGACATCGCGGTGGTGGTGGACCGCCTCGTGGTCCGGGACAAGGATCGGGACCGCCTGGCAGACTCGGTGGAGACCGCCCTGCGCACCGCCGGCGGCATGGTCGAGGTCGCCGAGCACCGCCGAGCCGGCGATCCCGTTTCGCATCTGTTCAGCGAGCTCTATGCGTGCGCGAGCTGCGGCACGAGCCTCACCGAGCTCGAGCCTCGCCAGTTCTCGTTCAACTCTCCCTTCGGAGCCTGCGAGGAATGCGGCGGCCTCGGCACGCGCAAGGAGGTCAACCCGGACCTCCTGGTCGCAGACGGAACCATCTCCATCCTGGAGGGCGTGATCCTTCCCTGGGGCGAACCCTCGGGACACCTGCGCCGCTCGGTGATACCGGGTCTTGCGGACGCATACGAGTTCAACGCGAACGCACCCTGGTCGAAGCTTCGCGAGGACGTGCGCCATGCCATCCTCCACGGGTCCGGCGCGATGAAGATCCGGTTCCCGTACAAGTCCGGCACCGGGAAATTCAAGGGGCACTACGAGGATCGGTGGGAGGGTGTGGTCTCCAACGTGGCGCGCCGCTATCAGGATACCAAGTCGGACGCGGTGCGCACGCAGCTCGAGGAGTACATGTCGACCCTACCGTGCACCGCGTGCGGGGGAACGCGTCTGAAGTCGGAGAGCCGCGCGGTGACGGTCGGGGGCCGGTCGCTCGCGCAGATCGTGGACCTGTCGATCGCGGAGGCCACCGAGTTCTTCCTCGGGCTTCGCCTCGAGGAGCGTGAGGGAAAGGACGGCGCGTCGACACCCGCGAAGGCGAGGGCCGCCGCCCCATACCCTCCCCTCCCCGCCGAGATCGCGGGACCCATCCTGAAGGAGGTGGGGGAGCGGCTCCGCTTCCTTCGTGACGTGGGGCTCGACTACCTGACGCTGGGACGGTCCGCCGGGACCCTCTCCGGCGGGGAAGCCCAGCGGATCCGGCTCGCCACGCAGATCGGTAGCCGGCTGGTGGGCGTCCTCTACATCCTCGACGAGCCCTCGATCGGGCTCCACCAGCGCGACAACGAGCGCCTCCTGCGCACGCTGGAGCGCCTGCGCGACCTGGGCAACACCGTCATCGTGGTGGAGCACGACGAAGACACCATCCGGGTCGCCGACCACATCGTGGACCTCGGACCCGGCGCGGGCCGTCACGGAGGCGAGGTCGTGGTCTCGGGACCGCTGGACGCGGTGCTGGCCGAGCCCAGGTCGCTCACCGGAGCCTACCTGCGGGGCGATCGGTCGATCCCTGTTCCCGGAAAACGCCGGACCACCGACCGGAAGCGCGCGTTGGTCGTGCGTGGCGCCTCCGGACACAACCTGCGCAAGCTGGACGTGTCCTTCCCCCTGGGCGCGTTCGTGGCGGTCACCGGGGTCAGCGGCTCGGGCAAGTCGACGCTGGTGAACGAGACGCTCTACCACGCGCTCGCGCGTCATTACTACCGGAGTAAGCTCGTCCCCGAGCATCACGATGCGCTCGAGGGTCTGGACCTCATCGACAAGGTCATCGATGTCGACCAGTCTCCGATCGGGCGTACCCCGCGCTCGAACCCCGCGACCTATACCGGGCTGTTCACGCCCATCCGCGACCTCTTCGCAAACCTGCCCGAGTCCCAGATGCGCGGCTATGGACCGGGGCGGTTCTCGTTCAACGTCAAGGGTGGCCGTTGCGAGGCGTGCTCCGGTGACGGGCTCGTGAAGATCGAGATGCACTTCCTGCCCGACGTCTACGTCCCGTGCGATGTGTGTCGGGGGCGTCGGTACAACAGGGAGACCCTCGATGTCTACTACAAGGGCAAGAACATCGCGGACGTGCTCGACCTGACCGTGGACGACGCGCTGGACTTCTTCGAGGCCGTCCCCCGCATCAAGGCGAAGCTTCAGACCCTCTCGGACGTGGGACTGGGGTACATCCACCTGGGCCAGGCGGCCACGACGCTCTCCGGGGGCGAGGCGCAACGCGTCAAGCTGGCGACGGAGCTGTCGAAGCGGGCGACCGGGAACACGCTCTACCTCCTGGACGAGCCCACGACCGGGCTTCACTTCGAGGACGTCCGCGTGCTCCTGGAGGTCCTTCACCGCTTGGTGGAGCTCGGCAACACGGTGATCGTGATCGAGCACAACCTTCACGTCATCAAGACGGCGGACTGGATCATCGACCTCGGCCCTGAAGGAGGAGACGGTGGGGGACGTATCGTCGTGCAGGGAACACCCGAGGCCGTGGCGAAGCACCGGACGTCGTATACGGGGCGCCATCTCAGCGCCGTTCTGTGACGGGCGAGGCGTCGCTTATGTCAGGTCCAGCCGCTACCTTGAACGATCGTGCCCGTGGGAAACCGCGCCAGGAAGCGCGACGTAGGGTGGCAAAGGCTCTTACGAAAGCCGGTTCCGCCCCGCGGGGCCTCAACGAACGGAGACGGCCATGGTAACGCGAGAGGATCTCGAGAGCTTCCTCATCCGTATGGATCTCGAGTACGAGGAGGTCGATCCCGGCATGTTCCTCGTCCGGGGGCGAAACAGCAGCCTGCCCGTCGTCGTGCATCACGCGGACGCGCTCCTCATCATCCGTATGAAGGTGATGGACCTACCGGAGATGGGGGAGAACGCGCTCGAGCTTTACCGGACGCTTCTCGTGCTGAACGCCACGGACGTCGTGCACGGCGCCTACGGGATCGAGGAGAACGAGCTCATCCTCAGCGATACCCTCGAGATGGAGACACTCGACTTCCTGGAGCTGCAGGCCTCGATCGAATCGATGGAGCTGGCTGCCACGGGACACATGGAGCGGATTCGCGCCCTTATTGGCGCAGAGGTGGAGGGCTGACCCATGGGCATCTTCCAGAAGCTGTCCACGCTGATCAAGTCGAACATCAACGATGTGATCTCCCGGGCCGAGAACCCGGAGAAGATGCTCAACCAGATCATCCTGGACATGCGGGACCAGCTGGCCAAGGCCAAGCGAGAGGTCGCGGCGGCGATCGCCGACGAACGCAAGCTGAAGGCGCAGCTCGACGACGAGGTCAAGCAGTCCCGGGATTGGGAGCATCGGGCGATGCTCGCCGTGAAAGAGGGGCGAGACGACTTGGCAAAGCAGGCGCTGATGCGCCAGCAGGAGCATGCCGAGCGCGCTCAGGTCCTCCAGGGGACCTGGCAGGCGCAGGCCGCGGAGACCGAAAAGCTCAAGGGCTCCCTCCGTCAGCTCAACGACAAGATCGAGGAGGCCAAGCGGAAGCGGAACCTTCTCATCGCGAAGCAGAAGCGTGCCCAGGCGCAGCGGCGTATCCACGAGACCATGTCGGGCCTTTCGGACACCTCCGCCTTCGAGGCGTTCAACCGGATGGCCGACAAGATCGAGGAGGAGGAGCGACGCAGCCTGGCGCACGCCGAGGTGAACGAGGCGCTCGCGGGGGACACGTTGGAAACGGAGTTCCTGCGGTTGGAGGCCGGGACGGGGGGCGCGGATGTCGAATCCAGGCTCACGTCGCTCAAGCAGCAGATGGGGCTGCTACCCCCATCGGCCCCTGCGGAGGAGCCCAAGCAGATCGGCTCGGGCGACAACGTCCAGGAGGCCGAGGTGGAGGAGATGTCCGACGCGGACGCGGCGTCCATCCCCGAAGCGCAGCTGATCGAGGAGTTCGATCGTCTGGGCGAGTCGCACGAGGCCTGACCGGCCGCCGGGGCTCACGACGGTTCACGCCAGGGGGCGCTCCCACCGCGGGGGCGCCCCCTTCGTCGTCGTAGGAGCCGGTCATGCGGCCCAGGACGGCCCCCCTTTCCATTCACATGAGGGGCTTCATCTTTCGACGTCGGTTCGATCCCATTCCAGGAGTGAACCCCGCGTGAGCACGGTCTACCTCAACGGCGCCTGGGTTCCCAAGAGTGAAGCGAAGATCTCCGTGGACGACAGGGGCTTCCTGTTCGCCGACGGAGTCTACGAGGTGACACCCTTCT
>QJYK01000153.1 GCA_003248075.1 Gemmatimonadota bacterium | reverse complement strand
CCTCCAGAACCGCGGCTCGCAGGCTGGGCCAGTCGAGCTCGCGGTAGATCACGCCCCCGACCACCAACGCCGCGACGACGGCCAGTCCCGCGCCCTCTGTCGCGGTCACCCAGCCCGAGAAGATCCCTCCCAGGATGATGAGTGGGAGCAGGAGCGCCCATCCCGCTTCCCGCGTCGTCTGCCAGACCACCCGCATGCGGAAGGCCTGCTCCCGCGGGAAGTCGTGGCGGCGCGCCAGGACATACGCGACCAACATCATGAGCACGCCGCCCAGGATGCCGGGCACGATCCCCGCCACGAAGAGCTCCACCACCGAGCTTCCGGCCATGACGCCGTACAGGATCATCGGGATCGACGGCGGGATGATGACCGCGAGCGTCGCCGACGACGAGGTCACCGCGGCGGCGAACGCGTTCGAGTACCCCTTGCGGCGCATGGCGGGGATCAGGACGGAGCCCAGCGCGGCGACGTCGGCGACCGCGGAGCCGCTGATCTCCGCGAAGAAGAGCGACGCGCTGATCGTGACCATCGCGAGGCCGCCGCGCACGAAGCCGACGAGCGCGGACGCCAGGGCGATCAGCCGCCGGCTGATCCCGGACGCGTTCATGATCGCGCCGGCGAGGATGAAGAGCGGGATCGCGATCAGGGGGAACGACGTCGCACCGCTGTACATGACCAAGGCGGTGTTCGGCAGGGCGCCCGTGCCTCCGGGTCCGGAAACCATAGCCAGGACGGCCACGATCCCGAGCCCGATGGCGATCGGGACCCCGATCAGCACGAGCGCCATCAGCACGAGGCCGATCGCGAGCAGGCTCACGTGCCGTCCTCTCCGCCTGGTGCGCCGGAAGCGCGCTCCGCCGACCAGGCCTGGCGCACCACGTCGGGGAGCGTCACCAGCTCCGCGGCGATGAACAGGACCGCCCCGATCGGGATCACCGACTGGGCGACGGACGCCGGAACCCAAGGCAGAGAGACCAGCGTCGTCCCGCCCAGGACCGAAAGCACCCGGACGCCGGCGAGGGTCAGGACGACGAAGAACGCGAGGACGGCGGCCTCGGCCACCGCGACCATGGCGATCCTCGCGCGCCGGGGCGCCCGATCCACCAGCGTGGGCATGCGGATGTGCGCCCTGTGCAGCGCCCCGAGCGCGGCCCCGTAGTAGGTGAGCCAGGCGAGGACGATCGACGCGACCTCGTCGTACCAGACGAGGGACGCTCCCAGCTTCCGGAACGCGACCCCGACCACGACGACGAGGGCGAGCGACAACATGAGCGTCAGGACCACCGCCTCCAACGCCCGCTGGAGCCTGCGATGGGCTGTGCGCACCGCCTACCTCGGGGCCGCGGCCACCGCCCGGTCGACGAGCTGCCCAGCGCCTGCCACGCTCGTCGAGAACTCCTCGTAGACCCCTCGAGCCGCCTCGAGGAACGCTTCGGGATCGGGTCGGTTGACGGCGACGCCCGCGGCTTCGATCGAGGCCAACAGCTCCCGATCCAGCCGGGCGGCGGTCTCGTGGACGAAGGCCTGGGTCGCGCGCGCCTCCTCCTCGAGAACGGTGCGCACGGCTTCCGGGAGCGCGTCCCAGCGCGCAGGAGAGACGACCACATAGGCCGGCGTGTAGACATGGCCGGTGAGCGACAGGTACCGCTGAACCTCGTGCAGCTTGGACGCCCAGATCTGGGCGAGGGGGTTCTCCTGTCCGTCGATCACGCCGGTCTGGAGTCCGATGAACACCTCCGAGAGCGGCATGGGGGTGGGGTTGGCGCCGAGCGCCTGGAACAGCTTCACGCGCCATACCCCGCGGGGCGTGCGCAGCTTGATGCCCGCCAGGTCGCTCGGCACGACGATCGGCCTGAGGTTGTTGGTGATATGGCGGAACCCGTTCTCCCACAGTGCGAGGATGCGGTATCCCGCCGCTTCGGCGAGCGGCGCCAGGTCGGGCCAGACCACCGATTCCTCGATGGCGCGCATGTGCGCCCGGTCCTGGACCAGGTACGGCATCTCGAACAGGCCGAACGCCTCGACCTGCGACGACATCACGGTGGAGGGGAGCGCGAAGTCGACGGTTCCGAGCTTGATCTTCTGCAGGAGCTGCTCGTCGCCGCCGAGCTGGCTCGAGCCGTAGGGGATGACGCTCCATCCCTCGGGGAGGCGCGCGTTGGCCCGGCGGGCGAACTCCTCCGCGGACAGCGCGAACAGCGAGCCGGGCTCACCCACGTGCCCGAACTTCAGCTCCCGCGCCTCGCCGGCGCTGCCGCCACAGGAGGCGAGCGCCGCCGCCCAAAGCAGCGTGGTCACGACCAAACACGAAGCCCTCATGTCACCGTCTCCGAAAGATGGTCCATGGCGGCCTGGACTCCCCCCGCCGTGCGTGAGACCCCGGAGAGCCCAAGGCCCATCTCCACACCCGCCAGGGCTCCCAGAAGCGTCAGGTCGTTCAGGTCTCCGAGGTGGCCGATGCGGAAGACGCGCCCTTTCAGGAAGCCGAGTCCCGTCCCCAGCGACATGTCGAACGCCTCGAGGATGACGGAGCGAACGGCGTCGGCGTCCGCGCCGTCGGGGACCTCGACCGCCGTGACCGTGGCGCTGGCCCACGGGTCCTCCGCGAAGACATCCAGGCCCCACGCGCCCACGGCGCGCCGGGTGGCCTCGGCGAGGCGACGGTGCCGGGCCCAGACGGTCTCCAGTCCCTCGGCACACAGCATCGACAGCGCCTCCCGAAGCCCATAGAGGAGGTTGGTCGCCGGCGTATACGGGAAGGAGCCCTGCTCGCCGGCCGTGAGCTGCTCGGACCAGTCCCAGTAGGTCCTGGGCAGCGACGCCGACCGATGCGCCCCGAGCGCGGCGAGGCTCAGGGCGGTGAATGACAGACCGGGCGGCAGCATCAATCCCTTCTGTGAGCCGCACACGGTCACGTGGGCGCCCCACGCGTCGTGGCGCAGCTCGATCGACGCGAGGGAGGACACCGCATCCACCATGAGCAGCGCGGGGTGGCCGCTGTCACGGACCACGCGGCCGATGGCCTCCAGGTCGGTCGTGACCCCGGTCGAGGTCTCGTTGTGCACGACCAGGAGCGCCTTGATCTCGTGCCCGGGATCGGCCCGGAGCAACGCCTCCATGGCCTGCGGATCGACGCCCCTGCGCGGGTCCTGGGCCTGGAGCCGCACCTCGAGCCCGAAGCGAGCGGCGACCTGGGCCCACCTGGATGCGAAGAAGCCCTGTTCGAACGCCACCACCGCGTCGCCCGGCGAGAGCGTGTTGGCCAGCGCCGCCTCCCACGCGCCGGTCGCCGACGACGGGAAGACGAGCACGGGGTGCTGCGTGCCGAAGATCCAGCGCAGCTCCTCCTGCAGCGCGAAGAAGAGGTCCCGGAAGGCGGGGCCCCTGTGGTCGATCGTCGGCCGGGCCATGGCGCGGAGCACGCGATCCGGAACGTTGCTCGGACCGGGGAGCTGCAGGAAATGGCGGCCGCTCTTGTGCGTCACAGGTCTCCTTCGTGGTCTGGGCCTTGCAAGGGGCGTACAATGATCCGCCTTCGGCCACGCCGCCACCCCACCTGCGAGGCGCCCGTGCTCCACCCCGGCCTCAAGCCCGGAGACCCCGCGTTGCGGCGGCGCCTCGAGGGTACCGTGCGGGGTGAGGTGCAGTTCGACCGTTTCACGCGCGGCCTCTACTCGACGGACGCCTCCCACTACCAGATCGAGCCTCTGGGTGTGGTCTTCCCCCGCGACGCTGACGACGTCGCCGCGGTGATGGAGGTGTCGCGCGAGGAGGGCGTCCCGGTCCTGCCACGTGGCGCCGGCACCTCACAGTGCGGTCAGTCCGTCGGACGAGCCGTCGTCGTCGACGTTTCGCGGCACCTGACGGGAATCGTGGTCGAGAGGGAGACCCGGCAGGCGGTGGTGGAGCCGGGCGTCGTGCTGGACGCCCTGAATCGTCGGCTGGCTCCGGCCCGGATGTGGTTCCCGGTCGATCCGTCTACCGCCAACCGGGCGACGCTGGGCGGCATGGCCGGAAACAACAGCGCCGGAGCCCGCTCGCTCCGCTACGGGATGATGGTGGACAACGTCGCAGCGGTGGAGGCGGTGCTACCGGACGGGCGGAAGCTGTGGCTGGGCGAGC
>QJYK01000116.1 GCA_003248075.1 Gemmatimonadota bacterium | reverse complement strand
CCCGAGCTCTCGGTCCTCGAAGCCCGCGAGCAGCGACTCCACGACCGCGCCCGCCCATTCGCGCTCGTCCGCGCCGCGGAGCGGGACCCGCTCCAAGACCTGGAGGATCTCGATGACCGTCACGCCCGACGCCGGCAGGTAGCTGCCGAAGATCTCGGCGCCGTGGAACGTCCCCCCGCGCACGACCGAATCCTCCGCCCGGTAGGCGGAGAGGTCGTCCGAAGTCACGAAGCCACCGTTGGCCGCCATGTCCCCCGCGATCCGGCTCGCGATGTCTCCGCGGTAGAAGGCATCGGCCCCACCGGTGGCGACCGCCTCGAGCACGCGGGCCAGCTCGGGTTGCCTCAGCGTGGCCCCTGAGGGGAGCGGGGCACCGTCCGCGCCGAGGAAGAGGCGCGCGACCTCGGAAGCGCGGTCCAACTCGGAGGCCACCGACGCCAGCCTCGCGGCTTCGCCGGCGGGAAGCGCGATCCCGTCGCGTGCCCACCCGAGCGCCGGGGCGATCACGACCTCGAGCGGCAGCGAGCCGTGCTCGGCGAGGGCACGGGTGAGCGCCGCCACGGTCCCCGGGATGCCCACCGCCCCGTGGCCGTGCTCCCCTTGCGGGGCGCGCAGCGGGTCGTATCCCGCAGGGACCTGCGTGGTGCCGTCGATCCCGTGGACGGTGCCGCCGGCCGTGCGGATCAGGATCTGGGTGCGCCCCCCGAGCCCCGACTGCGTCGGCTCGGCGACGGCGAGGGCGAAGGCGGCCGCCACTGCAGCGTCGACGGCGTTCCCGCCCCGCGCGAGCATTCGAACGCCGGCCTCCGTGGCGTAGCCCGACCCGGACACGACCATGCCCGAGCGTGAGGTTGCGACCGGAGCGCTCTCCGGCACGACCGGCCCAGGGGGTGTCCGGTCGCCGCCGCACCCCGAGAGGAGGGCGAGCACCGGCAGGCAACGGGACACGAGTCGGCTCATGCCGACCATCCCTCGGTCGCGAGACCGATGCGGGCGTCGACTGCCTCGACGCCGAGCGCGTACACGAACAGCGGGTTGACCTCGACCTCGGAGACCTCGTCGTGCTCCAGGATGCAGGTGCCGACTGCGCGCGCCGCCGCGACCACCGCCGCGAGGTCGGCCGCCTCCCGGCCACGCGCCCCAGCGAGAAGCCCATAGGTGCGGAGCTCTCCGAGCATCGATAGGACCTCGTCGTCGTCCACCGGAAGGACCCGGTGCGTCACGTCCCTCAAGACCTCCACCCAGATACCGCCGGCCCCGAGGGTGAGGACCGGACCGACCTGGGGGTCCCGGTGGGCACCCAGGAGCAGCTCCGCCAGCGGCGTGGCGAGCATCGGCGAGACCAGCACGCCGTCGATCCCCGGCGGGAGCCCGGACGACTCCAGGAAGGCCGCCGCGCGGGCCTCGATCGACGCGAAGGCCTCGGCCGCCTCCTCCGGCGAGCAGATGCCGAGCGCCACGCCCCCCGCGTCCGTCTTATGGGGGATCTTGGGTGACACCACCTTCATCGCAACGGCGGTTCGCATGCCCGCCACTGCCGCGGCCGCCTCCTGCGCGCTGACGCACAGTGCGGAGGGAGGAAACGGCATTCCGACGTCGCGGAGCAGGGCTCGCGCTTCGGGCTCCGTGAGCATGTCTCGCCCCGCGGATCGGGCCCGCGCCACGGCCTCGTGGGGCGTGAGGGTCCCCAGTCGCCGGCCGGCGCCCGGCGTAGCCAGGTGCCTCTCCAGCGCGGGCTTCCAACCCGGTCTCGACAGCACCTCTCCCCTGATCCACGTCTCCCCGATACACCGGCACGCCACGTCCAACGACTCGATCACCGGCACGCCCGCGTCGCCGAGAAGACGGAGGGGTGCGCTCCGGTGGGATGCGTACATGGAATGCACCACGAGCGGCTTGGCTACGGTGCGCATCGTGTCCGCCATGAGCGCGGCGGCGTGCTCCTCCGCGGCCGTCAGCTCGTCGGCGAAGCGGATGCCATAACCGCCGAACAGTCCCACCAGCATCACCCCGCCCACCGCCGGGTCGGCGGCGAGCAGCTCGAGGGCCTTCCCGAACACCTCCGGATTCGCGTCGGCGGCGCCGGCCAGGTCTACCGGGTTGGTCACTGCGGCGGCCCGACCCAGGAGGATGCGCAGCGCCTCGCGCGTATCGTCGCAAAGGCGGGCCATCGGCACGCCCATCTCCGAGAGCGCGTCGGCGGCGAGCGTTCCCTGGCCCCCGCCGTCGGAGAGCACGGCGATTCCCGCCCTTCCCCGGACCGGAGGCTGAGTGGCCAGGGTCTCGGCCAGGTGCAGGAGCTCGTCCGTGCGCGTCACCTCCACCACATCGGCCTGACGGAGGCCGGCGCGAAGTCGGTCGTACTCGCCGGAGACGGCACCCGTGTGCGAGCGCGCGGCCGCCTGGCCGGTCGCGGAGCGCGCGCCCTTGATGACGAGCACCGGCTTCGTCCTCGTGGTGCGCGCCGCCACGTGGAGGAAGGCCCGAGCGTCCCGTAAGCCCTCGACGTAGCACACCACGGCGCGGGTACCCTCGTGGCGGGCCAGGAAGTCGAGGTATTCGTGGAATCCGAGATCGAGCTCGTTGCCCACGCCGACGCACAGGGCGATCCCCTCCCGGGAGCGGGCGGTCACCTCGTTCATGAGGGCGAGGGCCATGTTCCCCGACTGCACCAGCAGCGAGATGGTGCCGGTGCGCACCCCCCGGGCCCCGATCAGGTTCAGCCCGAGCGGGAGATTGAGGATGCCCGAGGTGTTAGGTCCGACGACACGGATCCCGTGGGCGCGGGCCGCAGCGAGAAGCCGTCGCTCGAGGTCCGCGCCCTCCTCGCCGGACTCACGGAAGCCCACCGCGAGCACGACCGCGCCCCGGATGCCCTTCCTGCCGCACGCGTCGACCGCCTGGGGCACGGTATCCGCCGGGGTGCAGATCAGCGCCAGATCCGGAGCCTCCGGGAGCGAGTCGACCGATTCGTGGACGGTGAGGCCGAGGATCGTGCCGCGCTTCGGGTTCACGGGGTAGACGGCGCCGCCGAAGCCCGACTCCTGCAGCGCACGCAGGACCTGGAAGCCCCTCTTCCTGGGGTCGCTCGAGGCCCCCACTACGGCCACCGACCGGGGCGCGAGGACGGGGTCCAACGGGTGACCCGGAGGCGGCGTGCCCTCACTCACCGCGGTACCGGGGCGGACGCTTCTCGTGGTACGCCTCGACGCCCTCCTGCCAATCCCGGGTGCCGAAGATACGCTCCAGCGCCCGCGCCTCGAGGCGAAGCGCCTTCTGTCTCGTCATGGAGCCCGCGGGCCCGATCAGGCGCTTGGCCCAGGCCAGCGGAATGGGCGCCTTCTCCGCCAGGCGCCGGGCCAGGTCCATGGCTGCCGGTAGCGCCTCGTCGGCGGGGACCGCCCGGTACGCCACCCCCATGTCCGCGGCTTCGCGACCGAGGAAGAAGTCGCCCAGGTAGATCAGCTCACGCGCCTTGAGCGTTCCGACGCGCTCCGCGAGGGTGTACACGGTCCCCCCTCCCACGAAGGTGCCGAGGGAAATCTCAGGAAAGCGCAGCTTGGCGTCCTCCGCGACGATCATGAAGTCCGAGCTCAGCGCGATCTCCAATCCCCCGCCGATCGCGTGTCCGTTCACGGCGGCCACCACCGGCTTGGGCCCACTCTGGATGCGGTAGTTCACCCGCTGTGCGGTCCGTACGTACCGGCGCCGCTCGTCGCCGGAGGGTGGACCCTCGCCGTGGCTCTTCAGGTCGGCACCCACGCAGAAGGCGCGTCCCGCGCCGGTGAGGACGATGCAGCGCACGCTCGGGTCGTCCGCGCCGTCGGCGAGTCGCGCCGACAGCATCTCGTACATGGGGAGGGACACGGCGTTGAGCCGGTCCGGTCGGTTCAGCGTCAGGAGGAGGACAGGTCCCTCTCGACGCACGAGAACCGGGTCGGCGGAGTCGGCCATGGTTGCGGTCGGGGGCCAGCCCCGAGATGGTCGTGGGAGAGCGGAGGAGCGCGACCAAAGATGACATCATGGCCGGGTCGGCGCGACGCCCGGCCCGGCGCCGGACGGGATCGATCGGGATGGAAGCCAGAGACCGCGAAGAGCTGGGGCGGACGCTGCGGCGCATCGACGGAAGGGGTTACAAGGCGTACCGCGATCTCGCGGGGCCCTGGACGTTCCCGACGTTCGTCCTGCACCTGGACCACGTCCAGGGAGATCCCTTCGCCTCTCCGAGCCGCGTCCGGGTGCTCGTCGATGCCCATCACGCCCGCTTCCCGCCAGACCTCTGCCGGGCTGGTGCCCGCGAGCTCGGAGCATCGGCGTACCTGGCCCGTGCCTTCGGTCTCGCAGCCCGCGCCGCGAGCCACAGGGTGGGCACGGGACACGGCGGTGAGATCCACATCGAGACGCCCGGCCAGGAGATCCTGGAGCAGACCGCCGTCCGCCTCGCGGCCGACGGCACCGTCGAGGCCCGCTTCGCGGTAGGCCTCCCCGCCCGAGGCCGTCGCGTCATGGCGGACGCCGCGCGGCTTCTTCTGCTGGAGGTGCTTCCCGAGCTGGTCGATCGCACGCTGTCGCATGCCGCGCACGACCCCGCGGCGCTCCGCCTCCACGCCGACACCAACGAGGACGCCGAGTCCCTTCGCGCTGCGCTGCGGCCCCTCGGCCTCGTGGCCTTCGTGGCCGACGGCGCACGACTCCCACGACGCTCGGGCGTCGACGACCGTCCGCTGGACGACCCGGACGTGGTCCCGTTCCGCTCGCCCCCGTCGCTGCACGTAGAGGTCACGCTCCCCCACGCCGGGCGGGTATCGGGCATGGGCATCCCGACGGGCGTCACGCTGATCGTCGGGGGCGGCTTCCATGGCAAGAGCACGTTCCTGCGTGCACTCGAGCGAGGCGTGTGGAACCACGTCCCCGGCGACGGGCGTGAGCGGGTCGTGGCGGTGGCCGACGCGGTGAAGGTGCGCGCCGAGGACGGACGCTTCGTGGCCGGCGTGGACATCTCACCCTTCATCGACGGACTGCCACTCGGTCGCGACACGCACGCCTTCTCCACACCCAACGCCTCGGGCTCCACCAGCCAGGCCGCTGCCATCGTCGAGGCGCTGGAGGCGGGAGCGACCACGCTCCTGATCGACGAGGACACATCCGCGACGAACTTCATGATCCGGGACCGGCGCATGCAGGCGCTCGTTCCGAAGGTCGGAGAGCCGATCACACCCTTCATCGATCGAGTCGGCGAGCTGTCGGCGCTCGGCGTGAGCACCGTGCTCGTGGTCGGGGGCAGCGGGGACTACCTGGACGTCGCCGACACGGTCGTCCGAATGCGGGACTACCTCCCCGACGAAGTCACCAGCCGGGCCCGCGAGGTGGCCACCAAGCATCCCACCGGTCGGGCGCCCGAGACCACCGCACCCCTGGCCAGACCCTCTCCCAGGCGCATCGACCCGACGTCCATCGATCCGGGCAAGGGACGTCGACAGGTCCTCGTGAAGGTACCCGACGCACGCACGCTGCTGCTCGGGCCCGAGCGGATCGACCTCGCTGCCGTGGAGCAGCTCGCGTCGCCGGCGCAGATCCGCGCGATCGGCAGGGCCCTCGCCCTGGTCGCCCAGGAGCTCGGCGCGGGCCCGGTGGCGCTCGGCGACGCGCTCGACCGGGTAGAGGCGGTCATCGCGGCGCGTGGACTGGACGGGCTCGATGACCGCAAGGTCGGCGATCTCGCGGGCTTTCGCCGGCACGAGCTCGCCGCCGCCCTGAACCGATTGCGCTCGCTCCGTGTAGTCTGACCGAAAGGCGCGTCCACCGCCGAACGTCTCAGGAGCGATCCGATGTCCCGACACTCCGCAGGAGCCCGCGCGGTTCTCGGCCTGGCCAGCCTGCTGGCTCCCGCCGTCCTGTCCTCGGCGGCCGAGGCCCAGGCACGGCCGGACCCGGTCGCGTCGGTGGAGGGCATCACCGAGTACCGGCTCGACAACGGGCTGCGCGTGCTCTTGTTCCCCGACCCGTCCAAGCCGCAGATCACGGTCAACATCACGTATCTGGTCGGGAGTCGACACGAAGGGTACGGCGAGACCGGCATGGCCCATCTGCTCGAGCACCTGGTCTTCAAGGGCACGCCTTCACACACCGACATCATGAAGGAGCTCACCGAGCGCGGAGCGCAGCCGAACGGGACGACCTCGCTGGATCGCACGAACTACTACGAGATCTTTCCCGCGGAGGAGGGCAATCTCGAGTGGGCGCTCGACCTCGAGGCGGATCGCATGGTGAACTCGTTCATCGCGAAGACGGATCTCGACGCCGAGATGACCGTCGTGCGCAACGAGATGGAGGCGGGAGAGAACAACCCGCTCGGCATCCTGTTCGAGCGCGTGCTCGCTACCCAGTACCTCTGGCACAACTATGCCAACAGCACAATCGGCGCCCGCTCGGACGTGGAGAACGTTCCCATCGAGCGGCTGCAGGCGTTCTACCGGAAGTACTACCAACCCGACAACGCCGTGCTGGTCGTGGCGGGCAACTTCGACGGAGATACGGCCTTAGATCTCATCGTGGACCGCTTCGGCTCCATCCCGCGCCCGGCCCGGGAAGGGCCGAACATCCTCTACCCCACGTATACCCGCGAGCCCACGCAGGACGGCGAGCGCATGGTCACGCTCCGACGCGTGGGCGACCTGCAGTACGTGATGACCTCGTACCACGTCCCGCCCGGCTCGCACCCGGACTTCCCCGCGATCCAGGTGCTCGCCTTCGCGCTGGGCGACACTCCGTCGGGTCGTCTGTACAAGGCGCTCGTGGAAGCAAACCTCGCCACGCAGACCGCAGCCTTCGCGCAGCAGCTCAAGGAAGCGGGCCCTCTGCTGACCTTCGCGGAGGTCCGTCGCGGGGACGACCTGGACGCCGCGTGGCGCGTGATGAACGAGACCGTCGAGGGCGTGCTCCAGAGTCCCATCACAGGCGAAGAGGTCGCGCGCGCCAAAGCCGCGATGCTCAAGCAGATCGAGCTTTCGTTCGCCAACTCGGCCGGGATCGCGCTCCAGCTGTCCGAGTGGGCCTCGATGGGCGACTGGCGTCTGCTCTTCCTCGACCGCGACCGCATCGAGGCGGTCACGTCGGACGACGTGAACCGGGTGGCCCAGGCCTATCTCAAGCCCGACAACCGCACCGTGGGGCTCTTCCGGCCCACGGACCGGCCCGAGCGCGCCGAGATCCCCGAGGCACCGGACATCACGGCGATGGTCGAGGGCTACGTCGGCAGGGAAGCCGTGGCCGCCGGCGAGGCGTTCGATCCCAGCCCGGAGAACGTGGACGCGCGTACGATCCGGTTCGCGCTCTCGAACGGCATGAAGGTGGCGCTGCTCCCCAAGGAGACGCGGGGGGACGCGGTGGTCTTCAGGGTGCGGCTCCACTTCGGCGACGAGGCGTCTCTGCGCGGTCGCGTCGGCTCCGGAGACATGGCGGGAAGCATGCTGATGCGCGGCACGGCGAACCGGACCCGTCAGGAGATCCAGGACGAGCTCGATCGGCTCAAGGCCTCCGGTGGAATCGGCGGTGATGCGACGATCGGGACCGGACAATTCACCACCGTCCGGGAGAGCCTCCCGGAGGTGATCCGGCTCGCTGCCGAGATCTTGAGGGAGCCCTCGTTCCCGGAGGCCGAGTTCCGGGTGCTCAAGGAGCAGCAGCTCGCGGGCCTCGAGGAGCAGCGCTCGGATCCGATCGCGCTGGCCCAGGTGGCGCTGGCGCGGCACATGGAGCCCTGGCCGGACGGGCATCCGTCGCGCACGAGCACGCTGGACGAGGCGATCAGCACGCTCCAGGGAGCCTCGCTCAGCGACGCGATCGGCTTCTACGAGGACTTCTACGGACCGCAGTCCGGGAACCTGGTGGTCGTGGGAGACTTCGACCCCGCCGAGATCCGGCCTGTTCTGGAGGAGGCCTTCGGAGATTGGGAGAGCCCGCACGCCTTCGCGCGCATCCCGGAGCCGTTCGAGAGCCCCGAGCCCGAGCTCATCACGATCGAGACACCGGACAAGGCCAATGCGATCCTGATCGCCCAGCAGAATCTGGAGCTGACGGACACCGACCCGGATTACCCGGCGCTGGTCCTGGCCGGATACGCGCTGGGGGGTGGCCCCCTGAACTCGCGTCTCGCCCGCCGCATCCGGGTGGAGGCCGGGCTCTCGTACGGCGTGGCGGGATCGATCGGCGCGCACCCGATCGACCCGGTCGGCCAGTTCCTGGCCTACGCGATCTTCGCGCCCGAGAACGCCGAAGCCGTCGAGCAGCTCTTCCGCGACGAGATGGCCAAGGTCCTCGCGGACGGCCTCACCGACGAGGAGGTGGAGACCGCGAAACAGGGTTACCTGGAGTCGCTCCAGCTCGGCCGCTCGCAGGACGGCTCCCTGGCCTCGCAGCTCGCGTCGAAGGTCTACTTCGATCGTACCTTCCAGTTCGACGCCGTGTTCGAGGCGCGCGTGCGCGCGGTGACGACGGCCGAGGTGAACGACGCCATGCGCCGTCGGCTCGACGTGTCGAAGATGACGATCGTGAAGGCGGGTGACTTCGCCGCTCCCAGGCCCCCGATCGGACCCTGAGCTGAGCGTGCGCGCCGACCCCGGTCTCCTGACCGGGGAGCCCCCTCCCGTTCCCGGACCGATCGGGGACACCCAGCCCGACCTCGCCCGCGCCGGGGCGGCCGGGAGCCGTCGCTTCCTCGTGGAGGGTTCCCGTGTCGCGGCGGTCGGCGACGAGCGGCGGGGCATCGTGAGCGTCGTGATCGACGGCGCGCAGGCGGCGGGCAACCTCACCACGGACGCCGGTTCGGCGGCGAACGTCGTGATCGCTCCGGGCCTGGTCCGTCGGGAGCTCGTCGGTCGCGCGGGCACCGTGATCGAGACGACGCTCGCGCTGCCGGCGCTGCCCCTCCTGGCGGTGCAGTGGCGTCCGCCGGCCGGTGCTCCCCCCATGGACCCGATTCGCCTGGCGCTGACGCTCCTCCCGGGCGCGCGCGCGGCCCGCTATCGGGTGGGCGGTCCGTGGGCCGCGGCCGTGGAGGATGCGGGAGCCGGGCGCGTGGTCCGGGCAGCCGTGCACCCAGAGCCCGAGGAGTGGACGGCGATGCCGGCGCGGGAGGGCGGAGTGGCGGTCCAGGCCACCGTCGCGGCGTCCGAGGGGCTGACGCTGCTGATCGCGGCCGGCGACGACGAAACGATCGCCGCCGCCCTTCGAGCCGCGCCGCATCTGGGAGCCCACGCGATCCGGGCCGCGCGCGATGACGTCGGGGACTTCGGAGGGGGACTCAGGGTGGCTACGGCCGTGGGCGACATCGACGACGCCGTGACCTGGTCGTCCGCGCGGCTGCGCGGCGCGCTCCAGCGGCGGGCCCGGAGAACACCGGCGTTTCGGGGCACGGGAAGCGACTGGTTCTGGTCGGCGCTCGGCGCCGCGGCGACCGGCGACCCGGACGCGTGCGCGGCAGCCTGGACGAGGCCGATTGGGCCAGACCCGGTCGTCGACCTGGAGCACGCTCGTGGCGAGCCGATCCATCCGGGGGCCGCAGGGGCGTTGGTGGCCGCGCGTCTGACCCTCGTGACCGGGGATCCGGCGCCGGCCCTGGAGGCCGCCTCCCTTCTCGGGCCGGACCGGCTCGAGCGAGTCAGACGGGCCTCCGATGGACCGGCGTGGGCGGCCTGGCGGCTCGCACTCCGCGCCCTCGCGGACGCACTGCGTGATGCCGTTCCGGTGCCGAGGATCCACGAGCTGCGTGAGATCGCGTCGGCGCCGCCAGGCCGCACGCGTGCGGTGCGCCTGCCGATGATCGGAGCCGCCGAGGCGCCCCCGGGCCCGGGTGGGTCGCTCCTCGAGCGACTGCTCGCCGGAGCCGAAGGACTACCGGTGCGACCGTCGACGACGAGCGGGCCCCTGGAGCGGGCGCTCGCCGCGTGGGACCTGCTGGCCACGGATCACGTGGACGAGGGCTGGCAGGCCTGGAGGTCGGAGCTGAGCGCCGGCCTGGACGGGCCGGACCGGAGGGGCGTCTGGGACACGTTCCCCGGCGACGACCCGCCGGGGGCCCCGGTGGCCGGCGTGCTGCTTTCCGCGCTGGCCTCGGGGCTGCTCGGCGCCACGCCGGACGCGCCCTCCGCCCGGCTGGTTCTGGCGCCTCGCCTCCCGGCCCACCTGCGTACGTTCCGGGCCGACGGGATCCGCGTGGGGGACGTGCGCCTTTCGATGGACTTCGAGCGTGAGGGCCGGACCCGCCGCTTCCGCCTCGAACCCACCGCCGGGCGCGCGCCCGCGCTGATCGTGCTGGAGCCCACGGTCCCGGGCGTGGTCCGCGCCGCCAGGGTGGACGGCCGGAACGCCGAC
This sequence comes from Gemmatimonadota bacterium, assembly GCA_003248075.1. Lineage (GTDB taxonomy): Bacteria > Gemmatimonadota > Gemmatimonadetes > Longimicrobiales > Gaopeijiaceae > SZUA-318. Next base: position 33,185 of record QJYK01000116.1, on the reverse strand, counting down.
CTGGAGGTGGCCCCCGCGCGAGGTGGGGCGAAGGTCCGGGTCCAGCTCCCGCTGGACGGGCCGCGAGCCCTGGAGATCGACGCCTCCGAGGGGTGACCAGGCGGGCAACAAAAGAAAGGGCCGAGGGGCGTTTCGCCCCCCGGCCTGACGTCGGACCCGGATCGGATCAGCCCTTGGGCTGCGTGTATCCTCGCTCGACCAGGAGCGCGCGGAGCTTGGCCTCGCGCTCGGCGAGCGTGGTGCGGGTGATGATCCGGGCGAACTCGATTCGATCGGCTTCGGGGATCTTGTCGAGGACCGAGATCGGCGCGCCGTAGCGCAGCAGGATGCGCTTGGCGTCGACGGACACCGTGTCGCTCACTACGCCTCCCTCTCGACAGTGGGGTGAGCTGGGGAAAACCGATGAAGCTTAATCAGATACGCGACCGGAGCCAACGGTTCGGGGCTCTCCCGGGGGCGGCTCAGTCCGACCCGGCGGACACGACGTGCGTGGAGGCGTCTTCGGCGGCGGCCTCCCTACGGCCTTCGTCCACGTCGACCCGGGTGAGGAGAGCCATCCCCAGGAGGAAGAAGACCACCAGCGCGACGATCCCGAGCCGTCCGCCGCCGGTCACCGCCGCGACGTACCCGAACAGGGCCGGCCCAACGATCCCCGCGAACTTCTCGAAGATCGAGAAGAACGAGAAGAACTCGGAGGACTTGGAGCGGGGGATCATCGACGCGTAGAGCGATCGACTGAGGCCCTGCGTGCCGCCCTGCACCATGGCGACGGCGAACGCCAGTGCCCAGAACTGCCACGACTGGGACACGAAGTAGGCGCAGGTGGTGATGATCGTGTAGCCCACGAGCCCCACGTAGATCCCCTTCTTCGGCCCGATGCGCCGGGCGAGGATCCCGAAGGCGAAGGTGAAGGGAATCCCCACGAACTGCGCCAGGACGAGCGCCCCGAGCAGCGCACCGTCAGGGATGCCGATCTCGAGCCCGTAGACCGCGGCGAGCTTCTGGACGGAGTGGATGCCGTCGATGAAGAGCCAGTACGCCAGGAGGAACTTGAACGCCTGCCGGTACCGGCGGAGCTCGCCCATCGTCTCGCCCAGCCGTTGGAAGCCGGCGCGCACCGGGTTGAGGCGGAGCGTCTCGTCCGACTCCAGGCGACGCGGGGGCTCGGCCACCCTGCGGAAGAGCGGGAGGGAGAAGAGCAGCCACCACACCGCCACGGTGAGGAACGAGACGCGCGTGGCCATCGCCGCGTCGGCCAGGCCGAACAGCCCGGGACGCGTCACCATGAGCAGGTTCACCACGAGCAGCACGCCGCCGCCCAGGTAGCCGAGCGCGTAGCCCGCCGTGGAGACCCGGTCCACCTCGTCCTGCGTGGCGATGTGCGGAAGGAGCGAGTCGGCGAACGCGATCGAGGCCGTCAGGCCCAGGCTCGCCGCGATGAAGAGCCCCGACGCGAGGAGCCAGTCGCCCCGTTGCACCAGGTAGAGCGCGGCTGTCGCCACGATCCCCAGGGCCATGAAGGTCCCCAGGAAGCGCTTCTTGGCCCCCATGAAGTCCGCCATCGCTCCCAGCACCGGAGCGATCAGCGCCACGAGCAGGAGCGCGAGGGACTGGGTGTAGGCCCAGTAGGACACTGCGCGTCCGTCGGGCAGGTCGACGCCCGCGGAGCGCAGGTAGTAGATCGGGAGCAGAGCCGTGCTGACCGTCGTCACGAACGCCGAGTTCGCCCAGTCGTACATCGCCCAGGCCCGTAGGTCCTTTCGATGCAGACCAAGCTTCTCGAGGAGGCCCGGCGAGCTGGCCTGGGCAGGGGCAGGGGTCATGGTCGGTCCCGGTTCAGGGCGCGCTCACAGGCCGGCGCGCAGGTAGCGGCGGATGGCGGCAACGCCACGCTCGACGTCCTCGAACGAGTTGTAGAAGTGCGGGGAAAAGCGGATCCCGGGTCGGTCCTGGCCCCCACGCGACGCGGCAACGACCCCGTCGGCCTCGAGGGCCTCCACCGTGCGGCTCGGGTCGAGCGCTCCGGGCTGGAACGTCACCACGGCCGCGCGGAGCGAGGGGTCTACGGACGTCCACAGCTTGACGCCGTCCAGGCCCGCGAGACCCTCGATCGCGGCGTCGGCGAGGGCACGGCTCCGGGCCTCGATCTCCGGCCGCCCGATGTCGAGGAGGAACTCCAGCTCCCGCCCGAAGCCGCGGATCGCCGGCTCGTCCCGCTGGCCCATGCCCTCGTGCCTGCGCGCCAGCTCGGTCTCGCCGGCGTACGCGCTGTAGATCGAGGGCCAGAAGCGATCCTGGACGCGTCGGTTCACGAACAGCACTCCGGCTTCCTTGGGCCCGCACGGCCACTTGTGCGCGCTTCCCGAATAGAAGTCGGGCTGCATCACGGAGAGATCGACATCGAGGAGCCCGAAGCTCTGGGCGCCGTCGACCAGCGTGATCACGCCCCGCTCGGCGGCGATCCGGCACAGCTCCGCGGCCGGCATCAGGTCGCCCGAGGTGTTCGTCAGATGGGTGAAGGTGAGCACTTTCGTGCGGGGAGTCAGGGCGCGCTCGAAGGCGGCGACGTAGTAGTCGGATCCCGGATGAGGGTTCACCTGGGCCACTTCCCGGACGGTGTAGCCGAAGCGCTCCGATTTGGCCTTCCACGCCAGGTTGTTGCTCGGGTGGTTGTCGGAGAAGATGAGCACCTCGTCCCCGGGGCCGAGCACCAGGCCGTTGGAAACCCAGTTGTTGGCCTCGCTGGTGTTGCGCGTGATCAGGATCTCCCCGGGATCGGCCCTGAGGTATCGCGCGAGGAGCTCCCTGGTCCCCCTCTTGACCCCGTGCATCTCCGACCGGATCGAGGGAAGCGGACTTCGGTCCAGTCGGTCCGTATCGCCCGTCACCGACTCGATCACCGGCCGGGGCGTGGGGCACAGGTTGGCCGCATTGAGCACCGAGAGCTCCTCAGGCATCAGGAACCGGCTCCGCACGGCCGCCCAGTCCACCTCCCTGCCGCGACCGCGCAAGGGAGCGGTGGGGGCCGCCGTAAGCTCACGGATCCGCGGGTGGCCCAGCAGGGCACCCGTGCCACCGAGGGCGAACAGGCGGGCGAACGCCCTACGGTCCAGGTTGGATGCGTTCATGGCTCCTCCGTCAGCGCGCCTCATGGATGGGACGGGCTTCCGGCCTACTCGCCGATCAGCCTGCGTGTCACCGGCCCCCGGTCCCAGTCCTGTACGCTGGAGATGTTCGGGTAGCCCCACTGCTCGCCGTTCCACCCGTCGAATCCTTCCATCCGGAAGACCCAAAGGCCAGTGGACGAGTCCGACACCACGATGAGTCCGTCGGCATTGCGGACATCCACGCCGAAGGTGCCGTTGAACACGGGGTAGAAGTCTTCGTTCAACGGGCCGACGTACGTGTCGTAGTAGCCGACCGTCACGGGGTGGGTGGGATCCGCCAGCGAGAAGATCTGGAGGCCGTCGACATACCCGGAGACGAAGACGAACGGCCAGCGCACCTCGTGATTGTGGACCAGGTGCTGCCAGTCGGCCGTCCACGCGGCCACGGGCTCACGCACGTTCTGCGCGCGGCCGTCGAGCACGGGCCCGAGGTCGAAGATGCGAAGCGGGGCGTACTGGTACTCGGTTTCGGCGACGATCCAGCGGCCGTCGGGAGAGGGCGTGACCGTGTGTCCGAACCAGACGCCCGAGACGCCGGTCATCGAAGCGACGAGGGTCGGCTCCTCCACCTTGGTGACGTCGTACACGTAGTAGCCGCCGCTGCCGCCTCCGTAGAACCGATCCTGGTCGGAGTCGGGGTGATACCCGACGTACATGTCGTGGTATCCCCCGTACCCGGAGCCGTCCCACGGGAGTGGAACACGGCCCACCAGCGCCTCGTCGTGACGACCCTCGACGAAGCGTCCGAGGTCGTAGACCTGCGCGTAGGGTCCCGAGACGGTGGTGAACAGGAGCACGCGGCCGTCGCTGTGCTTGTAGATGAAGATGTTGTGGAAGCCACCGAGGTGGTCGCCGTCGCGGATGCGCCCGACCTCCCGAACCGCGCCGGCATCGGGCAGGCCGGTCACGTCCAGCACCACGGCGCCGACATCCGCGTCGGGTCCACTCTGGCCGAACTGGAGGGACTGCACCACGTAGTAGCGGTCCGCCCACTTGAAGTGCTTCACGTCCATGGCGCCTGGACCCTGATGCAGCTCGTCGTTCTCGATGCGCCACTGGTAAAGGACACGCGGAGACGCCGGATCTCCGAGGTCGACGACGTCGAGCCCGCGCGAGCTCCCTCCCACCACGTTCGCCCGGCTCACGTAGGCGTACGGCCGCGTGAGCTCCTGCTCGATGTCCATGTCGGTCACGGTCAGCCGGCCGCCCAGGGGAAGGTGGCCGACGACTTCGATGTTGTCGCTGCCCCGCTGAAGGGGGTTCCAGGATTGCGCAACCAGGGAAGAGGCGGGAACGAGCCCGATGCCCGTGAGGAGCAGCCCCACGAGGCGCGTGCGGGCCCGCTGGCGCCGGCTGGGCAGGGGTCTCATGAGACGTCCTTTGCGGGAGAGTGCCGCAGGCGGAAGGGTCGGCCCACGGCCAAGATGCATGGGGAGGGGGGTGGGGGCCACTCGGGCTCAGCGCCCTCGTTCCGCCTCGGTCGGCGCCAGCACCGCGAACGCGGCGGTCGCGTCCGCCCTGAACCGACCACGGTCGGACTCCGGAGCCCGGTCGTCGCTCGACGGATCCTGGGCCGAGCCCTCCTCGCGCGGCCATTCCCGGAGCGAGGACAGGCTCCACCCGCCGTCCGCGTTCGGGAGCCGTCCGAGGTCGGCCACGATCGTTGTGGTTTGCTCCGACGACAGGCCGCCGGATGGGCCGCGGGTGCGAGAGGAAGTCGAGTGCGGCAGCCGACGAACATGCAGCCCGGCGCGGGCGCTCAACGCCCCGCCCTCCGGGCGATCCGCCCGTTGACCCGCACCCATGTCACCGCCCCCGAAGCGTCGCGGACGAACTCGACGGGCATGCCCTCGTACGCCCCGGGCCCGGTGGCATACGCCATATCGGGAGCCCAGAAGACGAGCCCGTACCCGCCGTCGCCGGAGCCGACCCGGAGTCCCCCGTTCCGGGTCCGGACCTCCACGTCTCCGACCGGGGGGCGCTCGTACCGCCCGACGAACTCGTCGGGCGGCGGTTGTGTCGCGAGGGGCGCGGCGTGCGAGGTCATGCGCTCGTTGCCGCCGCGGTTGCCTCCAGTCCGCTGACCGGGAGCCAGCGCCAGGCCCTCGTACAAGTCCAGCACCGTAGCCGCTACGTCCTCGTTCAGCCGCCACCCGTCCGCGTGATTCGTGAGGATCGCGAAGCACAGGCTTCGCACCGGCACGAGCTGGACGTGGAGGCAGTGGCCGCCGAGGGTCCCACCGTGCTGTGCGGTGAGCACCCCGTCCAGCGTGCGTAGGTGCCAGCCCATTCCCATCTCGTCCGTGGAGGCGTTCTTGCGAACGCGAGCGGTGCGCATGGCCAGGAGCGATGCCTGCCTCAGCAGGCGCTCACCACCGGGCGCCGTCCCGTCTCCGAGGTGGAACCGGGCGTAACGAAGCAGGTCGTCGACGCTCATCGCGCACCCACCGGCAGTGACGTTCGCCGGAAGGGCGAACGGACGGGGCACAACCGTGCGTCCTTCGCGCTCTCGGTGGGGCGCGGCGAATCGGTAGGTCATGGCCTCACCGGTGTGCGAGAACGCCCGATCCAGACCCAGGGGGTCGAAGACCAGGTCGTCCAGTGCCTCGCCGATGGTGGCCCCGGTCACCACCTCGATCACGCGTCCCGCCACACCCCACCCGGCGTTGTTGTAGCTCCAGACCTCCCCCGGTCGAGCGAGCTGTGGTAAGTCGCGGAGCGTCTCGACGAAGCTCGCCAGGGTCTCCGCACCGCGGTCGGGCGTGGCGAGCTGGCCCTCCCAGCCCGGCGTGTGCGTCAGCAGGTGCCAGACACGCACGTCGCGCGTGGCCTCCGGGTCGCCCACGCGAAAACCCGTGAGGTATTCGCGCACCGGAGCCTCCACGTCGACGTGGCCCTGGTCCGCCAGTCGCATGATGGCGGTACCCGCGACCGTCTTGGAGATCGAAGCGATGGGGAAGACGGTGTCCGGCGTGACAGGCTGTGGGTTGTCGATGTTCGTGAGGCCGAAGCCGCGGCTCGCGGATCGTCCTTCCTTCGACAGCGCGAAAGCGACGCCCGTCGTCCGGTACTCGGCCATCTTCTCCTCGATGAGCCGAGCGACCCGGTCGAAGCGATCGTCCGACTGGGGTGCCGGCACGGCGGGCCGGCCCAGCGAGCCGCTCGCCTCCTCGAGACCCACGATCCCCGGACGGCCGAGGCCCAGCGTAGCCAGCCCCGCCACGCTCACGAATCGGCGTCTCAACATGGTGTTCCCCGGAGCGGCGTCAGCCCCCGACGACGTCCTCGGTGGCGAGGGTCAGGAGCAGCGCGGTCTCCTCGAGGGCGATGATATCCTGGGCGTGACCCGGCCCGAAGAACAACACCTCACCCTCTCCGATCTCGAACTCCTCCTCGCCGACGCGATAGTGCAGCCGTCCGCGGACAGGGAGGAGCGTCATGGGCGACGTGGCGTGATGCGTCCCCACGTCGACCCCCTCGGCGATCAGGGTCAGGGCCAGTCGGAACGGCCCCTCCTTCACCAGCGTGCGACCCGCGCGACCGCTGCGCACGAATCCCTCGTCGCGACGAAGGCCCTCGATCTGACTACCGAGGTCGAAGCTGAGGTGCTCTCCGCTCAAAGCGCGTGACAGCGGTGACACACGACCTCCCCGTTGTGGTCAGAACAAGACGCGTGGCCCAGGCGCAGGGCCCGGCGGGACTGGACAGGTCAACATAGGGACTCCGGGGCCCCCGATGCCATTCGGCCCCGGGGCACGCTCCGAGCGGGTGGGCTCGTGCCTGTCCGCTACCCCGGCGCCACCAACTCCTCGACGGTCGCGACGTGGATGGCCACCGTGTCGTCGAGCCGATGCGCGTATCCGCCGGCGAGGACCAGCGCCAACGCGACGCCGCGCTCCCGGGCAGCGTCGAGCACCATGCGGTCCCTACGGCGCAGGCCCTCGAAGGTCAGGGCCAGCCCTCCGAGCTGGTCGTCCCGGAAGGGATCGGCCCCGGCGAGGTAGACCACGAGCTCGGGGCCATGACCGTCGAGCACGGTCGGGAGATGTCGGGCGAGGAGCGCGAGGTACTCAGGGTCCCCGGCTCCGTCCGGCAGCCCTACGTCGAGGTCGGACGGCGGCTTGTCGAGCGGATAGTTGTTCTGCTGATGCATGGAGAACGTGTAGACCGAGGGATCGTCGGCGAAGATGGCCGCCGTGCCGTTTCCATGGTGCACGTCCAGGTCGATCACGGCGGCGCGCTCGATCCTTCCCTCGTGGGTCAGCACGCGCACGGCCACCGCCACGTCGTTGAGCAGGCAGAAACCCTCACCGTGCCCCGGAAAGGCGTGATGGAATCCGCCGCCGAGATGACCCGCCGAGCCGTGCTCCAACGCAAGGCGGCAGGTCGAGATCGTCCCGCCGCAGCTCAGGATCATGGCGTCGCGCCCTTCGTCGGAAAACGGAACCTCCAACCGAAGGCGCTCCGAGATCGTGAAGTCGTCAGCGGCGATCTTGCGCAGGTAGTCCGGGGTGTGCACGAGGCCCAGCTGGGCCATCGTGGCCGGTCGCGGTCGCACGAAGTCCTGCTCGGTGACGGTGCCGGCGTCGAGCAGCCGCTTGCGGGTGAGCCTGTACTTGGCGGTGACGAAGACGTGTCCGCCGAGATCGACCTCGTAGCCGGCGTCCCAGACCAGCGTCGGGGCTCGCGTCACGCGTCGCGAAGCCCGCCGCCTAGCTGCGATCGATGACGATCGTGTGCGTCCCGCCCACCGAGAAGATGATGGCCGACCCCAGCAGCTCCACGAGCGCGTTGCCCAGCTCCTCGTTGGGCACGACCACGCTCACGCCGATGAGGCGACGCGTGTTGGGGTCCCCGGGCAGCCCTCCGGGAATGCTCCAGTTCTCATAGTCCAGCTCAAAGCCGTCCTGGACGAAGCTGAAACCCTGCGGAAGGAACTCCTGCAGCCCCGGGGGAATCGACCCCGTTCCCGACTCCGACGGCCAGGTGTGCATGCGGGCGTTGTAGTTCAGCGCCGCCACGCGCACCACGTCCATGTCCCCCGCGAGGTCCGTGGCCCGGGCCCGGAGCAGCACGGTTCGCATGTTGGGAATCGCGAGGCCCGCCAGGACCCCGATGATCGACACCGTGATCAGCAACTCCACCATGGTGAAGCCCCCCCGCCGGCGACCCGCGCCACCCGGCGCTCCGGGCTCGAGACGACGCATCATCCCCCTCCGAGCTTGGCGGCCGCCGATCCCACGAAGTCGTCGGCGGACTGGCTGGATTCGTACCGGAGAACCGTCTCCCCGGCGGTCGCGATCAACAGGTAGGTCGTGCCCTGCGGCACATAGTCCACTCCGGGTACCACCACTCCGGCATCCGCGAGCGTCGCCGGAAGCCGCCCATTCTCGATGCGATACGCCTCGATCTGCTTCGCCTGGATGTACATGGCGAGGCGCAGATCCTGCGCCCGTGTCACGGGATCCGGTGCGGGGATCGGATCGACGGTGACCCACTGGGGCGTGAAGACGAGCAGATAGAGGGCGAGCACCGCGAGGTTGATGCCGACCGGGAGAGCCCAGCGCGACGGCGTCTTGGGTCGCGACTTCTCCCGGGCCGCGGCGTCCCGCTCCGCCGCATGCTTCATGACGGCGGCCACCGCGTCGGCCGCTTCCTGCCCCCGCGCCTCGGTGGACGTGGGGCCTTTCGCATGGAACGGACGTACCGGGTCCTCTGAGGTCATCGCGGTGGTTTTCCGTGGGGTCGCGCCGTCCTCGATGATACGGACGGACCGCATGAACGTACAACCCGCCCGAGGGTCGACGGGCCTCCGGGGCCGGCGTAGCTTGGTCGCATGACCCGTGCCAGTCAGGGCTTATCCCGATCGGTCGAAGACTATCTCAAGGCCATCTACGGACTCGCCGAGCGCGGCGAGGCCCCCTCCACGAGTGCGGTGGCAGAGGCGCTCGGGATCCAGCCGGCCTCCGTGACCGGGATGGTCAAGCGCATGGCCGAGAACGGCCTCCTGGAGCACGTCCCGTACCGAGGGGTGCGACTCACTGCCGCGGGGACGCGGGAAGCGCTCAAGGTCCTGCGCCGACACCGGATCATCGAGAGCTACCTGTGCGAGCGGCTGGGCTACTCCTGGGACGACGTGCACGAGGAGGCGGAGCGCATGGAGCACGCGGTCTCCGACGTCCTGGTCGAGCGCATGGCGGCCGCGCTGGAGCACCCCAGCCACGACCCGCACGGAACCCCGATCCCCACCAGCGCGGGAGAGATCGAGGAGACCGATTTCTCGACGCTCAGCGACGCCGAGCCCGGTCGCCCACTACGGATCCGCGCGGTGCGTGACGAGGATCCGGACCGCCTGCGGACGATGGACGCCAAGGGCCTCACCCCGGGCGCGCGCGTCGTCGTCGCGTCGGGTGGCACGGAGGATGTCATCCGCCTTCGGGTCGGGAAGTACGGGCGTAGCCAGCTCACGGTGCGTCGCGACCTCGCACGTCGCATCTACGTGGTGCCGGACGAGAGCTGATCGGTGGCTCGACCCGTCGTCCTGGGCGTCGCGGGCGGAAGCGGCTCGGGCAAATCCACTGTGGTGCGTGAAGTGCGACGCGCGCTGGCGCCCGGGGTGGTTTCGGTCCTGGCCCACGACGCTTACTACCGCGACCTGTCGCACGTGCCTTTCGACGAGCGCGTCGAGGTGAACTTCGACCACCCGGAAAGCCTCGAGACCTCCCTGATGGTCGCTCACGTCCGAGCGCTCCTGGACGGTGCGCGGATCGAGGTTCCGCGTTACGACTTCTCGGCACACGTGCGCCAGCGCGAGACGCGGCCCATGGCCCCCACGCCGGTCCTGGTTCTCGATGGGATCCTCGTCCTCGCCGATCCCGCGCTCCGCGCCTTGATGGACCTCAAGGTGTTCGTGGACACCGACGCCGACGTCCGCCTGTTGCGACGCATTCGACGCGACGTGGCCCGGCGTGGGCGGAGCACGGCATCGGTGCTCCGGCAATACGAGCGCACGGTACGCCCCATGCACCTCGAGTTCGTCGAGCCCAGCAAGCGTTACGCCGATCTGATGGTCCCCGAGGGCGGCTACAACCGCGTCGCCGTCGACCTCGTGGTGACCAAGCTGCGCAAGCTCATGTCGGAGGCACGCGCCTCCGCTTCGGCCCCCTCGCCCTCGCTCTGAGAGCGAGCCTCACCCGGGGCACTCGGGCCCTTGCTGGGGGTCAGGCGACACGTCCACGCGCATGCGTCGGACGATCACGCTGGCGAACACGCCCGTGCCGTCGCCTCGGATGCTGGGCAGGCGCACCTGGCCCGACGGGTTGAAGTTCCCCCCCCTCACCCAGTTGACGTAGTTCCGATCGGTCGCGGTGATGGTCAGGTCCCCTGTGACCGCCGAAGGGAGGCCGCGCTGCAAGCGCAGAGCGACGTCCTGGTCGAGCTCGAACCGGTTGAAGACCCCGAACTCGCCCGGGAACACGATCGTCGTGTCGGCCGCCGAAACCGACAGACCGAGGAGGTAGAGATCGTCCTCGACGTCGATGCCCTCTGCGGCCAGCGCCGGTCCGATCCCGTGGAGCACGGTCTCGTTCACGTAGGCCCATGCCCCGGTCGATCGGGACCAGCGCAGCTCGAGCGGGGTGTCCGGGTCCAGACGGCAGGTCGCACCGGGGGTGATCCCGATCAGGCCGAAGTCGCCGGGCACCGTGGTGGCGCTGCGCATCACGCCGCCCTGCGAGAGGGTGATCTCCAGCTCGAGGCGCTCGAGCGGTCGGAACCGACCGGCCTGGGGCGGAGCCCAGTAGCAGTTGCCGTCACCATCCACGGGGAGCGTCTCCGCGCAATCGCCCTCCACGGTCTCGGCGAGCTCGAGGGTCGAGCCGTCCTCACGCACGATCGTCACCCGAGCGCCTCGAACCTGGCCCGAGGCCCCGACCGTCGAGAGGGTCCGGTGCAGGAAGGCGCGCACGGTCGCTTCTCCGTCGGAACCCTCCTCCAGCTGCACGAAGACCTCCGCGACCACCACGTCCTCGGCGGTCACCAGCGTGACCTTCTCGAGCTCGCACCCCGTCAGGTACGAGACGGCGGTCAGGACCGCTGCGGCCATGGGGGTCCCCCCGCGCCACCCTCGCCTCACCGGAAGCGCACCTCGAGCCCCAGGGTGGGCAGCACGGGGAACATCGATATCCCCGACCGCCGCGGCGGCGCCTCGTCGTATTGGTAGAAGTAGAAGAGGACGTTGCGCCGATTGTAGACGTTGACCAGATCCACGTACGGCTCGAGCGATCCCCAGGATTTCCGGAACGTCTTTCTGGCGGTCACGTCCAGACGATGGTAGACCGGATAGCGGGACCGGTTGCGCGCCTCCAGGTAGACGGCATACCCACCCAGGTCGTCCGTCTGATCGCTGGCGCCCGCCCACTCGAGCCTTCCGTCCACGTCCACGAAGCGCGGCGAGTACGTGGCGTAGGACCCCAACGCCCGGGTGTACGGTGTGCCGGTTCCCACGTTCCAGCGCAGCCCCCCCTGCCACCCCCAGGGGAGCGGGTAGCGCAGTACCAGGTCCGCGTCCAGGCGTCGGTCGAAGATGGGCGCATACTCCAGCTCGGGCGCCGGCTGGATCGGCGACAGGGCATCGGGAAACGTACGGCGTGCCCTGAGGAAGGAGAGCGCGAGCCACCCGTTCACCCTCCCGCCTTCCCTGCGCACCATCAGGTCCGCACCCCACGACGAGCCGGAGCCGGACAGAAAGTCGTCCTGTGCGTCGTTCGGATCCTCGCCCGGATTGAGGGTCAGGACGCCGTCGAACGAGCGCACGTAGGCCTCCAACGACAGGTACCAGTCCTCGCGCGGATATCCCTCCAGGCCCAGCTGGAGCTGATCCGAGACGACGGGTGGCGCACGCTGGCCCGCGAGCACCCAGACGTCGAGCCCGATGGGGAGCTCTTCGTCACGAATCGAATGGAGGAACTGGGCGTAACGCCCCACGGCGAGCTTGAGCGCCCCGTCGCCGGCGGCGAAGAAGCGCTTGAGCGCGACCCGCGGCTCCGGCTTCCACGTGGGCGAACCCGGATCGGGTCTCCAGCCGTCGATCCGCAGGCCGGCTTCCACCAACCAGGCCCGGGGACGGCTCCAGCTCGCCTGGGCCCACGTCGCGAGCAGCGCTCCGGTGCCGCGGCCTCCTCCGAACCGCGTACCTCCCGAGAGAAACAGGTTGTCGTAGCGCAGGCTCTCCGCGGAGCCACCCAGGCGCACACGCCAGAACGGTGACGGGCGCAGCTCCCGGTCGACACGGGTGTGGACCTGTCGGATCTGGCTCCTGAACTCCGTGTCGCCGAAGTCGGGAAACTCGAGGCCGGTGCCGTAGCGCGACCAGCCGGCACGCGCGTCCCACGAGCCGCCGCCACCACCGGGACGCGTCCAGCGCAGACCCACCAGGTCGTTTCCCCAACGCCAATCGATGCGGAGAGGGAAATCGTTCGGATCCAGGCGTGTCAGGTCCAGGACGTCGTCCCCGCTGTAGGCGGTGACTTGAAGTCGGTCCCCGTTTCTCGTCCAGGCCTCCAGGATCCCCTGGAAGTCCTGGAGGTGGTACGGGAAGTCGAACGCGGGGGACAGCAGCCAGTCGAAGTAGGAGCGGCGGGCCGACAGCCGCCAATGGACGTTGGCCTGACCCAGCCTCGCGGCCAGCCCACGGGGAATCCCACCGCTCACCGCCACCCTTGAGGCGAGGAGCGAGAGGCCGGCGTCCACGCCGAAGCTGCCGTCGCCCGCGTCGCTCTCCACGAGCAGCACGGACGAGACCCGCCCACCCTCGTCGGCCGGGAAGCCACCGGACTGCAGCTCGGCGCGCGACAGCATGTCCGCGTTGAACACCGAGAAGAAGCCCCCCAGGTGGAACGGGCTGAACACCGGGACCCCGTCCAGGAGGATCAGATTCTGATCGGCCGATCCGCCACGGACGTGGAACGCCGCGGAGAAGTCCGAGGTGGACACCACACCGGGCAGCACCTCGACCGCCCGGAGGGGATCGGCCTCGGCGACGCCGGGGACCCGCTTCAGGTCGGCCAGGTCCATCTCGCGGATCGTGGCTCCGCCGACCTGCTCGAAGCGGATCCGATCGCGGCTCCGCGCGGCCTCCACCGAGATGCCCTCCACACGGATGGCCCGCCGCTGCAGCACGATCTCGAGCTCGACCACTTCCCCGGCGGGGAGCGTCAGGGACCGCGGCGCCGCCTCGTACCCGAGCCGCGAGACGCTCACGGTCCACGGGCCGGCGGCCAGGCCGTCGAGGCGGAAGAAACCGAGTCGGTCGGTGGTCGCCACGCGCTCGGCGGCGCCCGGGCCCGTCGCGAGAATGGTGGCCCCATACACCGCCGATCCCTCATCGTCGCGGACGCGCCCGAGCAGGCTCCCGGCCTGCGCCCGGACCGGCTCCGCGAACGCCGCCAGCGCCAGCGCACCGAGCAACCCGACCAGCGATCTATGATGCAAGCACGGAGCCCTCGGTCTCGTTCGTCGGCCCTCCCCTGCATTCCCCTTCCCGGTTAATGTAGGCGCCCGCCGCGCCTCGGATAAGCCGACGCCGCCACCCGATCGCCCAGGAAAAGGTGCGCGCCTTCTACTGCGACCACTTCGTGCTGCCCCTTCCCGACGGACACCGGTTCCCGATGGAGAAGTATCGTCGTCTCCGCGAGCGGGTCGAAGCCGATGGGACCGCCCTGCTCGCGGTCCCCGACGCGGCCACCGACGAGCAGCTCGCCCGCGTCCACCACCCCGCATACGTCGCGCGCGTCTCGACCGGGGCCCTGAGCCGTGCCGAAGTGCGCCGCATCGGCTTCCCCTGGTCGCCGGAGCTCGTCGAGCGCTCGCGAAGGTCGGTGGGGGGTACCCTGGCCGCCGCCGCCGCCGCGCTCGAGGACGGCGTGGCCGCGAACCTCGCTGGCGGCACCCACCACGCCTTTCCCGATCGGGGGGAAGGCTTCTGCGTCTTCAACGACGTGGCGGTGGCGGTGCGCGACCTGCAGGCCGGGGACCGCGCCGAGCGGGCCGCCATCATCGACCTGGACGTGCACCAGGGAAACGGCACCGCCGCGATCTTCGCGACGGACGACCGCGTGTTCACGCTCTCCGTGCACGGCCGCAACAACTTCCCGTTCCGTAAGGAAGTCGGCGACCTCGACATCGAGCTCGACGACGGCTGCGCTGACGACGCATACCTGTCGGCCGTCGAGCGTGGCGTAGGCGCCGCCCTCGCGCGCGGCGCCGACGTCGCCTTCTACGTCGCGGGGGCGGACCCCCACGAGCGTGATCGCCTGGGCCGGCTTTCGGTCACGGAGCCGGCGCTCGCCGAACGGGACCGCCTGGTCCTCGACCGATGTGCCCGGAAGGGGATCCCGGTCGCGGTCGTCATGTCGGGCGGCTACGGGCGGGACGTCACCGAGACCGTGGACATCCACTTCGCGACCCTCCGGGCGGCGGCGGACCTCACCCGCGCCGGAGCGCCGGCGTGACCGGTGCGCCCCTCGATCGGCTCGCGGCCTGGCCGCGTCTCCGTCTCGCGTCCCTTCCCACGCGCCTGGTGCGCGCCAGGAACCTGCGTACGGCGCTCGGAGCCGAAGCTCCCGAGCTCTGGGTCAAGATGGACTCGGAGACGGGCTTCGCGCTCGGCGGCAACAAGGTCCGGAAGCTGGAGACCGAGTTGGCCCCCGATCGTCTCGAGGGTGTCACGCACCTCGTCACCGCCGGTGGCCCGCAGTCCAACCACTGCCGGGTGACCGCGGCAGCGGCTGCACACCTCGGGCTGGGATGCGTGCTGGCGATCAACGGCGAAGCGTCCGATCCCCCGACCGGGAATGCGCTGCTGCATCGGCACTTCGGCGCTTCGATCCTCACCGTCTCCTCCCGTGACGAACGCGCGCCGGCGATGGCCGAGGCCGCCCGCGACATCGCCGCCGAGGGAGGGCGTGCGTTGATCGTCCCCCTGGGCGCCTCGACGGGGCTCGGGGCACTGGGGTACGCGCTCGCGGTGGGGGAGCTGACGAGCCAGCTCGCCGACCTTCCGGAAGTGGAGCGCACGTGGCTCTTCGTGTCCGCTTCCTCCTGCGGCACGCTGGCCGGCCTCCTGCTCGGCGTCTCGCTGCTGGAGCGCGCGGACGTTCGGCTCGTGGGTGTCAGCGCCGACGCGTCGGCCTTCGAGCTGCGCACCGACACCCTTCGGCTGGCCGCCGAGGGGGCCGCCCTGCTCGGATGGGAGGGGCAGCTCCGGGAGGGGGCGCTGGCCGCCGCCGACGAGTTCGTCGGGAGGGGTTACGGGGTGCCCACCCCGGCATCCCGGGAGGCGCTCGACCTCTTCGGCCGAACGGAGGGGATCGTGCTCGACCCGGTCTATACCGCCAAGGCCGCCGCCGGAATGATCTCGTGGATCCGGAGCGGCAACGTTCCGCCATCGCATCGGGTCGTGTTCGTACATACGGGTGGCCACCCGGCGCTGTTCGCCTGACAAGGGCCACCCGGCCGCCGGCCCACCCACCGACGGAGAACGACGCCATGATCCGAGCCGCTGTCCGTGACACCGACCTGGGTACCCGCCTGGGCCCGACGACGCTCGCGCTGATCGCGCTGATCGCAGCATGCGCGCAGCCTGCGGACCGTGAGTGGATCGCCGGCGACCACCACATCCACAGTCGGTACAGCGTGGGATGGGACCGTTCGGTGGACCCGCCGAGCCCCATCGTCGGGGGCGACGCCATCTACCCGATCCCCATGAACGCGCTGATGGCGCGCCATCACGGTCTAGGCTGGATGGTGGCGACGGACCACGGAGGGCCCAACCACAGCAAGGTGTCCCTGGAGCGGAGCTATCCGGAGCTGCTCATGAGCCGGGCCGCCGTCCCCGAGGTGATCCAGTTCTTCGGCATGGAGCTGGACACGCCGGGCGCGGACCACTCGAGCCTGATCGTTCCCCATACGCACGACGAGGCAGAACACCTCGCCACCCTGGAGCACGATTTCGCGAAGTACGACGCGTGGCCGCTGGACTCACTGCGCGACACGGAGCCCAGGATGCTCGAGGCCCTGGCGGCCATGTCGGGACTGGAGGCGCGTCCGGTCGTGATCGCCAACCACCCCTCGCGCTCGGCGAGCGACCTGGGAGAGTACGGCCTCGACACGCCCGCCGAGCTGCGGGGCTGGAACGACGCGGCGCCGGAGGTGGCGGTCGGCATGGCCGGAGCTCCCGGACACCAGGCGCGGACCCTGGAACCGGACGGCTCGCTCGACTCGAACGCGCCGCGGGGAGCTTATGCGCGTTTTCCGACCATGGGGGGTTTCGACCAGCTGACCGCCCGGCTGGGCGGGTTTTGGGACTCGATGCTGGGCGAGGGGCGTAACTGGTGGATCACGGCCAACTCGGACTCGCACGTCAACTGGCGCGAGGGCGGCGCCGACTTCTGGCCCGGGGAGTACTCCAAGACGTACGTCCTCGCGGAGAGAAGCCACGACGACATCCTGGAGGGTCTGCGCGCGGGGCGCATCTTCGTCACCACGGGCGACCTGGTCTCCGAGGTGGACGTGTTCGCTTCGGCCGGCGGCCGCAGCCGGAGGATCGCCGGGATCGGAGGAGAGCTGGTCGTCGATCCCGGCGCCGAGGTGGAGGTGACGGTGCGCGTGCGGGACCCCGCCCGGCCCAACTTCCACGGGGACAACCCCGTCGTCGCGCGCATCGACCTGATCGTGGGCGAAATCACCGGCCGGCTGGCGGACCCCGCCATCGACAGAAACCCGACGACCCACGTCGAGCACCGGTTCACGGCGGAACAATGGAGGCGGGACGGCGAGGTCCTCGAGATGCGTACCCGAATCGGGCCGCTCGAGCGTAGCGGCTATCTGCGGGTACGGGGAACGAATACCGACGCCCTGGAGCCGGAGCCGGATCCGCGCGGCGAGGACCCCTGGACCGACCTCTGGTTCTATTCGAACCCGATCTTCCTGACCCTGCGCCCCACGAGCTAGTCGGGTCGGGCGGCGCGCACCACGCGTCGCATGAGGCGCCGAGCCCATACGACCTGGCTACCCACCAGCCAGACGCCGACGGCGATGGTGAGCAGTCCAGGGCCCGGCAGGACCAGCCAGAAGGCGCCGAGAACCAGCAGGGATCCGCCGAGCACGAGGATCACGGCCCGCCAAGCGCCGCTGGCGGTGACCTCGCGCAGCGACTCGAGCTCCCGCTCCACGGCCGACCGTTCGGGCGCACGTCCCCCGGGGAACGCCACGGACGCGAGCACACCCACGCCCAGGATGCCGAGGATCACCGCCAATGACACCTGCACGGCGATGGGCTCTGTGTGGGCGAGGAGCATCTTCACGCCCACGAAAGCGAGCACGAAGACGAGGCTCGCCTTGAGGAAGCGGAACTTCGACAGGAGCGGCGCCAGCGCGAAGTACAGGCTCCTCAGTCCGAGGATGGCGAACACGTTCGACGTGTACACCAGGAAGGGGTCCGACGTGATCGCGAAGATCGCCGGGATCGAGTCCACCGCGAACAAGAGGTCGGTGCTCTCGACCAGCAGCAGTACCAGGAGGAGAGGCGTGATCATACGCCGTCCTCCCTCGGACACGAAGAAGTGCTCCCCCCTGAGGCCGTCGGTGACCGGATAGAGGCGCCTGGCCGCGCGGACGACGGGGCTGTGCTCGGGATCGATGGAGTCCTGGTGCACGACCAGCATGCGAGCCGCCGTGAACAGGAGCAGCCCTCCGAAGACGTACGTCATCCACGAGAACCGGTCGATCAGGGCCGCTCCGGCGCCGATCATGGCGCCCCGCATGACCAGCGCACCGAGCACGCCCCAGAACAGGACACGGTGCTGGAGGGCGAGCGGGATCCGGAAATACGAGAAGATCAGCGCGATGACGAAGATGTTGTCCAGGCTGAGCGACTTCTCGAGGATGAAGCCCGCCAGGTACTCCAGGGACGCCTCGGCGCCGCTCACGTCCTCCGGGAACGCGAGCCCGACCCCCATCCAGTTGTTCTCGTAGAAGAAGTAGACGGCCCCGGTGAAGGCCAACGCGAGCGAGATCCAGAAGCCGCTCCAGGCCAGCGCCTCCGCCAGTGACGGCGCATGGGCCTTCCGGTGAAAGACGCCCAGGTCCAGCGCCAGAAGCGTCAGGATGACGACGATGAAGCCGGACCAGATGAGGATGGACACAGGCGCTTGCGTCTCCGTTGCCGGACTCTTGGGAGCGCTGGTCTACCCTGAACCGGGGGTCGTCGGTTCCCGGCCGTCCAGGGGGGCGGGGCCGGCCCGAGCCGGCCGGCCCCGAGGGGCCCTAGCTGGCCCCGCCTCCTCCGCGACGGCTCCGACCGGTCCAGATCACGAGCCCGACCGCAGCCGCGGCGATGAGGAGGGTGATGATGGAAGCCGGATCGGTCGGGAGGGATTGGAGAAGCCGGTGCATGGAGAATGCGCCCTCGGCATCCTGGGCCACCAGAGCCAGAGCGAAGTACGAGATGGACATTTCTTGGCACCCCACGAAGACGGGATCTTGGATGCCCCGCGCAGGGGCGCGGAGCGACGCGGCAGGGCCGGCCACGGGGGCCGGCGACTCAGTCGACCCCGGGAGGCGCGGTAGGGGGGTGCGCGAGAAGATCGGCCCGTCGTCGCGACCGCGGCAGCTCGGCGCGCAGCGCGCGTGATCGCGGCCGGGGCAGGACGATCCTGGGCCTGGAGGAGGCCGGGGGGCGGCCTACCGAGCCGGCGAGCCGGCCCGGTCCTTCCTCCTCGCCGACGACGGCTTCCGTGGGAAGGACCGCGCCGCCGAGTGAGGGCGCGGATGACTGGCTGCGGGCCGACGCCGAGGTGAACGGCGTCGGGACGTGATGCGCCCCGGGCCGCACCTCTGCCAGCGCGAGGGCGGCAGAGCAGAGGAGCAAAGCGCCGATCCGACGCACGCGAAGTCCGTCCCTCACCGGGTTCACCACGGAAACCAATCTAGCCGGAGCCCCGGCGCCGACCAACGAAAACGGGAGATGGAGACCGTTGACTATTGACTTCCGGTCAATAATAGTGACGCATCGTCACTATCTCCGCCGAGGCCGCCGTGGACCGCCCAGAACCGGAAGACCAGCTTCCTCTCAAGGCCGTCGAGTTCCAGATCCTGCTCGCCCTGGAAGCGTGCGACCGCCACGGCTACGCCATCCTCAAGGAGATCGAGACCGCTACGGGCGGCTCGATGACCGTCCGGGCCTCCCCCTTCTACCGCAAGCTGAAGCGGATGGAGGACGACGGCCTGGTCGAGGAGGCGGGCGAGCGTCCCACACCGGAGCTCGACGACCAACGCCGGCGCTACTACCGGCTGACCGATCTGGGTAAGCGCGTGGCCGCTGCCGAGGCCCGCAGGCTCGTGGACCTCGCCGCCAGCAGCCAGGTCGCCCGGCTGGCCCGCGAGGGGTCCGGTCGAGGATGACACGGATCGGACGCGAGGTCGTCCGCGCCTGGGCCGGGAGCCTTCGGCGCCTGTATCCCCCCTCTCACCGGGGCCGGGTCGGAACGGACCTGGACCGGCTCCTGGAGGACCAGGCCGCGGATGCGGCGGCGCGAGGGCTCGGAGCCCTGCTCGGCTTCGTGGTCACGAACACGGTGGTGGGTCTGAGGGATGCGCTCCTCGAATGGGTCGAAGCGGCGACCCGGCGGAATCGAACCCGAGGTGGAGGAGGTGTGGGGATGGGAAGCACGATGCGGGCGTTGGGGCAGGTGGTGCGGGGGCTGTCCAGGAGGCCCGGGTACGCGGTGCCGGTTCTCGCCACCGTGGCGCTGGGCGTCGGCGCCAACACGGCGATGTTCAGCGTGCTCTACGGCGTCGTCCTGCGTCCCCTGCCCTACCCCGCTCCCGAGCACATCGTCCGGATCCACGGTGCCGACCCCGGTCGGGGTGAGCGCTCCGGCAGGCTGGGCCTTCCCGACGTGCGGGACCTGGCCGAGCGCTCGCGACGCCTGGAGCACGTGGGTGCGTTCACCACGCTCCCCTCCGACCTGGTCCTCACCGGCGACGGGACCGCGCAGGAGGTCGAGACCGCGTTCGTATCCTCCGGATTCTTCGAGGCCATGGGAACCTCACCGCTTCTCGGGCGCGCCCTGACCCGGACGGACGAGGTCGGCGACGATCACGTCGTCGTGGTCAGCCACGCCTTCTGGCGTCAACACCTCGGCGCCGATCCGGACGCGGTGCGTCGGGCCGTGACCCTTTCGGACGAGACGTACCGCGTCGTGGGCGTGATGCCCGAGGCGTTCGCGTTCCCGTCGCCCCGAACCCAGGTCTGGGTGCTCCTGTCTACGATCCCGGCGTCCTCCATCCCTCTGCAGGTCCGGGGGCTCAAGATCCTCGATGCGGTGGGTCGGGTCGCTTCGGAGAGCACGATCGCTCAGGCCGAGGCGGATCTGAGCGCGATCTCCGCCTCTCTCGCCGAGGCTTTTCCGGACGACAACGCCGACCTGCCAGGCATCGCGCTGACTCCGCTGCGTGACAGCGTGGTGGGAGACGTGGATCGAGCGCTCGAGGTGTTGATGGCCGCCGCGCTCCTCATCCTGATCCTCGTTTGCGCGAACGTCGCCAACCTGGCCCTGGCGCGGGAGGCCGCCCGGGGACCCGAGATGGCGCTCCGAGCGGCCCTCGGCGCGAGCGGCGCCAGGCGCGCCGGCGTAGTCGTCACGGAGAGCCTCCTGTTGTCGATCGTGGGCGGCCTCGGCGGGCTCGCGATCGCGTGGTCGGGCACCGACCTGCTCGTCGGCGCGAGCGCAGGCACCCTTCCCCGCGCACAGGAGATCGGCCCCGACTGGAGGGTCGCGACGTTTTCAGTGGCGGCCTCGATCGTGGTCGGGCTCACCTTCGGGCTCCTTCCCGGCCTGCAGGCTGCGGGTCGGGATCTCGCCGCCAGCTTGCGAGCCGGGTCGGGCAGGACGGCGCGAATGACCGGGCGCGGCACCCTGGTCGCGTCGCAGATCGCGTTGTCCGTCGTGCTGCTCGTGGGCTCCACGCTGCTCGTGCGCAGCCTGTGGTCGCTCCGATCGGTGGATCCAGGGTTCCGCTCCGAGGGCCTGGTCGTGGCGGACATGACCTTCGCGGCGACGCGCTACCCGGGACGCCCGGAATACCTGCAGCGCTGGACCGAGATGTTGGACGGCCTTCGCGCGATCCCCGGCATCGAGGGGGTTGGGTCCGTGCGACGCTTCCCGCTCCGCGGAGAAGGCGAGGCGTCGCGCTGGGCCGCGCCCGGGCACCCAGCCAGCGAGGACGACGACGGCGCACGCGCGTATGTGTTACAGGTGTCCGCCGACTATTTCCGGGTCATGGGGATCCCGCTCGTGGAGGGAACCGGGTTCGGGGCGTCCGCCGGTCAGGATGGTCGCAACGTCGCGGTGGTCAGCCGTTCGCTGGCGCAGGCCGCATTCCCCGACGAGAGCGCGGTGGGGCGTCCCCTCGACCTGGGCGGTTACGCGATGGAAATCGTCGGCGTGGTCGAGGACGTGCGCCAGCGCGAGCTCACCGTAGAAGCCCACCCCACCGTATATCTGCCACAGCTGCTGTCCCCTCGACGCGGGCAGGCGTTCGTGATCCGCTCATCCCGGGCCGAAGCGGACGTCATGCGCGATGTGCGCGCCCTCGTGGCATCACAGGATCCGGGTCAGGCCATCACCGAGCTGGCACCGGCTTCGGAGATCGTCGGCAAGCAGACGGACCGCTCCCGATTCTTCGCGCTCATGCTGGCGGCGTTCGCCGGCCTGGCGTTGGCCCTCGGAGCCATCGGGGTCTATGGCGTGGTCGCGTACCGCGTGGCACAGCGCCGCCGCGAGGTCGGCATCCGTGTGGCGCTCGGCGCCGAGGCTCCGGACGTCCGACGGCTCGTCGTCGGACAGGGGCTCAAGCCGGTGGCCGTCGGCGTGGTCGCGGGCCTGGTGACGACACTCTGGCTCGTGAGAGGGGCCGCCTCGCTCCTCTTCGGCGTGGGACTCTACGACCCGCTCTCCTACGGGATGGGCGTGGCGGTGCTCCTGAGCGTGGCCGCGGTCGCGTGCTGGCTCCCTGCGCGAACGGCGTCCCGCCTCGACCCGGTGCGTGCGCTCTCGGCCGACGGCTGAGCCGACCCGTCTACTTGTCGAACCAGTGCGTCAGGCGCTCCAGAGCGCCGAGCAGGTCCGGCTCCAGCTCCAGCACGGGCAGCAGCGGGTCCTCCTCGAGTCGCTTCATGCGGCGCGGGACGGACGCGATCGTGTGTTGCTCGATCGTGAGGCGCTTGTTCACCTCGCTCCATTCCAGCGGCGCGGACACGGTCGCTCCGGGACGCGGCCGCACCGTGAAGGGCGCCGCGAGGAGACGTCCGTGTCCGTTCTGTACGAAGTCGACGTACACCTTGCCCTCCCGTCGGTCGGGGTTGCGCGTGAGCGTCGCGATGTCGGTCCGTTCCGCTACGGCCACCCGACCCAGCAGCTGCCCCAGGGTGCGTGACTGCTCGTACGTGAGGCGGCGGCCCAGGGGTACCAGCACGTGGATGCCGGACGAACCGCTGGTCTTCGGGAAGGACGGCAATCCGATCTCCTCACAGATGTCGTGCAGGATAAGCGCTATTTCGACGACGTGTTCGAAGGGCGCCTCCTTGGGGTCGAGGTCGAGGATGCACCAATCCGGCGTCGCCAACGTCTCGATGCGGCTGGACCAGATGTGGATGGGGATGGTCCCGAGGTTGATCACATAGAGCAGCGATTCGACGTCCTCGACCACGAAGTACGACAGCTCGCGCTCCGACCCCTCGCTCCACACGGTCACACGGCGGATCCAATCCGGGGCGTACGGCGGTGCGTCCTTCTGGAAGAACGACTTTCCCTCGATGCCATCCGGATAGCGGGTCATGACGAGGGGACGGTCGATCAGGTACGGCAACATCCAGCGGGCGACCGCGCGGTGATACTCGATCAGATCGCCCTTCGTGTAGCCCTCGTCCGGCCAGAAGATCTTGTCGAGGTTCGTGAACGGCACGGATCGCTCCGTGGCCTCCACCGACGCCGGTGGGGCGGGGTCCGGCGGCTCGCCGGTGCCCGCTCCCTCGACCAGGCACTCCGAGGGCGGTTTGTCGTCTCGCCACCGGGAGAAGGACCCCTGTCTCACGAGCCCCTGGTCCGTGAGCTCCTTGTACTTGATCTCGACGACCAGCTCCGGACGCGTCCAGTGCTGCGCCTTCCCTTTCGGCATCGGTCCGCTTGTACAGGGGCAGCCGTCGACCTCGAGCGGTCGCAGAAGCTCCAGTCCCTCATCGAGCTGAGCGTCGGTGAAGCCCGAGCCCACGCTTCCCAGATAGACGAGATCGGCTCCGTCGTACTGGGCCAGGTGCAGCGCGCCGAAGCCCGAACGCCCTCCCTTCGGCTCCGTCCAACCCACCACCACGAAGTCTTCGACGCGCACGGTCCTCACCTTCACCCAGCTCGTCGATCGTCCCCCGCGGTAGGGCGAGTCCGCCTTCTTCCCGACGATGCCCTCGAGGCGCATGGCCGTGACCTGCTCGTACATCGCCTGGCCCTGCTCGAGGATGTGGTCCGAGTAACGGATCGGGCCGACCGAGGGCAGGACGCCCTTGAGGATCTCCTTGCGACGGATCAGGGGAAGCTGGCGCAGGTCGTACCCTTCGAGGGCGACGATGTCGAACGCATAGTAGACCGCGGGGAGCTCCACGCTCGCGCGCAATGCGTCCGACTTGTTCAGGATGCGCCCCCGCTTCTGGAGCTTCGAGAAGGACGGGAGCCCGTCGGCGTCGTGCACGACCACCTCCCCGTCGAGGATCAGCCCCTCGAAGGGAAGGCCACGCACCGCGCGCGCGATCTCCGGAAAGGTCACCGTGAGGTCGTGACCGGCCCGGGAGCGCAGATACGGCTCACGACCCACTCGCTCGGCGAGGAGGCGATACCCGTCGTACTTGAGCTCGAAGATCCACCCCTCGCGTGAGAACGGCTGCTCGCTCGAGGAAGCGAGCGTGAGATCGACGTCGTCCGCACGCAGCGCCGCCTCCTTCGCGCCCAGGTCGGCGATGCGCTCGGCCATCTCCTCTGCTCGCTCGTCGGCGTGGGCGAACTCCTCCACGGTGAGACCCGAGTAGATCGAGTCGTCCGGATAGGATTCGGTGCCCCCCGCCTCGTCCATGAACGCGTCGCGCTCCTTGATGAGCAGCCAGGAGTTGGGCGCCTGCCGGGTCTTCACCAGCGTCCATCGGCCCATGAGTTTGTGGCCGTATAGGTCGAAGAGGAGCTTGCCCTTCTCCAGGCCTTCGTGCGCGTCCTCCACCGGCGACCATCGGCCTCTGTCCCACACGATCATGGGCCCGGCGCCGTACTCGCCCTCGGGGATGATCCCTTCGAACTCGGCGTACTCGAGCGGGTGGTCCTCGGTCTGCATGGCGAGGCGCTTGTCCGCCTGGTTGGGCGACGGTCCCTTGGGCACCGCCCATGAGAGTAGGACCCCGTCCAGCTCGAGGCGCAGGTCCCAGTGCAACGCTCGGGCGTCGTGCTTCTGGACCACGAAGGTGCTGCCCCCGACCACGACCTCGCCGCCGAACGGCTCGGGCGTCCGACCGGCAGCGCGCTTCTCGCGGTACTTCCTCAGACGATCGTCTCGGGCGGGGCTCATGGCGGCCGGACGATAAGACCCGCGCGGGACCGAAGCCAACCTCCCGAAGGGTCGCTCAGCCAGGCTGGGTGACGAGCACCGGGAGCGAGCGCGTCCGGGACCGACCCGCCGAGCGACGCCCTGGAGCCCCGGGGAAGCGCGACCGCAGGTGGACCGCCCACACGAGCGCCAGCACCGTCCCCAGCCAGCGCACCCCCCACGAGAGGGCCGGGAGGCCCCAGACGCCCACGGACGTCGACCCGACCGTCTGGTAGAAGAGCACGGCGGACACGGCGGCCGTGACGGGTGGGACCCGTCCCCGGGCCTCCGGCACGACGAGCGAGATCGCGAGCACCGTGAGCCATGACCCGACGCACCCGGCGGTCACCGCCGTCAGCCCCGCCGCCCACGTCGCCTCGGGTCCTCCGAACGCGTAGCCGAGGATCAGACCCGGCATGGCGCCCGCGAACGCGCCTTGCGGGCGCAGAAGCCAACCCACCCGACCCCCGGGGCCGCCCACCAGCTGCCGCATCGCCTTGTCGCCCGCCACGTCCGGGCACCCACGCAGGGTGCACACCGTGCACGATGGACAGTGGGCGGGCGCCACGGCCACCAGGGCGCGCTGCCCGTAGAATCGTTCCACCGCCCCCAGCGGACAGATCGAGTTGCAGAAGCCGGCCCTGACCGCGTGCGTCCGTCCGCGCACGCCCGCCACGGACGTCGCCAGCGCCACGACCAGGGCGAGCGCGAGACCACTGTGGTCGAACAGAGGCGCCCTGCCCGAGACGATCAGGACGAAGAGCACGGTCCCGACGCCCCCGGCCCGGATAGCCGACGCCCCGCCCAACGTCCGGCCGACCCGCTCTCCGCTCCAGACCTCCAATGCCGCCACGGGGCAGACGTTCCTCCACACCCTCGGATTGATCAGGAACATGCCCGGCATCAGCGGCACCAGACCTCCCCACCAGAGCTTCAGCGCCAGCGACGGTGTCGCGAGCAGGCAGATCCACCACACGAGCCCGCACGTCGCCACGATCCTGACACACCACCTCCACCTCCCCACGGTCCCCTCCCCGTCGACGGTCGGGGTGGGTGGGCTCGCCGGCCCACCCACCCCCGCTCCGCGTCAGCGGTCAGTGCCCCGCCGTGGAGGCGTGCGCGCAGGTCACACGTGGATTCCAGCCCACGAAGGTCCCCTGGGGGTTCGGGACCAGCCAGAGGTGCAGCGTCCACACCCCGAACTCCTGGTTCGGGATCATCTCGTGGTCCAGGAACACCGGCGGCTGGTCGCCCTTCCAGTCGGTGAACGGTACCAGGTACTCGACGGCCACGAAGCGCATCGACCCGTCGACCTGAGGCTCGTAGAGGAGCGCCTCCGGCGTGGTCGGGTCGAGCTGACCGCCGTCACCGATCAGCTTCTCGTTGCCTAAGTGGTAGCCCATCGCGCCCTCCGTGGACTCCATGCAACCCGTGAGCGCGAGGCTCCACCCCTCGGCCTGCGCGGTTTCGAGGTCGCGGAAGCGGGCCGTCGCGCGACGCACGGCCTCGATGGTGGGGTCGCCTGGCGACGTGGGCGCGGCAGACGTGGTGTGGTTCGAGGGATGGATCGTCAGCGTCGCGAGAGTCGCGAGCATGATGGTCTTCATGGGTTTTGTCCCCTCCCGGTGTCACGCCGGACCCTTCCGGCGTCATTGGTGTGCGGCCGGTACCCTCCGTCGGTGGAGATCCCGGCCATGCGGATAGCGATACCGCAAACGCCGGCGGCGGGGCTCATCGTCCCCTGAAGTCCGCGGAACCGCCCGGTGCCGTGGGTGGGTGCCGGCCTATTCCGAGCGCAGCGCTTCGGTCGGCTGCACACGGGCGGCCCGGGCGGTCGGCAGCCAGCACGCCAGTGCGCCGATCGCCGCGATCGCCAGCGCCGTCGCGGTCAGCAGCGAGGGTCCCCCAGGGGGCACACGGATCGGCAGGAGCGCGGTGCCCTTCATGAGCGGCACGGCGAGGCCGACTCCCAGGAGCGTGCCCATCAGGATCTGACGACCCGCTCGGGCCGAGACCGATCGCGCCACCGCGCCGCGAGGCGCGCCCAGGGCCATGCGCACACCGATCTCCCGGGTGCGTCGGGTCACGCTGAACGACAGGATCGCGTAGATGCCGATCAGCGACAGGAAGCCAGCCATGCCCCCCATCAGGGCCATCGAGACGCTCAGCCCCTGCAGGAGCGCGCGTGCCTCCCAGCCCGCACGCTCGAGGAGCATGACGTCGTCCACCCGGATCGACGGGTCCGCCGCCGACACCGCCTCGCGCAGCGGTCTCTCCATGGCGCGCGGGTCGGCGCCGCCCCGGAGCGCCACGTAGAAGTAGTTGCTCCATCCGAGCGGGCGATACACGCCCGCGGCCCGGGCAGGGTCGGCGGGGCTCATCCGGAGATCGGGCACGACCCCCACGATCTCGATCCATGGGCCCGGCTCGTCGTCCGGGCCGGCTGGACGCCGGATACGCCGTCCGACCGCATTGCGTCCGCCGAGCACGCGCCGGACGAACGGCTCGTTCACGATCGCGACGGGAGGGGCGCCCTCGCGTCGGTCCTCCGCGACGAAGAGCCGCCCTGCGGACGCGGCCACGCCCAGTGCTTCGAAGTACCCCTCGGTGACCGACGCGTCCGCGAGCCGCTCCACGGCCAACCCGTCCGCACCCTCGACCTGGAAGGGCGTCGCACGTCCCTCGATGCGCGGGAGCAGCGTCGTCGCGCCGACGCCGGTGATCCCGCCGAGAGTGGAGACCTCCCGCAGCACGCTCTCCTGCAACGTGCGGATCGAGTCGATCTGCCACGGCTCGCGCACAGCCCACTCGGCACCGGGCGCCATGGGCGGCCGGATGTAGACCCGTGCGGTGAGCACCGAGGACTCTTCCAGCGACGTGCCCCCCGAGCCGTACCCGAGAAGACCGCGCACGAGCACGACCGCCGCGGCGACGAAGGCCACCGACATCGACAGCTCGAAGACGACGAGCGCGGCGCTCACGCGCCCGAAGCGCACGTCGCCTCCACCGCGACCGCTCCCGCGGAGCCCGTCGACCGGGTCACGCCGGGTAGCCCTGAGCGCAGGTGTGACGCCCGCGATGGCTGCGGCCAGGAACGCGAGCGTCGTGGCGAAGGCCAGGACGCCGATACGCGGGCCGAGGTCGAACCAGAACGGGAGATCGGGGACCAGGCCCCCGAGCCACCCGAGCGCCAGCTGCGACCCCAGCACGCCAAGGGCCGCCCCGAGGAGCGTGAGGAGAAGGACCTCCACGAAGACCTGTCCGACCAGCCGTCCGCGCGAGGCGCCCAACGCCGCGCGGATGGAGAGCTCACCCACGCGCGCGTACGTCCGGGCCAGGATCAGGTTGGCGAGGTTGGCGGCGGTCACGATCAGAACCAGAACGAGCAGGGCAAGGACTGCCGTGAGGAAGAGGTCGAAGCCGTTGGTCGCGAACGCGAGCGTGTAGGGTTTCACATCGACGACCACGGAGCCCTGTTCACCGGCCTGCGGTGCCACCTGGTCCGCCAGGAACCGCACTTCCGAGCGGGCCTCGGCGAACGACACACCCGGCGCCAGCACGCCGAACGTCGAGACTCCGGCCGTCGGGCCCTCCACGGAGCCCCCCCGCGTGTCGTCGTCCAGTGGCATCCAGACCTGGTGCTGCACGGGAAACGCGAACGCCCACGGCATGATGCCCACCACGGTTCGCCGTTCCCCGTCCAGCTTGATCGACGAGCCGACGACGGCGGGGTCGGCGCCGAAGCGGCGGCGCCACAGATCCTCGCGCAGGAGCACGACCGGCTCCGCCCCCGGCCTCGCGTCCGCCTCGGTCAGGGTGCGGCCCACCACCGGCGCGAAGGGGAGCCGAGCGAACGCCGAAGGCGTCACATACGCGGCGGCGACCGTCTCCAGCTCGTCGTCGCCGGTGCGGAGGTTGGGCTGCGCCAGCCGGAAGCTCCCAAGGTAGGCGATCGACGACGCGCGCTCGCGCAGCGCGCGGTACCGCGCGTGGTCGAGCGGAGCCTCACGCCCCTCGGGCATGCGCCGGACGTCGAGCTGGAACCACCCCGATCCACCCTCGAACGGGAGCGAGCGCCCGGTCGCGGCGTCCAGCAGCGTGAAACCCGTCGCGGCCAGGCCGATCCCCACGGCGATCGCGAAGACCGCCGTGCCCGCGAGCAGCGGCTGCCTGCGCATCAGGCGGAGTCCGAGTCGCACCTCCAGCCACGACATCCCACCCATCCGACTTCCCCCCTTCCCCGTCATGCGCGCGAACGCCACCGCCACCAGGCCGGCATCGACGGTCGTCGCGAGCCATGCGCCGGCGGCGCCCAGACGCCGGCGTCGCGTGGCGTGGGCCTCCTCGAAGTCGCCGGCCAGGTCCTCCCGGCGCTCGGCCGGTAACACGCGTAGTAGCGTACGCACGGTCCACGGAAGGCGCTGGGGCGCGGGGCGCGGTCCTTGGCCCGCCGCGCGGCGGCTCACGAGTCGACCTCGAGCGCGCCCAGCCCCGACCACATGCGCTCCAACCCGGCACGCACGTCACGGGCGGCTTCCACGCCGGGCGCCTCGACCCTCACCAGCCGCCGGGGCTTGCCGCCGCGCTCGGGGAGGGCGTCCCCCAGATGGGTCGTGACCAGGCCCTTCTGTTCAAGGCGCTTCAGCACCACGTAGACCGAGGCGCGCTGCACCGAGCGCCCGAAGCGCCCCGCGATCTCGCCGACGATGCTGACCGGATACGCCTCCTCCGGTCCCAGCCTCAGCGCGGCCAGGAGCACGAGCAGCTCCAGATCACCCAGCTTGGACCCCTCCACGCCGCCTCTCCCAGTTATGGTGATTTTTTCACTTTAATAAGCCGAGGGCACTCGATCAAGCGGGCATCGGGAGCAAGAGAAGACCCGGCCGGCGCCGCCGACCGGGTCCCGGGCCTTCGGGAAGGTGCGGGGTCAGGGCGCGCCCGGACCCCCGCTCTTGTACGCCGAGTAGGCGATGGCGCGCTGGAATCCCGCCTGGCGCGGCAGCTCCTTGTCGCCTGCCGGGAATCCGTTGCGGCTCAGGATATAGGCGAGCACGTCCGTGACCTGCTGGCGGCTGAGCTTCCCGGGCGCGTTCTGGGGCATGGATATGCGGATGCGGTCCACCATGTCCGCGATGATCACCCCATTCCAGTTCGACGCGAACCGGCCGCCGACGAGGGCCGGCGCTGCGTCGATCCCCCCGAGCTGGGGGCCGTGGCACGAGGCACACTCGGCCTGATAGAGCGCGCCTCCGCGACCCGCCTGCGTCTTGCTGAACACGCCGTCCCAGGTCGACTTCGCCTGCGCCTCGAGGCCCGCGGCCCCGAGGGTCGCAACGAGGACGCCGACCGAGAGGGTGGCCCCGGCTCTCGACACCATTCCCGACTACATCTCCTCCGGCAGCGTGAACGCGATGTACTCGCCCGAGTAGGGTCCGCCGCTCACCGCAACGACGATGTACTGCTTTCCGTCGATGGCGTAGGTCATGGGCGACCCACTCTGCGCCGCCGGCATCCAGACGGCGCCAACCTGCTCGCCCGTCTGCTTGTCGTAGGCGCGGAGCATGCCTCCGCGCGGGTGCTCGTCGGTCGTGGTGACCTGCGGGTCGCCAAGGATCACGAGGGTCTTGGTCACGATGAGCCCGACGCTTCCCCGCTGTCCAGTCTTGGGAATGTCCATCCCCCGAAGCTCGGGGTGGTTTCGGATCTGGTCGGGCGTGTCCCCGTGAGGCACGCTGAAGAGCAGGTCCCCGCTGTGCAGATCGATGGCCGAAAGCACGCCGTAGGGCGGCTTCACGATCGGAAGGCCGTCTACGTCGAGGCCCGGGACGTCGACGTCGCTCTCGACCCGGGGGCCGAAGGTGCGCGCCGGCTCGGGGGCGGCCGGGTTCTGGCCGGTACCGGCGGCGTGATAGAGGCGGAAGGTCTGCCCCTTGAGCCCGTACAGGTAGGCGATGTCGGAGAAGCCCTCCGGCGGCTGCGTCACCGACGCGCCGGACACGTTGGACGTCGAGGCCTGCGCGTACACGATGCCGGTCTCCGGGTCCATGCCTCCACCGGGCCAGTTCGTGCCCCCCGAGGCGTTCCCCACGAGGATCGCGCCGAGGACCCCGTTCACGTCGCCGGCGACGGGCGGGTTGTAGATGGGGCCCGTCTGGTAACGCTCCAGGATCTTCAGGCCTTCGCGGTGCATGCGTGGCGTGAAGTCGATCACGTCCCCGGGCACCTCGAGCGTGTTGCGCGCGTAGCGCGGCGGCTTGGTCGGAATCGGCTGCGTCGGGGCGTACCACTCGCCCGGCACGCTGCCGGCCGGCATCGGCACCTCCTCGATCGGCCAGATCGGCTCGCCCGTGATCCGGTCGAAGACGTACAGGTAGCTCTGCTTGCTGGGCACCGCGACGACCTGACGCATGCGGCCGTCGATCTCCACGTCGGCGATGAGGGGCGCCGACGACATGTCGTGGTCCCAGATCGGGTGGTGGACGAACTGGAAGTGCCAGCGGTACTCGCCGGTCGCGAGATCGACCGCCACGAGGCTCTCGCCGTAGAGGTTGTCTCCGGGTCGGGAGCCACCGTAGAAGTCGGAGGTGGGTGACTCGACCGGCAGATACACGAGGCCGTTCTCTTCGTCCACGGTGATCTGCGTCCACACGCCGGTATTTCCGTTCCGCTCCCAGGAGCCGTCGAGCCAGGTCTCGTTCCCCGGCTGGCCCGGTCCCGGCATGGTGTCGAAGCGCCAGACCATCTGGCCCGTGCGGACGTCGTAGGCCCTGACGAGGCCCTTGGTGTTGTTCGAGGTCTCGACGGTGAACCCCTCCTTCATGGCCGCGCCGACGATGATCAGGTTTCCGGTCACGGTCGGCGCCGAGTGCAAGCCAATCTCACCGGTCACGAGGTCGACCTGCTCCCCCGCACCCTTCACCGCGCCGACCTTGAGGTCGACGACGCCGTTGTCGCCGAAGCTCGCGATCGGGTCGCCGGTCTTCGCGTCCAGGGCGATGAGCCGATAGCCCGGCGTGACGTACAGGACCCGCTCGTCACCCTGACCGTCCGTCCAGTAGGAGAGGCCGCGTCCCGAGAGCTGGCGAGGTGCATATCCGCCCCGCTCGCCCTCGTCCATGCTGTACATCCACAGGAGCTCTCCGGTGCGGGCATCGAGCGCGATGGCGGCGCGCCGGGTGCCGGCGGTCGTGTAGAGACGGCCGCCTACCATCAACGGGGTGCCCTCGAGCTTGTATTCGGGCCGATTCCCGAGGTTGTCGGTCTTGAACGACCATGCCACCTCGAGATCGTCGAAGTTCGAGGCGTCGATCTGATCCAGCGGCGAGTACCGCGTCCCGTGCACGTCGGCCGTGTACAGAGGCCACTCTCCGCGCGCGGTACTGGGCATGCCGGTCGCGGCCCCACCGCTCACGGGTTGGCCGGACGGTGGCGTACAAGCGGCGAGGGCCAGGAGCGCCAGCGTGGATCGGATCGTTCGCTCAGCCATCGTGTACCCCCTTCACGGTTCGGATGCGCCGGTCCGGAATCGAGGGGGGACAGGGTAGCAGACGGATCTCCGGCCGGCCAGCCTGCCCACCCGGGGCGAATTCGTTGCGCCGGGCTCCCGCGTGAACATATGTTTGCCGAACTATGGCCGCTCGCGCTATCGGTACCTCGACGATCGCCTTCGGGCTCGTGTCCCTCCCCGTCAAGCTCTACTCGACGGGCGAGTCGTCCCGGAAGATCTCCTTCAACATGGTCCACCGCGCCTGCGGTACGCGGGTGCGCCAGCAGTACGTGTGCCCGACCGACGACGCCGTGGTCCCCCGCGAGGACATGGCGAAGGGGTACGAGTTCGCCAAGGGGCAGTTCGTGCTCTTCGACGAGGAGGAGCTGAAGGTCGTCGAGGCACCCAAGTCGGATTCCATCGACATCGTGAGCTTCGTTCCCGCCGAGCAGGTCGACCGGCTGTACTTCAACAAGGCCTACTACCTCGGCCCGGACAAGGGCGGCGCGCGTGCCTACCGGCTCCTTTCCGCGGCTCTCCGGGAGTCGGGCCGCGTGGCGATCGCCAAACAGGCGACCCGGGGTAAGGAATACCTGGTCATGGTCCGCCCACACGAGGACGGGCTCCTGCTCGAGCAGCTGTACTACTCCGAGGAGCTCCGGTCCTTCGAAGAGGTGCCCCGTGAGGAGGGCGACGTCAACGAGGCAGAGCTCAAGCTGGCGATGCAGCTCATCGACCAGGCCGCCTCGGAGAGCTTCGACGCCTCGGTCTATCACGACGAGGTGTACGACAAGACCATGGAGCTCATCCAGAAGAAGATCGAGGGCCAGGAGATCACCGCCGCGCCCGTC
>QJYK01000270.1 GCA_003248075.1 Gemmatimonadota bacterium | reverse complement strand
GCGTGAGGGGGGACGATAAGGACCGCATTATTGTATGTCAAATAGTTCAGACCTATATCTCCTGCGGCGTTTTCACGGGCCTCCCAGCCGCGTGCGGGGCGGGGGGTCGAGGATCCTGGAGGGGCCTCTTGAGCGAGTTCCGGATGGGTGGGGTTCACGTACCCCGGCGCAGTCGCGCGACGGGCTTCCTCGAGGTGCCGGGTACCCCCGCGCGCATGCCGTTCACGGTCGTCGCCGGCGCGCACGACGGGCCCCGGGTTCTGATCACGGGAGGGGTCCACGGCGGGGAGTATCCCGGCATCGAGGCGGCGTTGCGGTTGGCCAGAGAGCTCGAGCCCGAGAAGCTCCGCGGCACGGTGGCGGTGATCAGTCCGGTCAGCCTCCACGCGTTCCACGCTCGACAGCAGTATCTCGTCCCCGACGACGGGAGGAACCTCAACCGTCAGTTTCCCGGGAAGGCCCTCGGCACGGTCTCCGAACGGATGGCGTGGACCCTGATGGAGGTGGCCACGCGCGTGGACGCCTGGATCGACCTCCATGGGGGTGACATCCACGAGGCGCTCGTCCCCTTCACGATCTACTCCGATGTCGGGGACGAGGCCGTGGTATCCGCGTCGAGCGCTCTGGCCCGGGTCTACGGGATCGAGAACCTGATCGCGAGCGCGTCGGTGAAGGGGGGGACCTATTCCGCGTCCTCGGCCGCCGGGGTTCCCTGCATCCTCGCCGAGGCGGGGCAGGTGGGACGCCTCGACGAGGACTGCGTGGCGATCCACCTGCGAGGCTGCCGCAACGTGCTGCGCCACCTCGGCTGCCTGGAAGGGACGCCCGATCCCGTGGGGGCGGTTCGGGAGCTGCGGGGCTTCGAGTGGCGGTTCGCTTCGGCGAGCGGCTGTTGGTACCCGTCCGTGCAGCTCGGCGACGAGGTGGAGGAGGGGCAGCCGGTCGGAGTGGTTCGCGACTACTTCGGGCGCACGATGCAGGAATGCTCCGCCCCGGCCACGGGGGTGATCCTCTTCCTGGTCACGTCGTTGGCCATGAACGAGGGTGACCCGCTCCTGGCGGTGGGCGTCGACTAGCGAACCTGCGGTCGGAGCTTCCTCAGCCTCCTTCCCCGCCCACGGGCCGGTCGTCGGCGCGGAGAACGTCCGGGTTGACCCACCAGTAGTCTCCGTACGGTTTCGCCTCCGGCCACACCTCGTCCAACGTGGAGCCGTCGTAGAGGACGCCGCCCTGCATCACGTAGCGGATGTCGAGGGTGTTGCGGATGTCCTCCAGGGGGTTGGAGCCGAGCACGACGAGGTCCGCCAGCTTGCCCGGCTGGAGGC
Source organism: Gemmatimonadota bacterium (assembly GCA_003248075.1). Lineage (GTDB taxonomy): Bacteria > Gemmatimonadota > Gemmatimonadetes > Longimicrobiales > Gaopeijiaceae > SZUA-318. The sequence continues at coordinate 2,840 of QJYK01000270.1, read as the reverse complement.
TCCCGAGGTCCTTGTCGGCGCCCAGGAAGCGGGCTCCCTCCAGCGACGCCAGGCGCAGGGCACCCAGGTTGCCCAGCGCCGAGGCGTACATCCACACCTCCCAGTGCGTGCCGATCCCGTGGGCCTGACCGTGGCCCCCGATGGCTCCCCTCCCTCCCGCCGCCATGACGTCCGCCAGCCCCTGGGCCAGGAGTGGGTAGGAGTAGTCCGTCTCCGGGCGCTCCATGCGACGTCTGAGGTGGGGGGCATAGACCTGCCAGGGGAGGAAGCGACGCTGCTTCTCGTCCTTCCACCAGTCCGACGACTGGAAGAACCACCCCTGGTTCCACGGCCCCGGCCCCGCCACGATGGCCGTGATAGAGTACGTGGCCCCGGCCAGGCCGAAGAAGCGCGCGACGTCCTCGTACAGGGGCACGTAGCTCAGGGGATGCTCCCACGCGGTGTGACCGTCCAGGATCATGCCGACGTTGTAGACCAGCGACGCGCCCTCGGCGGTCAGGTTGATCCCCCTCCGTCGGGCCGCATCCGCCACCCATTGCCGCTGGTCCCGCCCCAGGAGCAGGTACTGCTTGATCGAGGCGGCCCCCCAATCGGCCAGTCGATTGACGCTCCAGGTCGCCTCCTCCGGGCTGGCGATGTCTCCGCGCGTGCCCGCGCCCTGCCAGGAAAGCGGCTCTCCGGAGCTGAAGGTTCGGGGGCCCACGACCCGGCCGGACCGGACGAGCTCGGCCATCGGGAACGCGCTCTCCGAGGACGCGGAAGGGTCGAGTGTGGTGGTGATGCCGTAGGCCAGGTACACGGCGGCCTCCCAGTCCCGTCGCGGGATGAGTCCTCCGTCCGCACCGTGTCGGTGGGCGTGCATGTCGATCAGACCGGGGATGATGGTGGCGCCGGCGAGATCCACGACACGGTCCGCGGAGCCGGGATCGCACGCGCCGACGCAGACCAGGCGGCTACCCTGCACGATGACCGAGCCCGACTCGATCACCCCGCTTCCCTCGGCCAGGGTGACGATGCGCGCCCCCGTGAGCGCCACGGATCCGCGAGGGGCCCGCGGAGCCGCGGAAAGCCGGATCTGCACCGTGTCGGTCGTACCCGATTCCGTGTGGGCCAGATAGAAGTGCGGCCCGCTGCCGAACCCGAGCGTGCGGCCGTCCACCCAGGTGGCGTATAGCCCTCCCTCGCGGCTCAGTCGGCGGACCGGCTCATCCTGGGCCAACACCGGCGCCAGCGGGCCGGCCTCGGCGCCGGCCAGGGGCCAGGGGGTGAGGTAGACGTTGGAGCCCTCCTCGAACGCGACGTGGCGGCCGTCCGGAGCGAGGGTGATCTCGGCGGCCCGAGGGACGAGCAGGTGGATTCTCCGATCGGTCCCGTCGGGGCGGACCGATACGAGGCCCGCACCGCTCGCTCCCCCCTGGCTGGCCCGCGCGCTGAAGTAGATCCGCCCCTCGGCCCCGAAGACCGGTCGCACGATCCTGCTCCGACCTCCGATGGACAGCACCGTCGTGATTGTCTCCGCGGGGCCGCCGGTCGCGGGAAGGCGGACGAGCTCCCAGTAGGCGTTGTCTCCCGCCCCCCGGCCGCGAGCGGACGCCCCCGTCCCGCGCGCCACGACGACTTCGGACCCGTCCGGGCTCCAGACAGGGTTGGCGTACTCGGCGGGCTCCTGCGTCAGCTGTACGGGACGGCCTCCGCGCGCCGGGACCCGCCATACCTGGCCATCCACGTCGTCGAAGGTCGTGAAGGCGAGGCTCCGACCGTCGGCGGACCACGACGGGCCGTACTCGAAGTGGTCGAAGTCGTCCGGGGTGACCCGACGAGGCGTGCCCTCGGGCAGCTCCATCAGCCAGACACGGCCCACGGCCTGGAAGGCCAGCGTGCGTCCGTCCGGGGACGCCGTGTACGAGCGGGGGAATCGCACCTGGAAGGGTGCATCGTCAATGGCGATCGAGCCGCGCGCCATCTGGGAGACGGTCCTGCTGACCCGGGCGGTGAAGGGGATGTCCGTCACCTCGCCGGAGGCCACGTCGAGTCGACGGATGCGCCCGCCCTCCGTGATCACGATGGCCCGCGAGTCCGACGTCCATCCGTATCCCGGCAGGATGCGAAACATCTTCACGCCTTCGGCCACGTCCGTCGTGATCGGGTCCATCACCACGCGCTCACGTCCGGTCCGTAGGTCGCGCAGCCAAAGCGCGGTCCGGGGTCCGAAGCGGTGACCCTTGAACGAGATCGTCCCGTCGGGGATCCGGCGGGCGAAGGCGAGCCAGCGACCGTCGGGGGACACCTCGGGCGCGTAGGCGCTGCCGCTGGAGCTCTGGGACGAGTACTCCTGCACGCCGTCCGTGAGGGGCACCATCTCACCGCTCGACAGGTCGAGCCTCCGCAGCTGCCACGCGCCGCGCAGCACGTCGATGAGGGTGACGTCGTCCGGCTCACCCTCGTACGCGTGGAAGTACATGAAGCGACCGTCGGGTGACACAGATGGCCAGGCTACCCGGTTGACCATGGGTCGGCCGCTCTCGCCTCCCACCAGCTCCTCGCCGGAACCTCCGTCGAGGGAAAACCTCCACAGACCGTTCGGGCCACCCCGGTGCGGGAAGCAAACCCCGCACCTTCGCACCAGGATGCTGCCCCCGTCCGGCGACCACGTGGGATCGAGCATGCGGTGCTCATGATCCAGGGCCACCGGCCGCGGATTCGCGCCGTCCCGGTCCATGACCCAGAGGTTGTACTGCCCGGCTCGGTCCGAGATGAAGGCGATGGTGGTCCCGTCCGGCGAGTACCGCGGGTGCAGGTTCGAGGCCACCCCGGGGCCACCCGTGAGGTTCTGTGCCGCG
>QJYK01000123.1 GCA_003248075.1 Gemmatimonadota bacterium | reverse complement strand
TGCGCAGATCAACCACCACAAGGCCACCGGAGCCGGCCAGTGGGGCTGGAGCGAAAAGACCCTCGCCATGATCGACTCGGCGAACGCCGCCGGGCTGAGCATCGTCCACGACCTCTACCCGTATACGGCGTCGTCGACCGGATCGTCGATCCTCTTCCCGCAGTGGGCTCTGGCCGGTGGAGGCGACGCCTTCGCCGCCCGCGTCGCGGACCCACAAACGCGCGCGCGCATGGAGGCGGACATGCGCCGGATCTTCGAGGTCGACCGGGTCGGCCACGACATCTCGCGAATCCAGTTTCGTGTGCTCCCGTCCGACCGCAGCTACGACGGCAAGACCCTGGCGGACTTCGCCGCCGACCGCGGCCTGCCCAACGATCTCGATTCCGGCATCGCCTTGGCGATCGAGCTCCAGCTGAAGGGCGGCTTCAGCGCGATCTACCATTCGATGGACGAGGGGGATGTCGTCCGCATCCTCGCGCACCCGCTGGCGATGATCGAGACCGACGGCGACCCCGTGGGGTACGGCGTCGACTTTCCCCACCCCCGCAGCTACGGGGCCTTCCCGCGCGTGCTCGCCCGCTACGTGCGCGAGATGGGCGTGATCACCCTCGAGGAGGCGGTCGAGAAGATGACCTCGATGCCGGCCCGGTGGATCGGCAGGACCGACATGGGAGTGATCGCCGAGGGGATGCGCGCCGACGTCGCGGTATTCGATCCAGAGACGATCGCGGACCGGGCCACGTACACGGACCCGCACCAGTTCAGCGTCGGCATCGAGCAGCTCCTGGTGAACGGCGTGCCCGTGATTCGGGATGGGGCGCTCACCGGCGAGAAGCCCGGGCGCTGGATTCGAGGCCCGGCCCGCCGTCCGGCGAGCTGAGGCAAGCGTGACTCAGAGGTATTTCCAGTTCCTCGCCTTCCCCTGAGCCAGCCACTCGACCGTCTGCGCCAGGCGCTTCGCGCGCGTCGCTTCCCGCTTCGCCTCGAGGATCCACTCGACGTATTCGCGCCGATGGCTCGGGCTGAAGCCCTCGAAGGCCTTTCGCGCCTTTGCGCTCCTCTTCAACGCGGCGGCGAGGTCCTCGGGGACCTCGACCTCGGCCGCCGCGCGCCGAGGCGCACGCTTCACCTTGACCCCCGCGTCCTTGAGCGAGACGGCCCTCTTCACGTAACCGGCCAGTACCCGTCTGGGCGGGAGATCCTCGAGCCTGGTGATGCGCCCGAAGTGTCCCATCGCACCGCCCTCCGATCGGCCGCCTAGGACTTGTTCGGCGTTCCAGAACCCGAGCGTGCAGTGCTCCTTGAAGGCCGCCATGCTGCACAGGGTCCCCTTGTACTCGAAGTGGGGGAAGCTCCACTTCATGGTCTCGCCGACTTCGGGACAGGCAGCGTGCACGACCTCACGCACGTGTCGCAGGATGGGTCGTGCGAAGTCGGCGGCCTTATCGATGTAGGCGTCGATGCGCGGGTCGCGAGAGTCCATGGCCAGGTACCTTTTTTGCGCGCTGCGGAACGACCGTCGGAACGTGGCGGGCGGCTTCGTCCGGCGCCAGCCGGTCCGGCCTCGGTCGGCCTTCATACCCACCCGAACTCCTCGAGGGTGCGGCTGAGAATGCGCTCGTAGTCGTCACCCCTCACGTAATAGGCGTGGCGCGCGCTCGAGAGGTATCTGCGCCCGCCGCGCAGATCCGGTCGTCCGGTCGCCCGCATCCGGTCGAAGCGCTGGCTCGCCCCGCCCCCTCGGATCCGGTCCGCCAGATACCCGGCGATCAGCTCGGCCTGAAGTCCGAAGAGCCCATAGGCTGCGCCGTCGGTCTCGAAGACGCCGGCGAACGACAGCTTGGGGTATCGCCGGTGGAAGACGTTCAGGTACAGGTCGAGGTCGCCGTCCCGTCGGTCCAGGTGTGCTTCGGCGAGGAACGGAAAGCGTCGCTCATAGCCGGTCGCGGTCAGCACCAGATCGACCCGCTCTTCGCTCCCGTCCACGAAGCGCACCCGATCCCCTTCCAGCGCGGCCACGTCCGGGCGGGCGACAAGGTCCCCATGGCCGAGGTGGTGGAGCACCTGGGTGTTCATGATCGGATGCGATACCAGCACCGGGTGGTCCGGCTTGGGGAGTCCGTAGCGGGTCAGGTCGCCGACCAGAAGCCGCAGCACCCAGCCGAACACGCGTTGCTCCAGGCGCGGAGGCAGGTTGGGCCCCTCGTGCGCGAACACGTCCGCGGGCCTGCCGAACACGTACTTGGGGACGAAGTGGTATCCCCTGCGCAACGACAGGAAGGCCCGCTCCGCCACGCGGGCGGCGTCGCAGGCGATGTCGCAGCCGGAGTTGCCGGCCCCGATGACGAGCACGCGACGGCCGCGCAGCTCGTCCTCCGAGCGATACGTGAACGTGTGCCGCAGCTCCCCGTCGAAGGAGCCCGGAATCTCGGGCACGCGCGGGTGCCAGTTCGCGCCCGTCGCCACACAGAGCGCGGCCCAACGCCCTTCCTGTCCGTCCCCGGTCTTCACCCGCCAGCCGTCCCGGTCCGGGTAGGCCTCGGTCACCTTGGCGCCGAACCGGGCGTGACGCGCCAGTCCATGATGCCGCGCGAAGGCCCGCACGTATTCCAGGATCCGGTCGTGGCGTGGATAGTCGGGGTAGGACTCCGGCATCGGGAAGCCCGGGAGACCGGAAAGGCTTCGCGAGGAGATGAAGTGGGCCGACTCGTACATGGGTGTGTGCTCTCGCTCGATGTCCCAGATGCCGCCGAAGTCGGGGCCGTCGTCGAGAAGATCGAAAGCCACGCCCCTGCGTTGCAGCGCGGCGGCGACGCACATCCCCGCGGGGCCCGCGCCGACCACGCACACCCCCTCGCTCGTGTTGCTCAACCCCGTCTCTCCGGTCTCGGGACGGACCAAGAGTCGGCGGGTGGGCCACCCGGCGACAGGGGGGACAGCCCCGCGGGCCTCGCCGGAGGCGGAGCGGGCGCGCACCCGGTCGGTGGATCCTGCCTCGCGCCCCCGGGTTAGAGAAACCCTCTCCGACAGCGCGCGCGACGGCTCTTCCGGAGGCGACTCGCATGACTAGACGGATGGCCTCAGCACGACCCACGACGGGCGGCGGCGCTTGAAGCGATCGCCAGCGTCGCGTCGATCGGCGGGTCTCGTAGCTCTCGCCGTCCTCCTGGGTGCGCAGCCAGCGACGTTGTGCGGCCTACGCTGCGTCTTCGGGAACGGGGCCTCACCTGTCCTCGAACACGCGACGACCCACGGCTCCATGCAGGCGCTCCGCTCGGCGCATTGCCAGGGACCGCTTCTCGCCCGACGACGGACGCCCGCCCCACCCGTGGCGTCGATCTGGCTCCCCGGCGCGCGCGTGTCCGTCGCCGCGGCGTGGGCTCTCGAGCTCTCGCCTGCGCTCCCGGGTTCGCGGCACGCCGCCTCAATCTTGCCGGACACCGAGAGTCCCCCTCCGCGTACCTGAGCGCCCCCCGGCGACCCGCCGGGACGCTTCAATCTCCCGATCACGACCACCCGCCGGGCGGCCTCGCCGAGCCGTGCGCGGCACGCCCCTGCCAGGTGCCAGGAGGTCAGGTATGCCATCATTGCTACGGGGCATGGCCCCACGTCTAGCGGTCACGCTCGCCGTCGCAGGGTTACTCCCTCTCGGTTCGTCCGCGCAGAACCGACCCGTCTCCATCGACGGCCCTCTGGACCAAAACCTCGAGGATCTGACCGGCGAAGCCCGGTTCCCTCTTCAGATCACAGGCTTCGGTGTCGGAGACTTCGGCTACGACCAGCGCTCCGGTGACAACTCGGCACGAGCCGGGAAGCTCGCTGTCGGGTTCTTCCGCGAGCTCTCCGATCGGGTCTGGTTCTTCGGCCAGCTTACGACGGCCCTCGCGTCCGGTGAGGAGGGCGGGGGGGGCGGCGAGATCGTCACGGAGACCGAGATCGACAACCTCCTGGTGAGCTTCACCCCGGGAGGTGCGTCGGGACTGAGCCTCGCGTTCGGGAAGTTCGACGTCCCGGTCGGCTTCGAGCGGGACGACGAGCCGCTCAACTTCCAGGCATCATCGAGCTTCAACTTCGAGCTCGCTCGACCCGCCAAGATGGTCGGCATCGTGGGGCGCTGGTCCGTCACGCCCAGGGTCGACATCACGGGCATCGCCGGGAACGGCTGGGA
>QJYK01000034.1 GCA_003248075.1 Gemmatimonadota bacterium | reverse complement strand
CTCCCGCAGCTCGCGCTCCTCCACCGTGACCTCCGACTCGGCCTTGCCGACCAGGGCCTCCTCGATCTTCGCGAGCGGGGCGCCGAGCCTCCGCAGCCAGCCGCTCATCGCGGCCAGGAACGGCGAGGCGAGGAGGGCGATCCGGATCGGATGACGCGCGGCGATGGCTCGAGGGAGGAGGTCGGCAACGACGAGAGCGATGAGCACGGCCGCCGCGAGGGTCGCCAACGAAACCAGGGAGCCCCACTCTCCTTCGCTGACCACTCCCACGATTCCGACCGCCGCCAGCTTCAAGGCGCTCTCGACGAGCCGGATCCCGCCCCGCGTCCGCTCCGGCTCCGAGCGGAGTCGCGCGAGCTCGGCCGCGCCGCGGAATCCCTCGTCCTGGAGGGTGCGGACGTGCGACGCCCCGACCTGGAAGACCGCCGCGCCCGCGGCAGCCAGGGCGCCGGAGACCAGGAGCAGGAGCGCGACGGCGACGACCGACCCGGTCATCGCGACACGCTACTTGGAGGCTCGTCCAGTGCGCCGCTATTCCTGCCTACGTCCAACCCTCACTCTCCTTGAGGAGCTCGCTGATGATGTGCCGGGTCCCGCGGCCGTCGGCCTCGGCCTCGAAGTTCAGCACCAACCGGTGCGCGAGCACCGCGGGCGCGACCGCACGGATGTCATCGATCGTGGGCATCGCGTCTCCACGAGCAGCCGCGCGTGCCTTGGCGCCCAGAACGAGGAACTGCGAGGCCCGCGGGCCGGCGCCCCAGGCGACGTATCGCCGGGTCACCGGGGCGGCCTCGTCCCCCGGACGCGTTGCGCGCGCCAGCCTCACGGCGAAGGAAACCAGTGAGGGTGGGGCCGGGATGCGGCGGACCAGCTGTTGCAGCTCGATGAGCTCCGCGGCGCTGACCACCGGGTGGATTTCGGCGCCCTCCAGCCCCGTCGTCCGCATCGCCACCTCTTCCTCCTCCTCTCGGCTGGGATACCCGATCGGAAGCTCCAGCATGAATCGGTCGAGCTGGGCTTCCGGAAGAGGGTAGGTGCCCTCCTGTTCGATCGGGTTCTGCGTGGCGAGCACGAAGAAGGGCGGATCGAGCGGGAGCGTCTCGCCCGCTACCGTCACCGCTCGCTCCTGCATCGCCTGGAGGAGCGCCGCCTGGGTCTTTGGGGGGGTCCGGTTGATCTCGTCGGCGAGGACGATGTTCGCGAACACGGGACCCTTCACGAAGCGAAACACGCGCCGGCCGGTCGTCCGGTCCTCCTCGATGACCTCGGTGCCCGTGATATCCGTGGGCATGAGGTCGGGCGTGAACTGGATCCGGCTGAACTCCAGGTCGAGAGCCTCGGCCACTGTGTGGATGAGCAACGTCTTCGCGAGGCCCGGCACTCCGACGAGGAGGGCATGTCCGTTCGCCAGCAAGGCCGTGAGCAGACCTTGAACGACCTCGGTCTGGCCGACGATCCGCTTTTCCACCTCTCGTCGTAGTCCTTCGGCGACTTCGGCGACGCGGTCGAGAAGCTCCACATCCCGGTCGGTCGTCATCGTCTCGCTGCTCATCCCGTTTTCGGCTCTCAACGACGTGTGGTGGTGCGCCAGGGGGCGACGCGCTCGGGTCGGTCGCCAGGTGCGGAGGAAGGGTGCATCCCTTCAAAGAGAAGCCGATCCGGTGCCACCCGCCAGGGGCGCGCGCTGCCCATGCGACGGCGCGCAGGGCGCGTACGGGGCGTCTGGGCGCGCGGCAGCGCAGAATAGGTGGGATTCTCTCAGGCCGTCAAGGCGAAAGGCCTCTCGAAGGGGCCCTCGGATCCGCTTGCGTTTTTTTTCACAAGCGCTACCTTCCGCAGGCTATACAGCTGAGCGGAGACCGGCCGTGGGTCCAGAGCGCGACAGGGACGACTCCCAGGAGGTCATCCGCGCGTCGGGTCAGTATCTTGGGTACGGTCTCACTTGGGCGCTCTCCGTGCTGCTGTTCCTGGGCGTGGGGGCGTGGATCGACGGGAAGCTGGGCACTTCGCCCTGGCTCCTGATTCTGGGCGCGTTCGTCGGGGCCGGTGCCGGGTTCTACAGTCTCTACTACCACATCGTGATCGAACCACGACAGTCCGAGGATCGAGAGCGGTGAGCGCCGCAACCAGATATGCCGCTTGCGGCATCACTATCGTCGGCCTCGCGAACCTGCTGCTCTGGCCCTGGCTCGACCCTTCGGCACGGTCCGGCGTCCTCGTAGCCGGCGTGGTGGCGCTCTCCGTACAGACAGTCGCGTTCGCGCTCCTCCTCCGCTATCGAGGCGCTCTGACAGGCTTCCTGGCGGTCTGGGCGGGGGGTACCCTGGTCCGCATGAGCGTGCTCGCAGTGGTGGCGGTCTTCGTCGTCCGCGGGGGCGGGGGGGGCGGCGCCTCCATGCTGCTGGCGCTCGCCGGCTTCTTCTTCGGACTCCTGCTTCTCGAGCCGCTGTTCTTCCGGCCTGGAGCCCCTGACACGCCCTGAGGCTCGATGACGCTTTTCGGAACGTTGCGGATGATCGGTGTCGGCTCGGTGGTCGCTCAGGAGAGCGGTGGAGCGGAGAGTGCCCCCGACCTCCAGGGGATGCTGATGCACCACCTGCTGGACGGGACCGAGCTGGAGTTCCAGATCCTGGGTCGGGGGTTCACCATCGACCTTGCCCGGTTCGCGATGCCGCCCATCCACCTGGGTCCGCTCACCATCGATCTGTCCCCCACGAAGCACATCGTCTTCGTCGTGCTCGCCGCGCTCCTCTGTCTCGCCGTGTTCGTCCCGATGGGCCGCGCGGTACGGGGCAGGTATCAGGGTCGCGCGCCCAGTGGTCTGGCCAACGCGATGGAGGCCATGATCCTCTACTTTCGGGACGAGGTGGTGAGAAGGAACATCGGGCACGGTGCCGACGCCTACACCGGCTACATTCTCACGCTGTTCTTCTTCATCCTGGCCATGAACCTGTTCGGAATCATTCCCTTCGGGTCGACGCCGACCGGGAACTTCATGGTCACCGGGGCCCTGGCGCTCGTCACGTTGCTGGTAGTGGAGATCACCGGGCTGCGGACCCTGGGGTTCAAGGGGTACATGAAGACCATCTTCTATGCACCGCCTGGGCTGCATCCCGTCGGGCAGGCGATCATGCTCGTGATCCTCACGCCCGTCGAGTTCCTCGGGAAGCTCACGAAGCCCTTCGCCCTCATGATCCGTCTCTTCGCGAACATGCTGGCAGGACACACGCTCGTGCTGTCACTGCTGGGCATGATCTTCATGTTCGCGGCGATCGGCCCGGCCAAGTGGGGGGTTGCCGGCGCCTCTCTGGCGATGGTCTGGGGGATCATGATCCTCGAGGTGTTCGTCGCGTTTCTCCAGGCATACATCTTCGCGATGCTCACGGCGGTGTTCATAGGCCTGATCCGCCACGCTCACTGATTTCACGACGCAGTCCGATAACCCAACAAGGACGACGCACCGACCATGCTCCACGCTATGCTCGCCGTCTTTCAGGACGCGGCCTTGGAGGCCGAGACGGCCAAGAACTCCCTGAGCCTCCTCGGGGCCGGTATCGGCATCGGCCTCTCCGTCATCGGGGCCGGCATCGGTATCGGCCAGATCGGGAACGGCGCCACGCAGGGGATCGCGCGGCAGCCCGAAGCCGCCGCCACGATCCAGACCGCCGCGATCATCCTGGCGGCCCTGATCGAGGGGGCGGCGCTCTTCGGTCTCGTCATCACGATCCTCTACAAGTTCTTCTAGGCGCGGGCGGCCGCGCGCCCTCGGGCGCAGGGGCCACAACCCGTTCGTGCCTGGTCGTGCGCCGGGTACGCCCTTCGGAGAACGCATGGAGAGACGTATGAGAGTGAGTCGGACCGTTCCAGCCGTGCTCGTGACCGTTGCCACCACGCCCCTGGCCCTGCGGGCCCAGGCCGGTGAGCACGGGGCGTCGGGCGCCGGGGGAGGGCTCTTCGACATCAACACGGGGTTGAGCACCTGGACCCTGCTCGTGTTCGCGGGCCTCCTGTTCCTGCTCGGCAAGTTCGCCTGGGGCCCGATCCTGGCCGCGGTGGAGGCGCGGGAGAAGAACATCCAGGGGGCGCTGGACGAAGCCGCCGCGCGGAACGAGGAGGCGAGGAAGCTCCTCGACGAGCACCGCCAGCAGCTGGCCGACGCCCGCCGTCAGGCCAGCGATCTGGTCGCCGAGGGGAAGGC
>QJYK01000057.1 GCA_003248075.1 Gemmatimonadota bacterium | reverse complement strand
GAGAACCGCGGCTCGCGTGGCGTCGTCGCGGTGGTAGGCCTCCGGGCCGATCGAGTTGTCGAGCACCGCGTCGATCTCGGTATCCAGCACGTCTGGCGCCGGGTAGACGATGTCCGAGAGCAGGCTGTACAGGCGCAGGTTCGACGCGAGCGATCCCATGTCCCGGAGGAATTCCGGTGTGCTCAGCAGCCGGCCGTACGTGCGCTGCTCCAGGAACTCGTTGTGGCCGGTGTAGACGATGAACGCGTCGGGCTCGTATTCGCGCAGCTCCTCCATCAGGCGCACGATGCGGTAGCTGGCGTAGCTGATGCCGCCGGCGTTGATGACCTCCCACTGCCTCTTGGGGTCGGCGGCCGTGAGGAACTCCCGCAGCCACCCGCAGAAGGACGTCGTGTCGTTGTAGGGCCGACCATATGTCGTGGAGCCACCGAGGCAGAAGACCCGCGTCACCTCTTCACCCTTCCGTGCAGGGAACTCCTGCCGGTTGAACCAGTCGATCTTGGTGTCGGCGGTCCGGAACACGCGCGCCCCATCGTCCGTCGTGGCCTCGACGAAGAGCGGCGAGTAACCGGCGAATCCCAGGTACGGATCGGACCGGTCGCTCAGAGGAGTCACGCCCGCAGCGAAGAGGATGCCCTCCACCGCCCCGACGAAGAGCACCAGGGCGGTCAAGGACAGGCCGAGCTTCTTCAGGAGTCCAGTCATTTCAGAACAGTGCGTAGATGAACGGTGCCACCGCCGAGCCCTGGGCCAGCACCAGAAGGAGGCTGAGGAGCAGCAGGAAGACCATGATCGGGGCCAGCCACCACTTCTTGCGGACCCTCATGAAGTCCCAGAGCAGGCGGAGGTTGGACTTGATCGGCATGCATCTCCTCGACGCTCAGAACGGTTTGTTCGGGCGACTCGCCGGACCCTCGGGCTCCACAGGCACCCAGTAGGTCGTCAGAGTCACGTCGGGGCGCTTTCCGAAGGTGTCTCTGGAAAAGGTGCGAAAGGCGAGTCCGATGGGCGTGATGACCAGGTAGTAGGCGAGGGTGAGGACGATGCGGGTCACCACGGCGCCCAGGGCCTCTCCGACGACCAGCCACACCCGCTCCACGGGCCCCAACCGTCGAGGGGCGGCCAGCGCGGTGAAGAGGAAAACCACGCTGATCGCCCCGATCCATGAGGCTCCCGCGTGCCCACGCCAGAGGATGCACCCGCTCAGGAGAGCCGTCGCGCAGGCCATCACGAACCCGAACTTACGGAGTGCGACTCGCCGTCGGCGCGAATCGAGAGATTCCTCTGGCTCGAGATCCAGCCAATCGTTCGAAAGCCTGGGTTCAGGGGAGCTCATGCGTCCCCTGCCCGTCACCACGGTCTTCGAGGGGCTCCTGTTCCTCCTTCAGTATCAAAACACCTTCCATCACCAGCACATCCATCTCGGTCCGCATGAAGCATCGGTATGCGTCCTCCGGGGTGCACACGATGGGCTCACCCCGCACGTTGAAGGATGTGTTGATGACCACGCCGCAGCCGGTCCGCTCCTTGAAGGCCTTGAGGAGCCGACGAAACGCGGGATTCGAGTCCGCTCCCACCGTCTGGATCCGGGCCGAGTAGTCCACGTGGGTGACCGCCGGAATGTCGCTCCGGACCTGCTTCACGCGTTCGGTTCCGCCGAGGCGGGCCTCCGGCTCCCGAGGCACCAGGCGACGCTCCATCCTCACGGGAGCCACCAGCAGCATGTAGGGCGACGCCCGATCGATGGCGAAGAAGTCCGAGGCGTCTTCCTCGAGGCACGCGGGTGCGAAGGGGCGGAACGACTCCCTGTACTTGATCTTCCGGTTCATGACCGACTGCATTTCCGGGTCGCGGGCATCACCGAGGATGCTCCGCGCGCCCAGGGCCCTCGGCCCGAATTCCATCCGGCCACTGAACCAGCCGACCACTTTCCCCTCGTCGATGTACCGGGCGGCCAGCTCGGGCACCCGCTCGGGCTCGGGAAGCCGGTAGCGGATCTCCCTGCTGTCGAGCCAGGCGGCGATCCGGTCCGTCGAGAAAGAGGGCCCCAGGTAGGAGCCCCGCTGCAGGTCGTCACCGCCCTCCGGCTTCCTGGGGTTGTCGAGCACCTGATGCCAGACGAACTGGGCGGCCCCGAGAGCTCCCCCTGCGTCCCCCGCCGCGGGCTGGATCCAGATGTCGTCGAAGAGACCGGACCTCAGTATCCGCCCGTTCCCGACACAGTTCAGCGCCACACCACCGGCGAGACAGAGGTAGCGCTCCCCGGTCCGTTCTCGCACGTGCCGGGCCATCCGCAGCATTACCTCTTCGGCGACCTCCTGGACCGACCGCGCCAGGTCCATGTGCCGCTGCGTGAGGGGCGATTCGGGCTCCCGCGGCGCTCCACCGAAGAGGTCGTGGAAGGCCCCCGACGTCATCGTCAGCCCCTGGCAGTAGTTGAAGTACCGCATGTCCAGGCGGAACGAGCCGTCGTCGCGGAGGTCCATCACCTCCTTCAGGATGAGGTCCGCGTATTTCGGCTCCCCGTACGGCGCCAGCCCCATGACCTTGTATTCGCCCGAGTTCACCCGGAAGCCCGTGTAGTAGGTGAAGGCGCTGTAGAGCAGCCCCAAGCTGTGGGGGAACCGAAGCTCGTACTCGAGCTCGACCCGGTTCGACGCGCCCACGCCCCAGGACGCGGTAGCCCATTCGCCGACCCCGTCCAACGTCAGGACGGCCGCCCGCTCGTAGGGTGAGGGGAAGAAGGCCGAGGCGGCGTGAGACTGGTGGTGCTCCGGGAAGTAGACCTCGCCCCCGTACCCGATCCGGCTTCGGATCGAGTCGCCCATCCAGAGCTTCTCCTTCAGCCACAGGGGCATGGACTTCATGAAGGAGCGGAGGCCTACAGGCGCGTAGTAGAGGTAGGTCTCCAGCAAGCGCTCGAATTTGAGCCAGGGCTTGTCGTAGAAGGCGACCGCGTCGAGCTCCTCGGGACCGATTCCGCCCTCCCGCAGGCAGTACCTCACCGCGGTAATCGGGAAGCGGTGGTCGTGTTTGACCCGGCTGAACCGCTCCTCCTGCGCCGCCGCCACGACCTTCCCGTTTCGCAGCAGACAGGCAGCGGAATCGTGGTAGTAGGCGGAAAGCCCCAGGATCCAGTGGTCGGTGCGCACGGCCTCTCTGGAGGTAGCGGTTCAGCGCCCGAGGCGACCTCGCCCCCACGCCCTTCCGCAAGCTCACGCTATCGGCAACGCCAGTCTGTCGGGATTTGCCCTTCGTGCTGTCCAGGCCCCCCCCACAACGTGGAATCTGCCTTGGCTACTGCGGGCGCCTGCGCAGCCGCGAGTCGGTGTCCCCCTGGCTACTGCCTGCCGCAATGTCGTCCAAGCCCGTGGCGGCCCAGATTCAAGGGAAGCGACCGACCCAAGACATCATCGACATCCTTCCCTACTCCGACCTCAGCGCTTTGCCTCCAGGAGACGAAGGGCAGCGGTCGAATCCCCCCGGACCATTTCGCCGCCGGGCATGACGTCCAGGATGGAGTCTCGCATTTCCGCGTCTTCGATGGCTTGGACGATGGGCATGGAGTCGGGCATCTCCATACGTTCGGGCATGTCCCGCTCCTTCGCGCAGCTCATCCCGCCCGCAAGCAATACCGTCATCGCAACGAACGGGCTCAGACGCCTCCGTACCATGGGTATCCCTGATCCTCCCAGTATCCCCCGGGGCGCACGTCGGTGAACGTGATCCGGTTGACGTACTTGGTGAGCTTGTAGCCGAGCTTGTGGGGCGCGTAGACCCTTACCGGCGCCCCGTGGGCCGCAGTCAACTCCGCACCGTTGAATCCGTAGGCCAGCATCGTCTGCGGATGCAGGGCGGACTCGAGGTCCCACCCACTGTAGTATCCCGCATCGAACGAGTCGAATCTGACGTACCGTGCCGCGGGGAGCACCCGCGCGACGTCGGCCAAGGCCCGGAGGGGCACGCCGGTCCAGGTCGCGATGGCCGACCAGCCCTCAACGCAGTGGTGCTTTACGGTATACGTCAGTCCTGCCGGAGACCGCACCTCATCCAGGGAAAGGGACAATGGACGGTCCACCATCCCTCCCACCTCGAGACGCCAGGAGGTTGGGTCTGCGAGGGTCGGCGTCATGCGACTGATGTGATACGCCGGGAAGCTCGACGATCGCCGGCTCACATCGTACGTGGGGGCCAGCCGGTCCTCGGAGAACAGCCCCTGGGACAGCCAGTCGTTCACCTGCGAAAACGCACGTAGCCGTGGCCGGAGGGGCCCACCGTCCCATCCGCATCCAGACAGGAGCCCGCCGAGGGCTCCGGCGACGAACGCACGTCTGTCGGATCTAGGGCTCATCGCGGTCAAACCTCCCTCGGTATGTGCCCGTGATCATCGCCCGAAGCGACGCGGGATCGGCCGCCAGCACCATGATCACGTGCACCACCGTGAACGCGACGAAGAACCAGACGGCCCAGAAGTGCCAATACCGGGCCGCCTGGAAGCCGCCGAGGAGGGCGGTCAACCAGTGAAGCTGCACCGGCTTGAAGACGGCCCACCCCGTGACCACGGAGAGCATCCCGAGCAGGACGATGAACGTGTAGGCCAGCTTTTGAAGGGCGTTGTGCTTGCCCTGGGGCGGGTGTTCCTTGATCAGGCCCAGGTAGTACTTCTGCATCCGAATCGCCGCCCCCAGGTCCCTGGGTCTGAACAGCAGCTTCTTCCACTCTCCCGAGCCGATCAGAAAGATCCCGTAGACGGCTCCGACGAGCATGAGGGGCCACATGAGGAAGAAGTGCCAGTCGAGCCCCCCGGCGAGCCACCCACCCAGCCGAGCCCATTGGGGGAAGGCCACATCGTGGAAAGGTTGGGGGAGATAGGGCCCTCCGCGTTCGCCGAAACGAGGGTAGGCCCGGTAGATCTGCAGCCCGCTCCCGATCATGCCGAAGATGAGGACCGCCGACAGCCAGTGCGCGAGCCGCACGATCCAGTGATGACGTTTCACGGGTCCCCCCGTCGTCATTCGTGCATGCGTGAGGTGTCGGGGTCCATCGTTCCGCTCATGGACGAAGAGTCGGCCATCATGCCGCCTCCCATGGAGGATGAGTCCTCCATCATCGCACCGGTCTGTGTCGAGTCGGCCATCATCGCCGAGCCCTCCATCTGAGCCGAATCGGTCATCATGCCGGAGTCCTCGGCCATGCCGGACTCGTCCTGGCCAGACCCGCACGCCGCGATGAGCAGCGCGAACATCAGAGGAATCGCATTCTTCGTCATCGTTGTCGTCCTTCCGTGGATCGGGGTCGGTTTTTGAGCCACGCGCGGGGAGACGCGGCCCCGGGCCTGCACCTCGCCACTCCGTGGAGTGGCGGGAACGGACGCACGGAGCGGGCCAAGTATCGGCGCCGGATGGACCGAACGCGTAAGCGATTGTCGCGAGAGGAAAAGCGGCTTCATCCGGCACGGACGCCGGGATTCCACGGCGTTTCTCGTGCCGTTTCGCGAACCACCCGGAGGGCTCCTTGAAACAGCCGGGCAGGCCTGAAGGGCAGGGTGGTCGGGCGAGGGTCGAGGTGCGATCGCCCCACGACGGACAGATACGCCTCAACGGTTGATTCGTGTCAGGCCCTCGAAACGCCTCACCCGTTTCATGGAACGACCATCGAATCGCATCGAATCCCGTAAGTATATTTCGGACAGGCATCTATACTCGACCCTCCCGACTCGCTCGACACGGCACGTCGGTTGCGCCTCCTCGGGGCCGTTCATCTGGGGACCCCCAAAGGAGGATTCATATGCGCGCTCTCCTACAGCGCTCGACTGCGGTGTTGCTGACCACGGTGGCCTTTGCCGCCTGTGGCGACGACGGCACGATGCCGGAGACGCCCATCGACCCCGACACGGCCCCGCGTGTCTCCGTCGACCGCTTCAGCGACGCGGCGGGCAACCTGTTCCGCCGGAGTACGGTTCCGTCGCTTCCCGCAACCGACGCGCCCATCGACTTCGACGCGGCCCCGTTCGTGACTCAGGGACTCGGACCGGATGGCCAGGTTGTTCGCTACTACAACTTCGACGTCATGCCGACGGCGCCGGCGCCCATCTGGGTGTTCTTCCGCGAGGGGAGTTCCACGCCGTTGCAGGGCCAGCTCAACGTCATCGACGTGGTTCCGGGGGACCCCGGCTACAGCGACTTCTGGCAGGTCAACAAGGTTCTCGTTCCCCAGGACTACGTGGCCAACACCGCCACGAGCATCGAAGACATCCTCGGCGCCGGATACACCGTGGAGGCCACCGACATGATCGTGAACTGCCCCGTGGTGCCCGAGGGGTCCACGGCCAGCGAGGGCCCTGGCGCCAACGGTCTGACGCAGGGGTGGTACAAGGACCAGGCGGTCTTCTACTTCGACTTCAACGAGGCGCCCCTCACGGCCACCGCGTCTGGCGCCGTACCCACCAGCGACATCTTCGTGACGTTCAACGTCAATCCGGACCAGGCCGGGGGAGGGCCCGCTTCGGGGTTCAAGGCGCAGGGAACGTCGGACCAGACCCACAACGTGGTCGAGACCGTGCCCGGAGACCCGGCCTACTCGCCGCTCTGGGATGTGATGCCGTACGACAACGCCGAGTTCGATCAAGTGTGGGATCTGGCGACGGCCCAGGCCGCCACCAGCTTCGGACTGGCCGCGGTGGTGAACTGCCCCATCGTGTTCGTGGGCGAGGCGCCGGGGAATCCGGCGACAGCTTCGAAGGCGCTCGTCGACCGCTTCAGTGACACGGCCGGTCACCTTTTCCAGCGCAGCGGGGACCCTTCGCTCCCGGCGGCCGGTGCGGCGATCGATTTCGACTCGGGCCCGTTCATCACCCAGGGCCTCGGGCCCGCAGGGCAGGTGGTGCGCTACTATAACTTCGACGTCATGCCCACCGCTCCGGCACCCATCTTCGCCTTCTTCCGTGAGAGCGGCGCCCCGGTCGCCGGTCAGCTCAACATCGTGGGCGTGATCCCCGGGGAGGACGGGTACAACGACTTCTGGCAGGTGGTGAAGGTCACGGTGCCCGACAGCTACATCCCCAATCAGGTGACCAGCGTGCAGGACCTGGTGAACGCGGGGTACGCTACCGAGTACACCGACATCCTGGTGAACTGCCCCGTAGTTCCCGACGGCTCCACCGCCGTGATGCGCCTTGCGGGCGAGGACAACGGTCTTACGAAGGGCTGGCACGACGGAGAGCTGATCTACTACTTCAACTTCCTCGAGGCTCCGCTGACCACGACCGACGGCGGCGCGGTCCCGACCAGCGACATCTTTGTGACGTTCAACGTCAACCCCGATCAGGAGGGTGGCGGCCCGGCGTCGGGCTTCATGGTCGAGGCCGGCACGGCGCAGACCCACAACGTCGTCGAAACGATCCCCGGTGATGCGCTGTACTCGCCGCTGTGGGACGTCATGCCGTACGACAACGCCTCGTTCGACACGGTCTCCGATCTGACGTCAGCTCAGGCCGCTCCGACCTTCGGCCTCGCGGCCGTCGTCAACTGCCCCATCGTCTTCGTGATGCCGTAGCGGCGGAGGTTTTCCCGATCATCTGGATACGGCCGGGGGCGGGAGCGCCACGCCCCCGGCTCCGCGCCGAACCGCCTCGGAAGACCCATGAAACCCTGGGCCGGGGCCCTCGCCGGAGGCACGCCTGCCTCCTCGCAAAGCGTCACGAAGCGCTCTCCGAACCTGAAAGGGCAACGTTGGGTCAGAGGACATGAGCGGAACTTGATGGGACTCACGGGGAGCACGTGCGTCCCCGGGCCAGTCTGCATGGACGCGCGACCAGGCGGCCATGCGTCGGACGGCGGCGAAGTAGGCGGCGTAGGGTGCAAACCCCTGCGAGCATGATGCTTGCCGTGCAGAAGATCCGAGCGACGGTTCGCGTCCACATGTCGATTCCTCCGGTAGTCGGCGGTGCCGAAGTGCACCGCGCGGGCAGCCTATGGGAGGCCGCCGTCGCCGGGTGGGCCCGCGTCTCGGTCGCGCGCCTCAGCACCGGCCTCGATCCTTTTCGACTCTTGATGCGTAGGTTCGGGGTTCGAGTCCCTGACGAGGCACTGCCGGGGAGTCCTTGGATCGCAAGGGCTCCCGTCGTTTTCGTGTCCGTAGGAGTCGTGCCGGAAAGGGGTCGGTGGGGCCCCGACTGGGGCCCCAAGAACGCCGGTTAGGTCACGAGAGCTGGTCGCGGCTGGGCGAGACTCGGGAGCAGCCGAGAGCCCCGCGCTGGCCCCCGGGATTCTGTGCAACCTCGCGGGTCCACCCTAGGTTGATGGACCACTGCCGAGGTCCGCGGAACTCTGCCATGTCCGATGATTCGATCCTCCGCCTGACCGCGGCCCTCAGCGGCCGCTACCGCATCGAGCGCCAGCTCGGCGAGGGCGGCATGGCCTCCGTCTACCTCGCTGAAGACCTCAGGCACGACCGCAAGGTCGCGGTCAAAGTGCTGAAGCCCGTGCTGGCCGCCGTCGTGGGGGCCGAGCGCTTCCTCGCCGAGATCAAGACCACGGCCAATCTCCAGCATCCGCACATCCTCCCGCTGCACGACTCGGGGGAGGCGGCCGGCGTTCTGTATTACGTGATGCCCTACGTCGAGGGCGAGAGCCTGAGGGATCGTCTCGATCGCGAGCGTCAGCTTCCGGTCGACGTGGCCGTGGGAATCGCGGCGAGCGTCGCCGAGGCGCTCGACTACGCGCACCGTCACGGGGTCATCCACAGGGACATCAAGCCCGCGAACATCCTGCTCCAGGACGGCAAGCCGGTCGTGTCCGACTTCGGGATCGCGCTCGCCGTCGGGGTGGCGGGGGGCGGTCGGCTCACCGAAACGGGCCTCAGCCTGGGCACGCCCCACTACATGTCGCCCGAGCAGGCGACAGGCGATCAGCGTGTGGGTCCTGCGACGGACGTCTACGCACTGGGCTGTGTGTTGTACGAGATGCTGGTGGGCGAGCCGCCCTATCCGGGGAGCACGCCTCAGGCGATCCTGGGCCGGATCATCACGGGCGCAACGCCGTCGGCGAGCGCGGAGCGATCCTCGGTGCCTCCGAACGTGGACGCAGTGATTCGCAGGGCGCTCGAGAAAGTTCCCGCCGACCGGTTCACCTCCGCCCAGGAGCTGGCCAGAGAGCTGGCCAACCCTGCGTTCCGGCACGGCGAGGCGGTGGCGGGACCGGGCAGGGCGGCGTCTCCGCGCTCGCGCCTCATCGCGCTTGCCGGTTGGGCGACGGCCGCCGTGCTCGCCGTCGCGCTCGGCGTCTCGGCCTTCCGGGCCGATCCGCCCGCCCCCGTCACGCGCGCCTCCATCCAGCTTCCCCCCGAGGAAATGTGGGAGCCCAGCGGCGGCCACCTGGACCTTTCCTCCGACGGCTCGGTGATGGTCTACCGCGGCGTGGGCGAGGGCGTGAGCTCCATCCTCTGGGTTCGGAACTGGGACAAGCTGCATGCGACGCCTCTGCCCGGCAGCGAGGGAGGGTGGGAGCCCGCGATCTCCCCGGACGGCACCGAGGTCGCGTTCGATATGCCCGGACTGCCGATCTATGTGATGTCCCTGGACGGAGGGAGACGTCGGACGGTC
The DNA here is from genome assembly GCA_003248075.1 of Gemmatimonadota bacterium. Classification (GTDB taxonomy): domain Bacteria; phylum Gemmatimonadota; class Gemmatimonadetes; order Longimicrobiales; family Gaopeijiaceae; genus SZUA-318. Next base: position 4,029 of record QJYK01000057.1, on the reverse strand, counting down.
GCCGAAGGCCCATATTGCTGTCCGTCATGGAGTCGGGATGGGGCGTGGATCTACTTCTCCGACATCAGTGGCTTCTCCGATATCAGTGATACCAATCAGGTTCGCGGAGTGAGGAGGGTTCCGGCGGCGGGGGGTGCGATCGAGGAGGTCACGTCGATCGATCGCGCGGACGGGTACCACGGACATACGGATCCGCTGCCGGGCGACCGGGGCCTCCTGATCCAGGAGCGCTGGGCCGAAACCAACGAAGACTGGATCGTGGCCCTCGACTTCGCCTCGGGAGAAGTGACGCGCCTCGCGCTCGGGACCGACCCGCATTACAGCCCCACCGGGCACGTCCTCTACATGGATCCGGAGCGCAGGCTCATCGCGGCACCGTTCGATCTGCGTACCTTCGGGCTCACCGGCCCCGGCGTCGCTCTCGGGGACAACCTCGCGACGACCAGCGTCGGCACGGGCTTCTTCTCGGTCTCCGACGCCGGACGGATTGTCTACCTGACCCAGCCGGCGATCGGCGGAATGGGACAACCGGTTCCGGTGCGGGTCGGACGGGACGGGGCCGTGGCCGCCATCGATCCCGATTGGAGCATAAGAGGAGGTGTCACGTTTTCCAGCGTCGAGCTGTCTCCCGACGGGCGACGCCTGGCCGTGTCGATTCAGGACACGGACGGCCGATGGGACCTGTGGGTGAAGGCCCTCGACCGTGGCCCTCTCTCGAGGATCACCTTCGCGGGCGTGGCAAACTTCCGGGCAACGTGGTCCAGTGACGGCCAGCGGCTGACGTTCCCCGGGGACCCCGCCGCAACGGGCGATCTTCTGAACGTCTGGACGGCCCGGGCCGATGGGGCGGGCAGCCCCGAGTTGGTGCTGGCCCGCGATACGCCGATCAGCGAAGCCTTCTATTCGCCGGACGGGGCCTGGCTCGTCTTCCGCGAGGGCGATACGCGTGAGAGCCAGGGAGACATCTCCGCCATGCGGACGGGCGACGGGACGGTCGTGCCGGTGGTGGCGACCGAGTTCCTGGACCACAGCCCCACGCTGAGCCCTGACGGCGGCTGGCTCGCGTACGTCACGTCCCTCACCGGCCGGCCCGAGGTCTACGTGAGCCCGTTCCCGGACACCGAGACGGGCCGCCAGCAGGTGTCTGTCGCGGGGGGCGTCGAGCCCCGTTGGGCCCACAGCGGGCGCGAGCTCTTCTACCGTAACGGCGCGGACGAGATGGTGGCCGTCGCCGTGACTACGGCCGAGGGATTCCGCGTCGAGGGTGAGGAGATCCTGTTCCCCGCCGGAGCGTACCTCCGGGGCGTGGGACACCCGCAGTACGACGTGCTCCCCGACGACCAGGGCTTCGTGATGCTCCGGGTCAGCGGCCTCGACGATGCGGGTGAGCTCATCCTGATCGACAACTGGTACGCGGAGCTGCGGGGTCGCGATTAGCGCCGGTGATACTGCAACGTAAGCTGCTGGGCTTGTCTCCGAGCGCCTCCGATGGCGCTGGACGTCGAGGACGCAACAGACCGGTTGATGGCCTCCCGCCTCGGTCCGGTGGAGGCCGAGCCCACCGGGGGCGCGACCTGACCAGGAACTGCTGCTGAGGTGGTGAGTTGAGTGAGCGAGGTCAGGCTCGTGGTGGAGAGCTGGATGGAGGAAGTGAAAGCGAGGGCGCTCAACCGAGCCGGACAGGCTGGCGGCCCCCATGCTTGCCCGAGCCCGGTCGCTGTCGGCAATGGTGGCCTCACGTCTCGTTCCCACGGGTTGAACACCGGCCGCCCCAATACGAGTCACTCCGATCTCGGCATCGCGTGGACCGTCGGAGGCGCCCCGGGTAGCGGCGCTGGATCGCATTTCATTCTGCCCGCGCCTGATCTTGGGATCATGCAGCTTTCTTGCCGAGTGGGAGGGGCTGAGTAGAGCTCGCGGCCCGCGGGAACCGGGATGCGGCGTTTCGATGGCGCTTGCGCTCGCACGAGTCATCACGGGAACTTGCCGGTCACAGATTACGCTTCCGGAAGCGCATCGTGTTCGACCACCTCCGCCGACTGCTACGTGAGGTCCACCGCCGCTCGCTGTGGCAGGCGCTGGGCATATATCTGGTGGCGTCGTGGGCTGTTCTCCAGGTCGTGGATACGCTCGGCGGTGCGCTGAATCTGCCCGATTGGTTCCCTTCGTTCGCCTTCGCTGCACTCATTGTGGGCTTCCCGATCGTGTTGGCGACTGCCATCGTCCAAGAAAGCAGCGCGGAACCGGAGGCGGCCGACACCGAGGGGGAACGTCCCACGGCCGCTGCTGCCGCGCTGCACATCCTCAGTTGGCGCAATGTCATCATGGCGGGCGTGACCATCTTCGCGGTCTGGGGAGCCGTCGCCGCCGTGTGGCTCCTGTTCGCCGGCGGGTCCCCCGAGGATTCAGCGCGCCGCGCGGATCTGGTCCCCCCGGTCACCGCGTCCGCCGCGCTGCCGGCTCTCGCGGTACTGCCCTTTGACACTCCCGGCGGGAACGACGAAGACGCGTTCTTCGCCGAGGGCGTGCACGACGAGCTCCGGACGGCGCTATCCCGCGTTTCTGGGCTGACGGTTTTCTCGCCAGTGTCGTCGAACGCGTACCGCGAACGTCTGATGCCCGCGGTGGCGATCGGCGCGGAGCTTGGCGCCACGTATCTCCTCGAGGGCCGCGTTCAGCGTTTCGGAGATCAGGTCCGGATGAGTCTGTTCCTGACGACGACCTCCGACGGCAGCCAGCTTTGGGCGGACTCGTATCGGGCTGACCTCACGGGTCGGGGGTTGTTCGACATCCTCTCCGAGGTCGCTCAGGCGGTGGCGAATGAGCTCGGGGCGGTGATCTCGTCCGAAGAGCTGCGGCGGATCGCCCGTCGATCCACCAACTCGATCGAGGCATTCGAGAGCTACATGCGCGGATTCGCGCTCACGAACGACCACTACGAGCCCATCGAATCGAGGTTGGCGGAGTTCGAAGCCGGGGTACGCTATCTCGAGGAGGCCGTACAACAGGACTCGACCTTCGCTCTGGCCTATGCCGCGCTCGCTGGGGCCTACGGGTGGTTCGTCCTCAGGAGGTGGGACGTCTCACCAGCACGAAGAGAGGCGGCCCGATCCGCGGCCTTCAAGGCTCTCGAGCTCGCCCCCGACTTGCCCGAGAGCCACTACGCCATGGCGACGTATCTGTACCGGGTGGAGGAGAACTACGAAGCGGCCCTGGAGGAGCTTCGCAGGGCCGACGTGGGCCTACGGGGTGATGGGGCAGCGAGTCTCCTGAGCGCGTATATCCTCCGCCGGCACGGCAAATACGACGAGGCCCTCGTCTACATGGAGCGGGCCAGGGCACTCGATCCGAGATCCGATGTGCCTTTCATGCAGTCCGTCCGGACACTCCGAACACTCGGAAGGTATGAGGAGGCCCTCGAGATGGCCGAACGGGCCTATGCGCTCGATCCCAGCCGACCGATCAACGGGCTGGATCGGGTTGAGCTCCGGTACTGGCTGGGTGAGGGTCCGGGGCCGGTTCGGGCGTATTTCGAACGCGGTGACGGCGTGAGCCAAACGCTCTGGGAAGTGGAGTTCCGGGAGCGCAACTGGGACGCCTCACGGCGCGCCTTGCCCGACGACCCGGACTTCGTCTTCACCGACCAGAGCGAGGTGGTGCCTTCCGCCATGCTGAGGGGGTGGACGGAGTGGGCCGACGGCAACTCCAGTGCGGCCGATACACAGTTCGAGTTGGCTGATCAGGTCCTGCGCAGGTTCCGGGAGCGGGAGGTGGACGACTTTCGGGTGGCCGCCGCGTCCGCGCAGATCCTCGTGGGCGCCGGACGATTCGTCGAAGGGCTGGCAGACGCCCGAAGGGCCGTTCAGATGATGCCTCTCGAGCGGGACTATGGGCGCGGGCTCCGGGTCTTGGAGAATCTGGCCCTTGCGGCAGGCGCGGCGGGCAACGCCGCCGTCGCCGTGTCCGCGCTCGAAGAGTGTTGCCTCCGACCGCCACGAAGGGGCCCTCCCTGGATCCTCCTGAGTGATC
>QJYK01000166.1 GCA_003248075.1 Gemmatimonadota bacterium | reverse complement strand
CACGTGCGATGCGCCGGCGCCGCGCTTCAGGCTTCCCCGCGAGCGGGCGTGATCCACCAGGATCCGGCGCATGGCGCGGGAAGCGACGGCGAAGAAATGCTTTCGGTCCTGGAGCGTGAGGTCGGATCCGGCGAGCCGGGCGTATGCCTCGTGGACGAGCGCGGTCGGCTGAAGCGTGTGCCCGCCCCGCTCCCGACGCATGTGGAGGCTGGCCAGCCTGTGGAGTTCCCCGTAGACCAGGGGTACGACTTGGGCCATCGCCCCCTCGTCGCCGGCGCTGCATCGGCGGAGGAGAAGGGTGACCGTGTGTGCGGTTGGCTCCGACAAGCGCGCCGCATTCCTCCCGCACGAACCCCGCGCCCCTCGGGGTCCGGCATGGCCTGGTTCGCGGCGCGCATCGTTTCAGTAGGTCCACGTGCCGCGCACCCGAATGCTGAGGCGTTTGCCGCTGTCGGTGTAAGTATAGTCCATGGCGTTCGCGTTGTCGTTCTTGTAGGCGTTGGGCACGTTCACGGTGATCCAGCCGAGACGGTCCGGGTCGCCGCCCACGTCCTGATCCATCAGGTAGACGCGCCGGGACGTGTCGTAGGGAATCGTCGCGGGCAGCTTTCCGTCGTAAGCGCTGTACGGCTTCGTGAACGTATAGACCTTGTTGTACTCGGCATCGGTGACGACGTTCGACGTGTAGTCCGCGAAATGACCGTCAGCCGTGAGGATCACGTAGAGGTCCGGCCGCTTGCTCGCGGTGAAGAGGGAGATGTCCCAGTACTCTCCGCTGGTTGTCCTCGATGGCCATTTGGTGGCGGCGATCGATGTGACGATGACGCCTTTCGGGGTCTTGATCTCTACGGGCGGGGGCCCCGTGTTCTCGGGCGCCATGGGATTGCTGCTTTCATTGCAGCCGAACAGGAAAAGGGTTCCGGCCGCCATCGCCGCGACCGCCGCGAGCTTGGGAATTCGATGCATGGTTCCACCTCCGGTCAAGGGTTGCCGGGACCTGGCTGGCCCCTACCCTCCAAGGCGGAAAACGGCGGCCGACTCCCTCACGACGGCGTAACGGGCTCGATTATGGGAGGTTAGTGGGCCCTGTACGCGGAGCGCCCCGGGGAGGGGGCGTGTTCCCGAGGACGGAGCGGTGGTTAGACCGAACGTTGCCGAAGGCAGGGCCCTGTCGCCCCGCTACTTACTTCAGCCCCTCGACCAGGTAGAGCGCCCCTGACCCCTTCCAGTAGGTGTAGGCGTAGCTCTGGCCGCCAGGCGCGAGCCTGACGATGGCGGCTTGGACGTCCGTCGAATCGGGCGGCCCGAATGAACGCCAGTACGACCGCCGGCCAGACATTACATCGATCGTAGACACGATCATCTTGTTGGGCCCGGGGACGCCGACAAAGACGGAGCGTCCGTCCTTGGTCCACTCGAGCACTCGCTCGCGCCGCTCGAGCTGCGCGATGAATCGCGTGCTGTCCCCGTTGAGGGGGACGAGGTGGAGTCGCCCGTCCCGGGACTCCCCCGCGATGAACTTTCCGTCGGGCGAGACGCGGAATCCGCCGATTCCCTCGGGAGAGACGGCCTGGGGCAGCCCGCCCTGCAGGTCCTGGACGTAGGTCCGTTGCGCCTGGCCTCGTTCCGAGGCGACGAGCACGATGCCCGATCCATCGGGGAGCCAGCCTGCGTCGAAATAGGCCTCGACGGGACCACGTGGGAACGAGGTCGAATCACCCGCGCCCGTGGGGTAGAGGATCAACCGCTGAGGCGGCCCGAAGTGGAGCGCCAGCGCCCAGCGCCCGTCCGGCGATAGACTTCGCGCGCTTCCCTCGCCCAGGCGTACCGGTGGAGATCCGTCCATCCCGCGCACGCAGACGGCATAAAGGCTGCCGCCGTAGACTCCCGACTCCTCGAAGAGAAGTGTTCGTCCGTCCTGGGAGACGTCCCTGGCGTACGGCTGGTCATACCACCCGAGCTCGCGCTCCACGTCGAGCGGGGAGCGCCGCCCCCGGATACCCTTGTGCTGGGTCTCCTGGTAGAGGAGCAAACGCCCGTCCGGCCCGATGTCCTCCAGCGACATGGACCCGGGAACTCGCGTCACGACACGCTCCCGCCCGGAGGGATCGATGGCCCGAATCTCGGTCATGCCTGGGTTCTGCCCGAGGGCGCTCCAGGCCTCGCGGCTGTCGGGCGTCCATGCCAGACCTGAGACATAGTTCCATTCGTCTCGGGCTCGACAGAGTCGATTCCCCGTCGCGTCCAGAATCGACACCCAGCCACGCGTATCCGAGATCAGCGGATTCTCGACGATCGCGATGTGCCGGCCATCGGGTGCGACGCGAACCTGCGGGATCTCGCCGTTCGTTTCGTAGAGAACATGTCCGGGAGGCATCTCCAGCCTGGCTCGACCTTCCACGCGGCGCACGATAGCCATCGTCTTCCCGTCGGGCGACCAGTCCGCCTTCATGACGCCATTCAGTATCTCGCGCGGAGCGCCGCCGGAGAGCGGCGACTCGGCGAGCATGCCGACGATGTACGGGTCGTTCGACCGGTCCTGACTCATCTGTACGGCGAGCCTTCCGTCCGGTGAGACGGAAAGGAGGCGCCAGTTCGTCAATCCCAGGGACCGCGACGTCGAAGATCCGAGTCGGGTTTCGAACACTTCCGGCGGCTGCCCGTTCCACATCGCCGAATACAGAATGGAATTCCCGTCCGGGGCGAAGCGCGCCGAGGATACCCAGCCGCGCTGGAAGGTGACCTGCGTGTATGTGACCTTCGAGGGATCGGTGCTTCGGCCGGTCCGCGGGAGGAGGATTGCGACGGTCGCGGTCAGAAGGGCTCCAACGACGACGGCCGCAACGATCGTGCGCGCGCCGAATCGCGATCCACTTGGCGGGCCGCCCACGATTGGCTGTTCGCGCTCCTGCACATCTTCCAGGGCGAATATCAGATCGCGCGCCGATTGAAGACGGTCATCCGGCTGCTTCTCCAGGCACCGCTTCACCACCCGCTCCAGCGCGGGCGGCGTCATGGGCCGAAGTTCCGTCATCGGTTTCGGCTCGTGTTCCAGGATCGCCGCGATCAGGCTGGCCTGGCTCTTTCCCTCGAAGGCGCGGCCCCCCGTCGCCATCTCGTACAGGACGCATCCCAGCGCCCAGATGTCCGATCGAGCGTCGGCCTCCCGCCCCTCGAGCTGCTCGGGCGCCATGTACTGAAGCGTCCCCAGGATCGTCCCCTCGGTCGTCAGCGGATGGCTCATCGTGGGCGACGCGTCGGCGGCGACCGACCCCTGGACCGGCGCGCCGGCGCGCGCGAGGCCGAAGTCCATCAGTTTGGCCCCCGACTTCGTCAGCATCACGTTTCCCGGCTTGAGATCCCGATGCACGACGCCGTTCCGATGCGCACGATCCAGAGCGTCGGCGATCTGGGACCCTAGGCGCAGTACGTCGGTTGTGGGCAGGGGGCCTCGTTGGAGCCGCTGCGCGAGGGTCTCGCCCTCGATCAACTCCATGACGAGGTAGTCCACGCCGTCGTGATGCCCGATGTCGTGGAGCACGCAGATGGAGGGATGGTTGAGCTGCGAGATCGTGCGGGCTTCCCGCTCGAAGCGGGCGCGGATCTCCGGCGTGGCGGAGAGGTGAGACGGCAGCACCTTGATGGCGACATCGCGCCCGAGACGAGTGTCCCGGGCGCGATAGACCTCGCCCATGCCGCCGGCGCCAAGCGGCGCGACGATTTCGTAGGGTCCTAGACGAGTGCCGGGAGACAGAGTCACGGGTCGAGACTGTACCCGGTCACGGGCCGCTCCTACAAGAGATTGAGCATCGCCTGGTTGGCGCCGGGCGCAACCAGGGAGATGTGAAGGCGATCAGACAAGATCGAATCGATCCAGGTTCATCACCTTGTCCCAGGCTGCCACGAAATCACGCACGAACTTCTCCTTCGCGTCGTCCTGCGCGTAGACCTCGGCCAGAGCACGCAGCTGGGAATTGGAGCCGTAAATCAGATCCACGCGCGTGCCGGTCCACTTGCGCTTGCCGCTCTGACGGTCGCATCCTTCGAAAACGTCTCCTGCTTCGGATGCGGGCTTCCACACGGTCCCCATATCCAGAAGATTGACGAAGAAGTCGTTGCTGAGCACGCCGACCCGTGCCGTGAACACGCCGTGCGTCGATCCGCCCGTGTTGGCGCCCAGCACGCGCAGGCCACCGACGAGCACCGTCATCTCCGGGGCGCTCAG
>QJYK01000222.1 GCA_003248075.1 Gemmatimonadota bacterium | reverse complement strand
CGCCTCGTTCGAGCCGCTGACGATCGTCCCCTCGAAGCGGGCCGTTCGGCTGGTTCTGGACGGTAAGGCCGAGCTATTGGAGGTGGACGGAAGCCGATGCTTCCGGTCCGAGAGACGGGAGGTGCCGTGCCCGTCCGTGATTCGCCTGGTGAGCTTCGTCCACGTCCCGCGCCGCTTCCGGCGGCAGGTGACGAACACGTTCCTCTTCGCCCGTGATGAGTACTCGTGCCAGTACTGCGGACGCCATCGCTCCGAGCTCCGCGGACGGCAGTTCCTGACCCGCGACCACGTGCTCCCGACCTCGAGGGGGGGAGACAACTCGTGGCAGAACGTCGTGACCTCCTGCTCGCCGTGCAACAACCGTAAGGGAAACCGCCTGCCCCAGGAGGCGGGCATGTCCCTGCGCTCCGAGCCTCGCGAGCCGAACTACGTGCACTTGGTGTGGGCCGTTCGCCGGGTCACACCGGTCCAGGCCAAGTACGTGACCATGTTCTATGGCAGGGATGCGTTGGAGGTGATCGCCGAGGGGCTGCCCTGGCGCGCTTGACCGTCGCGGACCTCCCGGCGAGTCAGTCGTCGAGGTAGGCGTAAGGTCGCTCGTAGAACTGGCCGCACCCCCGGATCGTCCCGTGGGGGGTGTACTCCTTCCAACGGATCACCCACCCCCGCACCTCGTCCTGAAGGACGTCGTACGTGAACCCGGGCGTCTCCGCTCGCTCCGAGAGAAAGCGCCGGAGATGGGAGGGGAGGTCCGGCAGTCCGTCCACCTCCACCGCCGGGTGGTCTCCGAAGACCTTCCCGCGAATCGTGGATTGGCTCAGCTTGAGCGTTCGTATCGCCTCCTCCACGGCCTCCTGGATCGTCGTCAGCTCGGGAGCCATGCCGGTTCGCGCCCTTATGTCCTTGAGCAGCGCTTCCGCCTGCGACGAAGTCAGGTCCTCCAGGACCCGCTGCATCTGCACGAGAAGCCGGTCGTGGAGCCGCAGGAGCTGCGCGTACTCCCGTTTCGCCTGGATTTCGGTCTCGTCGAACTCGTTCATCAAAGGCTCGAGGCGCTCACGATCGTCGGACGCGATGCCGGCAGGGGTGGGCGAAAGAAGCACGCTCGCGGTCCATCCTGCAACACCCGCGCCCCCGCCGGGTCAAGGCTCGACTCCCAGCGAAACGCGCGCATCCACGGCGACGCATCCACTCGGGAAGGCGAGAAGGGGATTCACGTCGAGCTCCGACACCTCCGGGTGCGCCTCCACCAGCTGTGAGATCCTCTGGATCACCTCCACCACGGCCCCCCGGTCCACCGCGGGTTCCCCGCGAAGCTCGTCCAGCATCCGTGCACCGCGGATCGACGAGACCATTTCGACCGCATCGACCTCGGAGACCGGCGACAGCCGGAACGAAACATCCCTCAGCGCCTCGACGTGGACGCCTCCCAATCCGAACATGAGTATGGGCCCGAAGGACGGATCCGTGCTCATGCCCACGATGGTTTCGCGGCCGCCGGGTGCGAACGGCTCCACGAGGATCCCGTCGATGTCCAGGCCGGCCTCGCCCAGCTCCCGGATCATCTCGCCGAACGCGTCGTCGAGCTCCTGGGGTGTCCGGATGTCCACGCGCACGCCCCCGACGTCCGTCTTGTGCACCAGGCCCGGGGACACGGCTTTGAGGACGACCGGGTATCCGTACGCTTCGGCGGCGGCGCGGGCGTCCGCGTGGGTTGTCGCGAGGCGATGGGGAATCACCGGGATGCCATAGGCTTCCAGAAGGTCCAGCGCCTCGAATTCCGTGAGTCGCCGGCGCCCCGCCTTGAGCGCCCTGCGGACGATGTGGGTCGCGCGCGCCTCGTCGACCGGGAAGTGTCGGGGCTCTTCGACGGGCCGCTCCAGCCAGCGCCGGTAGCGGACCATCGCAGCGAGTGCCCGGGCCGCGGACTCCGGGAACGTGTACGCCGGGACGCCCGCTTCGTGCAGCTCGGCGCGTCCCTCCGGGAGGCCCTGGCGGCCCATCAGCACGGCCAGGAGCGGCTTGTCGCGAGGCTCCCTCGTGCGGAAGGCCTCGACGATCGACGTCGCCACGTCCACCTGCCGGACCCCGAGCGGCGGTACGAACGCGGCGATGGCGGCGTCGACGTTGGGGTCGCCCAGAACGGCCTCGAGGGCGACCCGGTACGACTCCGACGTCGCGGACGCGATCATGTCCACCGGGTTCCGGACCGAAGCCTCGGCGGGGAAGATCGCGCGCAGGCGCGCCTGCGTCGGCGGAGACAGCTCCACCACCTCCAGGCCCTCCGACTCGCACGCGTCCGCGATGATGATCCCGGGGCCTCCCGCGTTGGTGACGATCGCCACCCTGCCGCCTGCAGGCGTCGGCTGATCCTCGAACGCCATGGCGACATCGAAAAGCTCCTGCACCGAGTCGGCGCGCAGCACCCCGCACTGGGCCAGGAGCGCGTCCGTGGCGACGTCCACCGCAGCGAGAGCCCCGGTGTGCGACGCGGCGGCCCGGGCGCCGGCCTGGGTCCGACCCGACTTCACTACGACGATCGGCTTGGCCCGCGTCACCCGGCGCGCGAGGGTCGTGAAACGCCGCGGATTCCCGAAGTTCTCCAGGTACATCAGGATGACGCGCGTCCCCGGGTCATGCTCCCAGAACTCCACGAGGTCGTTGCCGCTCACGTCGGCCTTGTTCCCGACGGAGGCGAAGTGGTGGATCCCGATCCCGTACTCCTTGGCGTAGTCCAGGATCGTGACTCCCATGGCCCCGGATTGACTCATGAAGCTGAGCGGCCCGGCGGGAGGCATGGTCGGCGCGAAGGTCGCGTTCATGGAGGAGGAGGGGTCGGTGTTCAGGATCCCCATGCAGTTCGGGCCGATCAAGCGGATTCCCAGGGCGCGCGCACGCTCGGAGAGGCGAAGCTCCCGGTCCCGGCCCTCCGCACCGACCTCCTTGAAGCCCGCGGAAATCACGACCAGCGCCTTCACTCCCTTCCGACCGCAGTCCTCGACGACGTCCAGAACCCGCTCCTTGGGAACCACGATCACGCCGAGATCGACCGGCCCCGGAACGGCGAGCACCGACGGGTACGCCGGGATCGAGTGGACAGCCACCGCGTGGGGGTTGACCGGGTACACGACGCCGGTGTACCCGTGCCGCACGAGGTTGTCCACGATCTGGTAGCCGATGGTGTCCGGCCTCCGGCTCGCGCCGATGACCGCCACCGAGCCGGGGCTGAAGAAGGAATCCATCGGAGCCGGAGGTCGCGTCGGGTTGGCATCGCCGGGCCGGAGCGGAACGCCCGGCGTCGGCCGACACGTAGAAAGTGGTCGGCCGCGTGACCCAATTGAAGGGGGAACACTTGGACCAGGCCCGCCTGATTCGCGTGATGCGGTTCCGTGCGACCCACAGGTATCGCCGCGCCGAGTGGTCGGCCGAGCGTAACCGGCGCGTGTTCGGCGCTCAGAGCGACCCCCACTCCCACGACTGGCGCGTGGAGGTCCACGTGAGGGGCCCGCTCGATCCCGAGACCGGCTGGGTCGTCGACCTCGGTGATCTGGATGGGGCGCTCGCGGACCTCTTCGAGGGCTGGGACGGGGGCGACCTCAACCGCCTCATCCCTGAGGCGACGGAGGGGCGGCTTGTGCCGTCCACGGAGGCGATCGCCCGGTGGATCTTCCACCAGCTCGAGGGGAGGGTCCAGGCCCCGGCCACCCTCGCCCAGGTCCGCGTATTCGAAAGTGACGAGCTGGGGGCGGTCTACCCCGCCTGAGCAGCGTGGGACATCTTGAGCCCACCGACAGAGGACAGGAGCCCGCACATGAGTCAGGACGCGTCCGAGCGCCCGCGCCCGATTCCGGCCCGACCCGCAGACGGGGCGCCGGCGCGCCCGAGATCCCCCCGTCCGGACCCCGCCCAGGAGGGGAAACCGACGCCCGTGCGGGCGTCCATGGAGGGCACCGAGCAGGCTGTGCCACCGACCGTCGAGCCGGATGTGGCATCCGTGGCCATCGAGGTGGCGGGGGCGACCTGGGTGGTGCGGGTGCGCGGCCGGTCCCTTGTCGGGCGCACCACCCCCGTGCTCCTGCTCTCCTTCGAGCGGGAGGGAGACGCCGACGGAATCGGTCTCGAGGGATGGGTGGTGGGGAGGGCCCTGGCGGAGGTCCCGTCTGCCGCCCTGGAGGGGGCGGTCCGGAACGCGTCCCCTCCGCGGGAGCCGGGACGGCGTCCCTTCTTCGATGAGGGGTCTAGACGGGAGCGCCGGGACGGCTGAGCCGCCCGCCGTGTCGTCCTGCCGCACTCGACCCATTTGGAGGACGCCCGCCCGTGTCATTCCCACACGAGGCAGCCGACGTCCGCCACCGGCCGCGCGGGTCTCGGCGCGCTAAGTCCCGTCTGCCCTGAGACTTCGCCGTCGCGCTCCCGACGTGTCGAAACGGCACGAAGCGTGCGGTGTTCTCGAGCACCGCGGCTGCCGGTGCAACGGCGGCCGTATCGCTCAGACGATCAAGGAACGAGGGGTGATATGGAGACGGGCCGGGAGGAGGGGAAGCGGGACCCGCGGAGACGCGGTCCCCTGAGGGGGATCGTGATCAACCGAGGACGCGAGGGCGCCCCGCGACAGCCGAGGATCTCGGCGTTCATCTGGGGCGGTAAGGTTCGCCCAGCGCCGACGCTTCCCTACGGACGGTGGAAGGGCGCAGCCTGACGCGCCCCGCAGCAAGAACGTGGGAGGGCTCCCCGGACACGGGGGGCCCTCCTCGCGTTCGGGGGCCGCGCCCATCCGCCGCCGCCCCGCCGCACCCGCCGCACCGGAACCGGTACCGGCCGCTGACCGGTTCCCCGCTTCGCCCGAAACCCGAATCGGCGCGATCGGGTCCAAAAGCGGCGCTCGACGTTGGTTCACGGGATCGGCTTCCCTTACGAGGCCGCGGGCTTCCGGGGTCCCGGGCCCCATGCCCGGGCCCGGAGCGTGTCCCTGGTGCGCAGCTCCTGCGGCTCCTTAACGTTCCCCGTCCCGGGACCGTCCAATCGCTGGCGGGTGTACAGGTTCACTTTCCTCCGCCGGCGTGGCGCGCGGGGCTTGGGAGGCTCTCAACACGGGGCGAACACGCGGTGTCTTCAGGTGGGTCTCAAACGCCGAGCGACGGCGACCTGGTGCGGCGAGCGAGGACAGGTGATGCCCTGGCCTTCGGCCTGCTCGTCCAGAGGTACCAGCGCGCCGCCTACTCGGTAGCCTACTCCGTGACCGGAAGGCACGAGGACGCCCAGGACGCCGCCCAGGAATCGTTCCTGGTCGCGCTGGAGCGGCTCGAGGAGTGCCGCAGCCCGGAGCGGTTCGCGGGTTGGCTGATGACAATCGTGCGCAACAGGTCGCGGAACCTGGTGCGCAGGGAGGTGCTGCGGGAGACGGATCCCGTGCCGCTCGCTGCGAGCTCGGGCACGCCGTCGCCGGAGCAGGAGACGGAACGGAACGAACTGCGGGAGTCGTTAGGGGATGCGCTCGCTGCGCTTCCTGAGGTCCAGAGGGAGATCGTCCTCCTCCACGACCTGGAGGGGTGGAAGCACCGCGAGATCGCGGACCGGATCGGGATCCCGTCGGGGACCGTGAGGTCACATCTGCATTTCGCGCGCAAGGCTCTTCGAGAGGCTCTCGGGGCCGCGTCGGGCGAAAAGGCGAACAGGAGCGAGACATGAGCCAGGAGTGGCCCGCAAGCGGGCGAGAGAACGACGGGCTCGGCCGGGACATGGAGTTGGCGGAGATCCTGACGGCCATCGATCCCGCGTCCCGTGATCCGAACTACTGGCTCCGCTTCCGGAGCTGGGTCATGGCGGCTGCGGCGCCGGAGTTGGGCCGGCGCAGGCTGATGCGGGAGCTGACCGTGGGAGATCTGCTGGCGTCCTGGGCCCGCGGGGTCGTCCCCGCAGCCATGGCGGCGGCGGTCATAGCCGCCCTGGTGCTATCCCGGCCCAGCGTGGCGCCGACACCCACGGCCGTGGGCGTCGAGGAGCTCCTGATCGCCGGGATGGAGGAGGAGCCGATCCCGGCGACCCTCTCGGCCGGCGAAGGACCGTCGTTCGTGGCCTTCGCCACGGAGACCTTCTGATGGAGCGCGTCGCCCGGACGCGCCTGGTCACGGTGCTGGTGCTGGCCGTGGTCTTCGGCGCCGGCGTGCTCCTGGGCCTTGCGGCGGACCGGTCGCTCGAGGCGAGACAGCCCACGGCGACGGCGGCTGCGGAGGAAGCCCCCCGGCAGCGTCGGGTCCCGATGTACGAGCAGGTGGGCCCCGACGAGGAGCAGGCGATCCTCATCGAAGCGATCATGAAGGACTACCGCGAGGCGATGAAGGCGCTGCACGCCGAGTTCCGGGCGGCCTACAACCCGCGCTACGACGCGCTGGTTCGGGACACCCGAGAGGCGATCAAGGGCGTGTTCACGGCCGGGCAGGCCGTCGCATACGACTCCCTGATCGCCGAGTACGAGCGTAGGCGGGCGGAACGGGGATCGAGGGAGAGACGAGACGAGGAATGACCCACAGGAGATGGATTTGTACGACCCGCCGGGGCGTGGCCTCCCTGGCGGTCACGGGAGTGCTGCTGCCCGCTCCCGCCCTGGCGCAGGTCACGGTAACGCTCGAGGAGGCCGTGGAGCGGTCGCTGGAGCGCTCCCCCGCCATGGCGCAGCAGGAGCAGGCGGTGGGGAACGCTCTCGCCTCCCGGCGGCAGGCCTGGGGCGCCTTCCTCCCCAACCTGAGCGCGAGCTCGAGCGGATCACTTCGGAGCACCAGCCGGTTCGACGCCGCCACGGATCGGATCGTGGAGGGCAGCGCTGACTCGTACAGCGCCGGACTGTCCGCGTCCCTGACGCTCTTCGATGGCGGCCGCATGTTCTCCGAACTGTCGGGGACGGGCGCCGACGTGAGGGCGGCGGAGGCACGTCGGGTGAACCAGCGCCACCAGGTGACCCTGCAGACGCGGAACCTCTTCTTCGCCGCGCTCAGGCAGGGCGACCTGCTGGAGGTGGCCCAGCAGCGCGTCGCTCAGGCCGAGGAGAGCCTGGCCATGGTGCGCCGGAGCGCCCAGGTCGGGACTGCGACGGTGAGCGATTCCCTGCGCGCTCGCCTCGAGATGATCAACGCTCAGCAGGCGGTGCTCCAGGCGGAGACGTCCATGCGTGCGGCGCGCTTCGCCCTCGGGCGCCAAATCGGCGCATCGGGGCCCGTGGAGCCCGTCCGTCCCGAGGGGCTTGAGCCGAGCCCGCTCGCCCTCAGTGACGAAGAGATCCTGGCGATCGCCGAGGCGGTCTCGCCCACGGTCGTGGCCGCCGAGGAGTCGACGCGCGCGGCGGCCGTGAACGTGAGCGTGGCGAGGTCGGCCTACCTTCCTTCGATCAGCTTCTCGAGCGGCTACAGCTGGGCGAACCAGGATCTGTCGCTGTCGAGCGGGACCACGAGCTGGAGTCTGAGCCTGCGCGCGAGCTATCCGATCTTCAACGGCTTCACGCGCGAGGGCTCCCTGGACCGGGCCCAGTTCGCACAAAGGCTCGCCCGCCTCCAGGAGGACGACGCACGGCTCGCGGCCCGGGAGCAGGCGGACGCCGCGCTCCAGGACGTGCGCACCGCGGAACAGGCCATCGAAATCGCCCAGGAGGCGCGCACGGTGGCAGAAGAAGATCTGCGCGTCATACGTGAACGGTATCGGGTGGGCGTCGCCACGATCCTGGAGCTGGTGACCAGCCAGATCGCCGTGGTGCAGGCATCGGTGAACGTCGTGACGGCGCGTTATGACTACGTGCTGGCCCGAGCGCAGCTCGAGGCCGTGTTGGGGAGGGAGCTGTGAACGACGTCATCATCCGTACCGAGGGACTGAAGAAGCACTACGTGCTCGGCGCCGAGACCGTGAGGGCGGTGCGCGGGGTGGACCTGGTCATCCGACGCGGCGAGTTCGTGGCGATCATGGGCCCCTCCGGGAGCGGCAAGTCCACGTTCATGAACATGGTCGGCTGCCTGGACACCCCCACGGAGGGTCGGTACTGGCTGAATGGTCAGCTCGTCAGCGAGCTGTCCGACGACCAGCTGGCGCGCGTGCGCAATAAAGAGATCGGGTTCGTCTTCCAGACGTTCAACCTGCTGCCTCGCGCTACAGCGCTCCACAACGTGGAGCTCCCGTTGATCTACGCGGGGGTGGGCGCCCGCGAGCGCCGGCGGCGGGCGCACGAGAAGCTGGACCTCGTCGGCCTGGGCGACCGTGTCGACCATCGGCCTCCCGAGATGTCGGGCGGCCAGCGCCAACGAGTGGCCATCGCCCGGGCGCTGGTCAACGATCCCGCTCTCCTGCTGGCCGACGAGCCGACCGGGAATCTCGACTCGGTAACCAGCGAGCAGACCATCGTCCTCGTGACCCACGAGCACGACATCGCCGCCCACGCCAGGCGCCAGGTGCACCTGAAGGACGGCATCATCGAGCAGGACTTCACGAACAACAAGGTGGAGACGCCCGTTCCATGACGACGACGATTCGGCGGGCGGGCGCGGCCGCCATGATCCTGCTCGCCGCTGCGGCCTGCCGCTCGGGCGAAGCCGCCGAGGAAACCCCGGCGCTGCAGACGGTGCGTGCGTTCGAGGGCGACCTGAGCATCCGTGCAGAGGCCACGGGAACCATCGAGCCGATCCGTTCGGTCGAGGTCAAATCCAAGGCGTCGGGCGAGATCCTGCGGCTGCACATCGACATCGGTGACGACGTGCAGGCGGGCTCGCTGCTCGCCGAGATCGATCCCCGCGACGTCCGCAACCGGTACGATCAAGCCAAGGCCGACCTGGACGTGGCCGAGGCGCGCACCGAGATCGCCAAGGCTCAGCTCGATCGGTCCCAGGAGTTGCTTTCCGCAGGCGTGATCGCCGAGCAAGAGCACGAGACGAAGCGCCTGGACTACGCCAACGCGCTGGCCAACCAGGTGAAGGCGGAGACCAACTACGAGCTGGCGGAGCTCCAGCTGGGTGACGTCACCATCCGCGCCCCGATGAAGGGCACGATCATCCAGAAGAGCGTGGAGGAGGGCCAGGTCATCCAGTCCGCGTCCGGCAACGTGTCCGGAGGCACGACGCTCTTCATCATGGCCAACCTCGACGAGATGCAGGTGCGTACACTGGTGGACGAGACCGACATGGGCGAGCTCCGCCCCGGCATGTCCGCGACGGTCAAGGTCGAGGCCTTCCCCGACCGCACCTTCGTCGGAAGCGTCGAGAAGATCGAGCCTCAGGCGGAAGTGCAGCAGAACGTCACCATGTTCCCGGTGATCGTGAACCTCGACAACCGGGGAGGACTGTTGAAGCCCGGCATGAACGCCGAGGTGGAGATCCTGATCGACCAGGCGATGAACGTGCTCCTCGTCCCCAACACGGCTATCGTCCGTGTGCAGGACGTGGGCCCGGCCGCCATGGCCCTCGGTCTGGACCTCGGGTCCATGGATCTCACCCAGTTCACGCGAAACGGGCGGATGTCCAACGGCGGTGCGTCGTCCGGAGCCGGCGCCCAGTCCGGCAGTGGCCAGACCCAGGCCGAAGCAGGGGCACAGGGAGGACCGCGGGCCCGGCTCGACTCGCTGCGGGCCCGCGTGGCCAGGGGCGAGATCTCGCAGGACTCCATGCGCGTCTTGGCCCAGGCGATGCGGTCTCAGGGTGGATCCGCCCAGGGTGGATTCAACCGTGGTACCCCGGCGGCGGCGGGCGCTGCCCCGGAGCGAGAGGTCCGTGCGGCGGTCGTCTTCGTGATGAGGGCGGACTCGGTCCCCGAGCCCAGGATGGTCCAGGTCGGGCTGAACGACTGGGACAACACGCAGGTCGTCAGCGGCCTCACCGGCGACGAGACGATCGTCGTGGTCGGCGCCGCCCAGCTCCAGGCCCAGCAGCAGGCCTTCATCGAACAGATGCGCAGCCGGATGGGCGGAAGCCCCTTCGGAGGCGGGGGTCCCGGCGGTCAGGGTCCTCGCGGCCGATAGGAGGCGTTCACCATGCTGGTCTACGAGATCATGATGGTGGCCATGGCGGCCATCCGTGCGAACGTGCTCCGTTCGGTCCTCACGACGCTCGGCATCATCATCGGCGTGGCGGCCGTCATCGCGATGGTCGCCCTCGGAGAGGGCGCGCAGGTGCGCGTCGAGCAGCAGATCCAACGCATGGGCACCAACGTGCTCACCATACGCCCGGGCCAGCAGTACTTCGGCGGGATCGGTCGGGGTGACACCCAGATGTCCGTCGACGACGCCGTGGCACTGCGGGACGACTCCAACGGGACGCTGGAGGTGGCGCCCGAGATCACGTCCCGCATCCAGATCACCTACGCGCGCTGGAACACCAATACCCAGGTATTCGGCACGTGGCCGGAATACTTCGAAATCTACGACCACAAGCTGCAGGCGGGGCGCTTCTTCAACCAGGGTGAGGTGCAGGGTCGGCGCCGGGTCGCCATCCTGGGCTACAACATCCCGGAGAACCTGGGCGGCCAGGATCCCGCGGCGCTCGTCGGGCAGACGATCCAGCTGCGGGGCGTGCCCTTCCAGGTGATCGGCGTCCTCGAAGAGAAGGGCGACGCGGCCTGGATCCGGCCGGACGACCAGGTCTTCATTCCGATCAGCACGGCCCAGTACCGGGTCTTCGGTGGCCGCGACCGCATCAATGCCATCTACGCGTCCACCGCGACGCCCGAGCTGCTGAACCAGGCGTATGGGGAGATCGACCGCATCCTCAGGCGCCAGCACCGTATCCGCCCGGGTGAGGAGGCCGACTTCAACATCCGCAACTCCGCGGACCTGTTGGAGACCTTCAACGAGACGAACCAGACGTTCACGCTCCTCCTCGCCGGCATCGCGGGCATCAGCCTGCTGGTGGGCGGGATCGGCATCATGAACATCATGCTCGTGAGCGTAACCGAGCGCACGAGGGAGATCGGCGTGCGCAAGGCGCTGGGTGCGACGCGTCGCGCGATCATGTTCCAGTTCCTGATCGAGTCGCTCTCGCTCTGCGTGCTGGGCGGCCTGCTCGGAGTCGGGGCGGGAATCGGGGGCGCGAGCCTGCTGACACGACTGCAGCAGTGGGACACGGTCGTCGCACCCGAGTCGATCGTCATGGCGCTCGGCTTCTCGGCGGCGGTGGGCCTCTTCTTCGGGCTCTGGCCTGCCCAGCGAGCCGCGAGGCTGGACCCGATCGTCGCGCTCCGCTACGAGTGACAGGGCGGGGACACCTCCCCGCAGTCACTTCTCGATGGGCGCCCTCACCAGGTTGCCCCATTCCGTCCAGGAGCCGTCGTAGTTGCGGACCCGCTCGTAGCCCAGCAGGTGCGTGAGCACGAACCAGGTGTGGCTCGAGCGCTCCCCGATCCGGCAATAGGCCACGACGTCCGCGTCGGAGGCCAACCCCTGCTCGTCCTCGTAGATGGCGCGAAGATCCCCGACTCCCTTGAAGGTCGCGTCTTCGTTGGCCGCGCGCTTCCACGGGACGTTGGCCGCTCCGGGGATGTGACCGCCACGCAGAGCTCCCTCCTGGGGGTAGTCGGGCATGTGGAGGAGCTCGCCGCTGTACTCCTGCGGAGACCGGACATCCACGAGGCGCCCACCCGCGGCCACGTGCTTCATGACGTCGTCACGGAAGGCGCGGATCGGGGAGTCGTTCCGCTGGACGACCGGGTATTCGGTCCGTGCACGGGCCGGAACGCCCGAGTCCAGGGGGCGGCCCTCGTCGATCCATTTCTTGCGGCCGCCGTCGAGAAGTCGAAGGTCCGGGTGCCCGAAGAGCGTGAACACCCACAGCGCGTAAGCCGCCCACCAGTTGAAGTTGTCGCCGTAGAAGACCACCGTGCTGTCGCGCGCGATCCCCTTCGACGCGAGCAGCTCGGCGAAGCGAGCGCCGTCCAGGTAGTCTCGTGTGACGGGATCGTTGAGGTCCATGTGCCAGTCGACTTTGACGGCGCCGGGGATGTGCCCGGTTTCGTAGAGCAACACGTCCTCGTCCGACTCGACGATCACCAGCCCGGGATCGCCGAGGTGCCCGGCGAGCCACTCCGTCGAGACGAGCCGATCGGGATGAGCGTACTGGCGGAAGCGCGGATCTGGATCGTGGGCGGTTGGCATGGCTCCTCCGGCGGGGTCGGGATCGCTCGCGGAACACGCGGGCGGATGCATACCCGATTCCGCACCTCGGGTTCGCTCGGGGTCTCGGCTCGCTCCCGCTGCCCGAGCCGCGGAACGCCCCGCACGCAGCGCTCCATGCGGAACCGGTGCCCGTGTCCGAGGTAGCCTCGATGGTGAGCCAACCGGAGCAGCTGTCGCGGATCGTGGAGCGCTTCCGAAGCGCCCCCAGGGACCTGAAGGTCCAAGCGCTTCTGAGGTATGCGCAGAAGGTGCCGCCTCTTCCGGAAGAGCTGGCGAGCGACCGCGGGTCGCTGGAACAGGTCCACGAGTGCCAGACGCCGTTCTTCCTCGCGACACGCGTGGACGAGTCCGGCGCGGTACACCTGTTCTTCGACGCGCCGCCGGAGAGCCCCACGGTCCGGGGGTTTGCGGGCGTCCTCCGGGAGGGGCTCGAGGGGTCACACTGGCGCGACGTCCTCGACGTCCCCGCGGACTTCTATACGGCCATGGGGCTCGAAGCGGTCGTGTCTCCCCTTCGCCTGCGGGGGATGGGCGCCATTCTGGTCCGTCTCAAGCGCCAGGTACGGGAGGCGGTCAGCCCCGACACCGGCTGAGCCGCAGGGTTCTCAGTGGGCGATGCGGCTCAGCGCGACAAGCGCAACCGGAGCGGGATGCCCTTGCGCACGACGTCCAGGACGACGTCCGCGCCCGCACGGACGAGGCCGACCCGCAGGTCGGTAATAGAGGCGACGACCTCCCCGTTCACGTGCGTGACCACGTCGCCCGGCAGGATGCCGGCCAGCGCCGCTGGCGTACCGTCCGCGACGTCGACCACAAGGACGCCGCTTGGTACCGCGAAGTAGTCCGCGAGCTCGGGTCGGAGGTCCACGACCTCGGCACCCGCGGCACGCCTCTGGCCGAGGACGTACGGTGCGAGGGGCCTGAAGACCGCCTCGTCCGCGGCATTGGGTGCCACGGGGGGCAGGGTCCACCCGGTGCCGCCGTAGAGCTCGAGGCTCGCCGCCCTCTCGATCGACGCCTGGACCTCGAGCGAACGACTTCGGAGCTGCGAAAGCGTCCCCTCGATGCGGCGAAGCTCCGGGTCGTTGCGGACGACTCTTGCACCTTCGCCGTCGAGGCGCCGCAGCCGGAGGGTCTGCAGGTTGCTCACCTCCCGGATCTCGCGATTGACGCGCTCCAGCTCGAGCCGCAACGAGTCCCGTTCCGGACCCGCGAGCACCAGCAGGGTGAAGGGCGCTTGCAGCTCCGGGAATGCCCCCGGAGTCGAGAGCGCGAAGGGCTCCCATCTCGGGAGGATCACGCCGCGCGGCTCTCCGGGCAGCGCCGGCTGCCCGACCCGCTCGACGCGAAGGTCACCGACGGGCGCGTCCCCGACCACCTGGAGGCTGCCTTCCGCGTTCCGGAACAGACGCACCCGGAGGGAGTCCATCGCCCGGAACATCCGGTCCGCCACCGAATCCCGGCTCGTACGGAAGGACCAGGTGGCGGCCACGCGGAACCCGTCGGGGCGGTGGCCCGCCTCCAGGGTGACCGCGCTTCGCCTTCCCTCACGCTCCAGCACGATGCGCACTCGATCCCCGGGGCGAATCTCGAGTCCGTCCGGGATAGGCCCTGCCCCGAGCGTGACGAGCCGGTCCCCGGCGTGCCCGTTCAACGACACGAGCACGTCGCCCGGTCGGATCCCGGCCCGCTCGGCGGGGCTCCCGCCACTCACCTCGGTCACGGTGACCACGGACGAGCCGCGCCCACGGACCACCGTGGTGAGCAACTCCACCGAAACGCCGATCCAGCCGCGCTCCGCGGGCACCGCGGGCACCTGCGCCGCGCCCCGCGCGGCGGCGGACGCCATGGCGACCGTCGCGAGCAGCGCCGCGGTGCGGATGGGCCGCGTCATCGTCCCGTCCCTCAGAACCAGTTGTCCTGACGGCCGGAGATCCGCCGCAGCGTGGCCTCGCGTTCCGCCAGGGTCGAGGCGAGCAACCCGTTCAGGAACGGGTCGGCGGGAGCCTGGCGTACCGCTGCCTGGCCGGCCGCGACCAGATACTCGAGAGCGGCATAACGGCTTCGGGGATCCCCGACGGCATCGCTCTCGCCACCCTCCTCGAGCAGGCGACGGTACTGGGTCAACGCCGCCATGTAGCCTTCCTCGGCCGAGCGTACGGCGTCGGCCGCTTGCCCCAGATCCTCGAGCCCCGCGTAAAAGGCGGGTCCCGGGATCCCCTGGGAGCCGCCCGGCAGGGTCCTGGAGGTGAGACCCGCGCCGAGGGCTCCTCCCGACACGAAGATCGCGATCGCCGCCGCCGCGCGCATCCAACCGGGGGTGCGCGCCAGGCCAAGGAGCCTGGACAGTCCCGGATCCGCGATCAGGCCCTCCGATCGGAGGCGCGCCTCGAGGACCTCCCAATCCCCCAGGGGGGGGCGGATTTCGGGAAGGGCAGCGAGATTTCGGGTCTGCTCGCAGAGCGCGTCCAGCTCGGTCCTGCACGGCAGACAGGCGGCGAGATGTTCGGCTTCGTCCGGCCGTGGAGACTCGTCCACCAGCCGGGCGAGGGTCTCGTTGGTCAGATGCTCCATGCTTCGGCTCCGGATTCGTTCGTGACTCCGTCCAGGCTGGCCAGGACGTCCCGCATCTTGGCTCTGGCCTTGAACAGCTGTGACTTCGATGTCCCCGCGGTGACGCCCAGGACGTCCCCGATCTCTTCGTGCGTGTATCCTTCCACGTCGTGCAGGATCAACACCCTGCGCATCCCTTCCGGGAGTGTATCCAACGCTCCCTCGAGCCGGCGCTGGAGCAGCGTGTCACCGCCACGGGGGCCCACGGGCACCTGGTCCGGGAAGGGCGCCTCGCGCTTGCGCCGGGTCTCGGACCGCCTCAGCGCCTGGAGCGCCGAGTTGACGGCGATGCGGTGGAGCCACGTGGAGAATCGTGCGTCGCCACGGAACGTGGGGAGCGCACGGATCGCGCGGATCCACGCCTCCTGGGCGTAATCCTGAGCTGCGTCGTCGTCCCCGGCGATCCGACGTACGACGGCATATACCCGGGGCGCGAAGCGCTCGTACAACAAGCGGATCGCGCGGGCGTCTCCGTCTGCGGCCTGCCGGATGAGTTCGGCCTCGCCCATGGACCTCGAGGAATCAGCGTCCGTATTCGTGGGATTCGACGCTTTGGGGGCCCTGGGCGGTTGCCCGGGGCCTTGTGTGATCTTAGCGTCCCGTACCTACCCGTCGAGGCCAGGTCTGGTTCGCCGGGGCCTCCCGGCACCCCACCGGACCGGACGACTTCCTACCGAATGATTCGCTTTCAGGGACTTACGAAGCGCTACGGCTCCCTCACGGCGGTGCGCGACCTCACGCTCGAGGTTCGCCCCGGAGAGGTCTACGCGCTGCTCGGGCCGAACGGCGCGGGCAAGACGACCGCACTGCGCTGCCTCGCGACGCTGCTGCAGCCGACCGAGGGCACCGCATCGGTTTCCGGTGCCGACGCGCTCCACAACCCACTGGAGGTGCGCCGGCGCATCGCGTTCCTCGCCGCGTCCATGGGGTTGTACGAGCGCCTCACCGCACGTGAGCTGGTGGAGTACTTCGGGCGCCTGCACGGTCTGGACGGCGAACACCTACAGGCGCGCGTGGACGAGCTCGTCGCGCTCTTCGGACTGGGCGAGTTCCGCAACCGCGTGTGCGGACGCCTTTCCACCGGGCAACGTCAGCGGGTATCGCTGGCCCGGGCGCTGGTGCACGATCCGGAGGCGCTGATCCTGGACGAGCCCACGTTGGGGCTGGACGTGCTGAGCGGCCAGACCATCTACGACTTCATCTCGTGGGAACGGTCTCGCAAGAAGGCCATCCTGTTCTCGACGCATCAGATGGAGGAGGTCGAGCTGCTCGCCGACCGGGTGGGCGTCCTGAGGCGGGGGGAGCTCGTCGCCGAGGGCACGCCGGAGGATCTGCTCGAGCGCACGGGAGAGCCCAACCTGGCGAGGGCGTTTCTGTCGCTGGTATCGGAGAACGCGCCCGTGGAGGCGACATGAGCCCCTGGTGGATCGTCTTCAAGAAGGAGATCCGCGAGACGCTTCGGGATCGACGCACGCTGCAGATGATGATCGCGGTGCCGGTCCTGCTCTATCCGGTGATCCTCATCGCCAGCGAGCAGATCCTGCTGTTCGGCAGACGCTCGCTGGAAGCCGAGCGGCAGCCGGTCGCGGTCCTCGGAGAGGCGCCGCCGGACCTCATGCGTCTGATCGAGGCGAGGGAGAGGATCCGCGTCGTGACCCTCGAGGGAGGGGAGGAGCGCGCGATCGACGCCATCCGGCAGGACTCGCTGGCGGCCGCGGTGGTGCTCGGACCCCCTGCGGCAGAAGACCAGACGCGGCAGGCGATGATTCTGTTCGACGCGATCTCGGACCGGTCGACACGGGGAAGGCGTGAGCTGGCCACCGCCATGGACCAGTGGGCCGACACGTTGCTGGCGCAGCGACTCGGGGAGCGCGGCCTCCCGGCGTCGTTCGCCCGCCCCGTGGCGGTGGCAGACTCGTCCGTCGCCCGACCCGAGGAGGTTGGCGGATACACGCTCGGGCGCATACTGCCGCTGTTGTTGGTCGTCATCACGCTCCTGGGGACGTTCTACCCCGCCATCGATCTGGCCGCAGGAGAGAAGGAACGGGGGACCCTGGAGACGCTCCTGACCGCCCCCGTGCCGCCGGCGTCCGTGGTCGCCGGGAAATTCGTCACGGTGGCGCTGATCGGCGTGCTGGCGGCGGCGCTGAACCTCGGCAGCATGCTGATGACGTTCCAGACCGGTGTGCTCCAGTTCGTCGGGTCCTTCGGCCTCGACTTCCAGATTCCCCTCAGTGCGGTCGTGATCATCTTCGCGACCCTGGTCCCGCTGGCGGTGTTGTTCGGCGCGGTGTGCCTGGGGATCGCCGTGCATTCCAGCTCCTTCAAGGAGGCGCAGAACGCGCTGACCCCGGTGTACATGCTCGTGCTGCTCCCAGCCATGCTGCCCATGTTCCCGGGGATCGATTTCAAGCCCTCGCTGGCGTTGGTTCCGGTCGCTGGCGTGTCCTTCCTGTTCCGCGACCTGATGGCGGGCGACGCCGACTTCGTCCTGGGCACGCTGGTGCTCCTTTCGACCGTCACCTATGCCGCGATGGCCCTGGTGTTCGCGGCGGGCGCGTTCGGAAGCGAGGACGTCTTGTTCGGCGCCTCGGGCGACGACGCCGAAGTGTCGACGGAGTCGTTGTGGACCCGCGTCCGCAAGCGCTCGTTCCGTCACCGGACACCCACCGTGCGCGCCGCCCTCACGTTCGTGGTGGCCGTAGCGGTGCTCTTCTTCTGGATGGGGGTGACGCTTCAGGTTCGGTATCGCGAGCTCGGCGTGCTCCTGTCCGAGATTCTCTTGCTCCTGATCCCGGCTCTCGTCTTCGTCCGCCTTGGCGGTTACGCCGCTCGCGAGACGCTGTCGCTGCGGCTGCCCACCGGGCGCGCCGTCGGAGGTGCGCTGCTCATGGCCCTCGGGGCGACCCCGCTGGCATGGGGCATCGGATGGATCCAAAGCTTCTTCCTGCCGATCCCCTGGGAGATGCTCGAGGGCTTCGAGCAGCTGCTGACGGCCGAGACGACCACGCGGCTGCTCTGGTTGATCCTGCTGCTCGCCGTCACCCCGGCGATCTGTGAGGAGTTCGTGTTCAGGGGCGTGCTCCTGGGCGGCACCCGCAGCATGAAGACCTGGCAATTCGTGCTGTTGAACGGTGCGATCTTCGGGGCGTTCCACCTCTCGTTCGAGACCGTCATCCGATTCCTTCCCACCGCCTGGCTCGGGATCGTCATCTCCTGGACCGTCTGGCGCACGCGGTCGTTGTGGGCGGGCTCGCTCATGCATCTGATCAACAACGGTTCGATCGTGCTGCTGGGCACGAGCCCGGCGCTCAAGGAGAAGTTCTCCGATCCCAACACGCCGCTTCCCGTCTGGATCTTCCCGCTGGCTGGCCTCTCCCTTTGGGCCGGGACGCGGGTGCTCTCGAAGCTCCGACCTGCTCGCGGTGCAGAGGATCTGGCGGCGCTCTGGAAGGAAGGATGAGGGTGCCGCGCGGAGCCACGCACCTCGAGTGCACCGGAACCGGTGAGCGGTACGAATCCGAGCAGCTGATCGGGCTGTCGGCGGCGGGCAAGCCCCTGTTCGCCCGCTACGACCTGGATTCCATCCGCGGCATGTTCACCCCCGACGAGGTGACCTGCAGGCGCGCCGACCTGTGGCGTTACGAAGAGGTCCTGCCCGTGCGCGACCCCGCCTGCCAGATCACCCTGGGCGAGGGTTGGACGCCGTTGCTGGAAGCGCCGCGCACCGCAGACCGGCTCGGCGTCGCGAAGGTCTGGATCAAGGACGAGGGCCAGAACCCCACGGGCTCGTTCAAGGCCAGGGGGCTGGGGCTGGCGGTCTCTCGCGCCCTGGAGCTCGGGGCCGAGGAGCTCGCCCTTCCGTCCGCAGGCAACGCCGGCAGCGCCGCAGCGGCCTTCGGGGCGGCGGCGGGTCTTCCTGTGCACGTCGTGGTGCCTCGCGACACACCCGCACCGATTCTCGAGGAGATCCAGGCGCTGGGCGCGGATCTCCAGCTCCTGGATGGGCTCATCACCGACTGCGGGCAGGTCGTGCGACGTGGTGTGGCCGAGCACGGTTGGTTCGATCTCTCGACCCTGAAGGAGCCGTACCGGGTCGAGGGCAAGAAGACCATGGGGTACGAGATTTTCGAGCAGCTGGATCGTAGGCTGCCCGACGCGATCGTGTACCCGACGGGCGGGGGCACGGGCCTGATCGGGATGTGGAAGGCCTTCGACGAGATGGAGCGCCTGGGCTGGATCGGCTCCGAACGGCCGAAGATGTTCACGGTTCAGGCGGCGGGATGCGCGCCGATGGTGCGCGCATGGGAGCGCGGCGAGACCCACGCCGAAGTCTGGCAGGGCGCCTCCACGTACGCGTCCGGGCTCCGGGTCCCCGGCGCCGTGGGCGACTTCCTGATCCTGAACGCGCTGCGGGAATCGGGTGGCGGAGCGGTTGCGGTGAAGGACCAGGTCATGAGGGATTGGGTACAGGCCCTCGGCGCCGACACCGGGGTGTTCGCGGCACCAGAGGGTGGCGCGACCGCCGCCGCGGTGCCCATCCTCAAAGAGCGGGGCCTGGTCGGCGAAGGTGACGAGGTTCTCCTCTTCAACACCGGCAGCGGGCTCAAGTACGTGGGGATGACCCCGATAGACTGACAGGACCGATGCTCTCGTTCATGCTCGCACTGGTCTCGGCGTTCCTCGTCGGCCTCACGGTGGCGTCCGGGATCCTGTTTCGGTACCGACTGTCCGGACGGAAGCCGAGGACGCCCGCGGTCGACGACGCGGCTGTGCGCGCGATCCTGGAGACCGGTGTGCTGGTCACCGACGAGGACGAGCCGCTGGACCTCGAGTCGATCGACGAGGAGGAGCGTCGGTTCTGGTCGGAGAAGTGGGACGAGCCCGAGGAGTGGTGAGGGAGGGTGCCTCAGCGGCTCCAGCGATAGTAGGCTCCAGGAAGCGGAACGATACGCCGGTTGAGCGGCAGATCGTCTTCCGGGTCGCTCCGTCGGACCGCGAGAGCTCGGTTGACGTTGAGGGCGAGGCCGAGGTAATGGTCGGCGCCGACGTGCCAGTCCACCCCGACCGGCGCGTGCAGGACTGCCGCGAACCCGGGGCGCTCACCGGAGGGCATGGCCGCGACCAGCCAAAGCCCGGCACCCACGAACGGCAGCACGTCTGCCGCTCCGAAGTACTCCTTGACCACCAACGACGCACTCAGGTCGCGAAAAGACCAGGTCCCGAGGTTGAGGTCGACACTCCGGTGCCCGTGGAAATATTCGAGTGCGAGGCCCACGGTGCTGATCCCTCCGAGCGTGACCCCGACGCGGACGCCGTCACCCGCCCTCGCCCCCTGGGCACGGACCGGCATGGGGAGCAGGAGCGCCAGCGAGAGCGCGAGGGCCGCGGAGGCCGGCGGACCGGAACGGCGTCGGATGAGCGGCATGGGCGCCGCAGTATAGAGACTCGGGCCGGGTCGGTCCACGGGTCCGCGATCGAGGGGCGCGCTCCGGCGCGAACCGGATCGAGGGCGACGAGGGCGCTGGCGACGATCTTCACGATCGCGGGCTGTGCACCCCCGGACACGCCCCCGGAGCTCCGCGCGCTTCTACCGGACGCGGTGGTCGAGCTCCTCCATCCGGATACCGTCCGTGGCGCGAGGATCGCGGCGGGCGTCCGGTACCGATACCTGTGGTCGGCCGAAGGACCCTGGGCCGTGCACGTGGTCGAGGCGGATCTCGGTCGTTGCGACGTGGCGCTCAGGACCCTGGTGGCGGAGGCACGCGAGACGGGAGGGCGGGGACACGAGCAGGTGGCGTCGATGGTGACGCGGTCCGGGGCGCGCACGGTGGCAGCCGTGAACGCCGACTTCTTCACACCGGAAGGTGCCACGATCGGGAGCGAGGTGGTGGGCGGGAAGGTGACCGCGGCACGTGCGCGGCCGGCCCTGGCCTGGAGGCCGGGCGAAGCGCCGTGGATGGGGAGCGCGTTGGTGCGGAACGACTCCTTGAGAGTCGGCTGGCCCGTGGACCTCGACGCCGGGGACGGCGAGACCCAGGCGGTCGGGGGCTTCCCCGAGCTGCTGGGTGGCGGGGTTCGTGTGGGAGACCTCGGGGTCGCCGCGCGCCCGGCGTTTGCGGCTACGCGGCACCCGCGCACGGCGGTCGCCTGGGACCCCGAGCGCAGCCTCCTTCTGCTGGTCGTCGTGGACGGTCGGCAGGCGCCCTATTCGGTGGGGATGACGCTTCCCGAGCTCGCCGGGCTTCTGGAGGCGTTCGGCGCGCGAGACGCGATCAACCTGGATGGTGGGGGCTCCTCCGTGATGGTGGTGTGGGGGGTGGCCCGCAACCGGCCGTCGGAGGGTAAAGGCGGGCGTCCGGTGGTCAACGCGCTGGCGGTGGTCCACGACGCGACGGGGTGCGTCCCGCCGCCTCCGTAGGAGCCTGTCGGAGTAATACGGCGGGCCGTGCCACCCCAACCCCTCGACCGCGTATGTACATGTCCAACTGGGTGTTGGGGCACATGGGGGTTACGCCGCTGATCGGTCGTCGCTCCTCCTCGCCGTAGCTACGGCTACGACTCGTCGTCGCTCACTACGCTGAGCAGCGTAAGCCCCATGTGCGCGGCCCACTGTATCACTCGGATAGGCTCCTAGCGCGCGCGTCCTCCGGTCGCGATTCCCACGCCCGCCTGGAAGGTCCGACCGGGTCCCGGCTCGTAGAAGCGTCCGCCGAACGCGTTGACGACGACCGCGGTGTTGTATCCACGGTCCAGCACGTTGGCGACGGCTGCGAACGGGGAGACGAGCATCCGACCGACCCGAATGCGGTCGAGTCCCGCCCGCACGTCTCCGAGAAAGTGGGCCGGCGAGCGCGACGCGTTGGCGTCGTCCACCGGGATGCGGTCCTGATAGAGGCCGCGCACCTCGATCCAGGGGGCGCCGGACGACAGGCGCACGCGACCGTCGACCCGGTGGGGTGCCAAACCCGGGATCCGATTGCCCGCGTAGTCCTGTCCTTCGACGCTGTAGCGGTCATAGCGGGCGTCCACGCGGGTATAGGCGACGCGCAGCCAGACCGCCTCCGTCGGACGGCCCTCCGCAGTCAACTCCCACCCCACGTGGCTCGACTCGCCGGCATTGCGGTAGAAGGTGCGCCCCGGGGAGGTGGGCACCTCGAAGGCCACGAGCTCGTCCTTGAGCGACGTGTGGAAGAGCGTGGCCTCGGCGCTCCAGTACGGTCCCAGACGACCGCGGACGCCCCCCTCGACGGTCAGACCGCGGGTCGGATCCAGCTCGGGGTTGAGCCCCCCCGCTCCCGACGGTTTGTTGCCGAGCTCCGTGGTCGTGGGCG